>DATBEF010000203.1:0-5980 GCA_036269625.1 Bryobacteraceae bacterium | reverse complement strand
ATCGCTGGTCCCGCCGCCAAGGCTGGGATATAGTAATGAATCAGCTCGCCATGATGTTCGGTGATCGCCTCAAACCGGAAATCATTGACGGGGTGTAAGTAAAACGGCTCCACCGTTTACACAGTTTGCGTTACAGCCTCGGGACTTCTGGACTCTCGCCGCCATTCTCGGACGAGAAAAAACATCTGACACATCCGAGAAAGTGGCGTAACATGAACCTACCCGCCCCGCCAACCTGCAACTGCGGCAGGGACATCCTCCGCGAGCTTCGTGGAGCTCTTGTTTACGGGCTTGATCGGCCTCACGCTGCTTTTGCGATTCGAACCCAATCTTTCTTGAGTCTTCCGCTCGCTGATAAAACGCGGCCTCATCCAACCGCAACTTTATCTCTGATTCGAGCGCTTTACGGCGCTCCGCGCGCAGCTTTAATAAATCAGACAGACACTTGTGGAAGGCGCGATCGTGCGTTGTTTCATAGCGCATATATAGAGCAAGCTGCTTGGGGTGGGTCTCCTCGTCGGCGAACGAGAGCGCCTGTAGGTTGGTGGCACGCCGGGCAGTCCAGAAGTGCTGGGCCATCTTCTCGACCAGCATGCTTTCGGTGGCGGTCGAGGGCTGGTGCTCGTCGATGAGCGCGGTGATGAGTTCCGTGAATTCTTCGGGGTCTTCGCCCGTCATGAGGGCGAACCGGCCGCTGAAGCCGTGGGTTCTTCGATTTTGCGAACTGGCGGCCTTACCGGAGTCGGTGACGGGGCCGGTCGACTGTTGCGCGTTGGCCTGATTGGCGGCGATTTGGGCAGAGGTGGACATTTTTTGGGCTCCTTGTTCAAGCGCGCACAACGGCCACCAACCGGCCTGTGCGCTAGTCAGAAATGGAAATGGCCCGCAAATGAGGAAATTTTCCTCTTTGCGAGCCTGCGTAGAACGTAGCACGGCGAGGGGCGAAAACGAACTTCGCGCGGGAAAAATTGGCGGTACGTGGGTGGAAGGAAAGAGGATAAAAGATTTGGATTTTTTGTGATCGGGCGAAGGCGGCGTGGCGGAAAGTGGAGGATGGGCGGAAGGAAGGGCGTTTCCGGGACTAATCCTCTGTGAGGCTGCGGCGCGTTGTACGGCCAAGTGGCCTTCCGGTCACAAGCCAACTTCTGAGTACCAATCCCATTTCACATCTGGCAGTAAGATGATAGACGCTTCGACAGCGGCAATAGGTTCCGTCGGGCCTGACAGAAGCGTGCCGGCGCACGATGCCACGTCAAGCAAGATAACCTATGAAGGGAATCGGTAGAAACAGAGTTCATTGAGCCGACACGTCACCACTTCAACTGTGAAAGTATCCGAAACAAGACAGAGACGATTCAAAGCACCACTGAAACGGTGGCGCGAAGATGCAAGCGCGCATCTGTTCCCAGAAATGACCGACAATCCGTGGCCCACGCTGAGGCGCGGATTTGATCCGGCGATAGTGGTCCCTAAATCGGACGGGCTGACTACTCTCGAACTGTGCGCCGGTGCTGGAGGCCAAGCGTTAGGGCTGGAACAGGCCGGGATTGAGCATGTAGCTTTGATCGAAATAGACAAGAATGCATGCGCCACTCTCCGAATGAACCGGCCACAGTGGAATGTGATTGAGGAAGACCTTAACCGATTTGATGGTTCTGCCTATAAAGGAGTGGATATTATTTCCGGTGGCCTACCGTGTCCGCCGTTTTCGGTAGCAGGCAAACAGCTTGGTAAACACGACGAACGAAACCTCTTTCCAGCGATGATCCGTCTAGTGGACCAAATCCGGCCGCGAGCCGTGATGATCGAGAACGTTCGCGGCATTCTGGAGGGGGTCTTCCATGATTACCGCCAGTATGTGGCTATTGAATTGAGGAAGCTCGGTTTTCAGACCGGATGGAAGCTCTTAAATGCATCAGATTTTGGCGTTCCTCAGTTGAGGCCGCGGGTCGTCTTTGTCGCCTTGCGAGGACGATATTCAGAGCATTTCTTTTGGCCCGAATCGTCGCCCAATCCTCCTCAGACGGTTGGCGAAGTTGTATATGAGAGGGCTGGAAAATCCTGACGATTTGGGAATGCGAACTGCGGGATGTGGAGCAAATCAGGAAGCGGCTCCAGCGGTTCTTACACGGCGCTGCCCGCTCCGCTAGAGCTTAATACGCCGCAGTTGGGTCTTGGAAATGTACTGGGGTTCAGCATCAGGTGAAACGACGTCGGAAGGCGCTACAAGTTACCGTCGAAATTGGTATCGGCGATACAGAAATGAATCCGAGCTAGGCAGTTGGCACCGCGATACTCCGGAAGGAGGTTCGACCGAATTGCTGCCGGTGGACGCACGAACCCAATAGGTCGTTGAAGTTCCGTTCGTGTCAGTGCAGGATAGGGGAATATCCGCCTGAAAATCGTCGTCGACCGCGCCCATTTCCAAACCGCTTTCGTGGTTCTTTGCGTCCGTTTTTAAGGTTAGTGCGGGAAAACCAGTGCTAGAAACCCACGTCTCAAAGAATCGCTGGAGCGAATGATCGGGTGATTGCGGCGGCAGGAACTCGCTTGCCACCTTTCGGAACTCCTCGTTGGTAATGGGTTGATTGTGAAACCGCTGCAAGAGCGCCGCTTGCATCTTGGTAAAGGCATCCGAGCCCATTCGTTTGCGCAGCATCCATAAGATCCAGGCGCCCTTTTCGTAAGTGATCACTTGCCAGGCGCGACGGCCCGCACTGTCTTCCAGGCGATAACCAAAATCCACTGGGCCAGCGGATTCGGTAGTGTGCCCATTGTGTTCTTCCGCAAGATCGGTTTTGTAAAGCCCTAACACCTGCGCCACTGCCGCGGGGCCCTTGGTTTGTTCCAAAACCTCCAGCGCTGACTCACTGGCCATGGCCTCCATCAGCCAGTCGGCCCGGTAGTCGGCTGCTGAAACAATGTTGCCCCACCATTGATGGGCGGTCTCGTGCGGCAGCAGCATATCCGAAAAGAACGCGTCGATGGCAGGTGTGCGAAGCGCCTCCGGACGGTCAGCCTCCATCACATACGAGACGGTCGACAAATAAATCAAGCCTGGGAAGCCCTGCCCGAAATAGCCGGGTATCGGCGAGACAACAACGTCGTGAATCGGAAGCGCGCCCCAGCGGCGACCGTACGCCTCCAACAGGTCGCCGGTTTGCTGAAGAATCGCCTGAATTGAGGAATCTTCGTTGCCCTCGGGGTTCGTGGCTAAGGTAATCAGGCCCTGCCCATCCAGTTTTGGAAACAGAGAGAAGCCTCGATTAGCATCGCATTCTATGCGGTAGGGCCCGCGCTGTTGGGACGCGGAAACATATTCGCCGAGATTGAACCCCGCAAATCGTTCGAGATTAAGCGAACGGCGGTGGACGGTCCGGACTCCCTTTACCACCTCGTCGGAAATCAATTCACCCGTTGAGACCAGGCGCAGAGCTTCGGGGCAGCGGAAGGTCAGATCGAAGGTCGCAAACGTGGGCCCGGCATGTGGAAACCAGGCATTCCGATCGCTCACGTAGTAGCTTCCGTTCGCAGTCTTGCTGATTACGGACCCCTCATAGCGCAGTTCCACTTCATAGGACTTCCCGGCATTGAGGCCGGATTGGCTTACGAGGAGAAAGATTGGTAAGCGGCGGTCTTCCGGCACAGGCGTGGATTCGATCCGTCCATCTGATTGCAAGACTTCCGCCGGCTGTCCGTTGATCGTTGCGGAACCAATATGTAGGCGTTCGGAGAGACCGAGCGAGACGGCTCGCGTGTTGCGTGCCACCGAAAGCCGGATCTTGGCGACTGAGGCCAAACTGAGATCCGGCCGAATCTCGGTCTCGATGCGATAGTCATCGATTGTGGCCACTGGCGGCGGTTGCGTTGGCGCGTGGGTAGGCCGGTATTGGGTCCAGAGCTGATAGCCGCTGTTGCCGGACTTGTCAGCCACCGGCCGGCCTAGACTTACGGTCTCGCTTTGTTCCGGTTGATAGGTGAAATCGATTGGCCCCAAGTTCCGGGCGGACACGATTGCGTAGAAAAATCCTTGAGCCGGCGGGTGGCCGTCGAGCAAGGACCCGATCAGGTGCAGATTAAAGCCTGCGGCGACGCGGCGAACCACACTCTCCCACTCGGGCTTAAGCTTCGCGGCAGCGTCTGAAACCTGATGAACGGGCCGCTGCTGGATTTGTTCCCGAAGCTCAGCTTCGGTTCCGTCGGTAAACAGCAGCAGCGCCGAGGAAAAGTGTTCGTCCAAGTTTGGAGACTTGATGAACCCGGCGAGCGAGGCGCGCTCGGCACGGTTCGGTGGAAACGCGAGAATTTCACCGTCTCCGGCTTCGACATCTTGCGTCGTAAACACCGCTCCCACGATCTGCCCGGAAATGGGCGTTAAAAACGAGAGCACGCCTTCACTGAGGTAAAGCTTGACTCCGCCGCGCGAGATCTGCAGATCCCGAACCTTGTAAGTCTGGGCCGCATCTACCGAGAGCTGTTGAATCTCATTAACGAGATCGGCGGCGGTCGGCGGTGCGGCAAAGACTACGCTAATCAGAAATGGAACAACCAACGGTAGACGCCAGAGCCGGCGACGCGCTCTGAGACGGCCAGTAGGATTATGCGTTCGTTCGATGTATAAACGGTATCGCAGTTCGACCGATGAGTGCTGGTTATCGCTACTTGATTTCCGGACTCTGCGGTGTAGCCGGGTCCTGACCCCAGTTTTGGCGAATAATGCCGGAGGAATCAGAGTAGAAGGTACGCCGGCCGGTCGATTTGAAGACTCTCGGGACCGCCGAGACGGCGTATCCAGTCGGTCCTTGCGAAACCGTGAAGTTGTAGCCGCTATTGGTTCCGCTCGCCAGACTCCCTGGAATGAGACCGGCGGCCGCTGGCCCTTCTGTGGCGCCATTACCGGCAGGCGGTCCAAGCTGAGTAAGCACGGTTGCATAATCGCCAAACTGCGAGTAGTATTGCGTCTCCGCCTGCTGGATTGTGCGGATCTGTGCAACCGCTGCCATTTCCTGAGCGTTCTGGCGGATATTATTCATCTGCGGAATCGCAATGGCCAGAATAATGAGGATGATCGCGATAACGATTAGCAGCTCAATCAGCGAGAACCCGCGTTGACCGGCGCGACGCTTCGAAATAGACCGAAATTGGGACCCTGACACCATACGTTTCACATCATACGACGGTACTATCAACGCAATCGTGCAGACGCTTTGACGATTGTGGCGCGGTCTCGGGACGATTCAGAACTTCTTCACCAAGTCGTCAATCGATCGCAGACGCGTTAACAGGCCCTGGAGCAGATCCAGTCTGAGAGCGTTCGCCCCATCGGATAGAGCACGTTCCGGGCGGTCGTGGACTTCAATAAACAATCCCGCGATACCCACTGCGGTCGCTGCGCGAGCTAGCGGCTCAATAAATTGTGGCTGTCCACCGGACGCGTTGCCCGAAGCGCCCGGAAGTTGCACGCTGTGAGTAGCGTCAAACACCACCGGGTAGCCAGTCGCGGCCATGGCAGGCAAACCGCGCATGTCGACGACCAGATTGTTGTATCCGAACGAGGAGCCGCGCTCGGTGAGGATAATCTTTTGATTGCCCGTGCTGGCGACTTTCTCCGCGGCGTGCGCAAAGTCGGCGGGTGCAACAAACTGCCCTTTTTTGATGTTCACGGCCCGCCTGGTTTTACCTGCTTCTACGAGCAAGTCCGTCTGGCGGCATAGAAAAGCAGGAATCTGGAGAATATCGGCCGCTTCCGCGGCTTCCCCGGCTTGGGCCGCCTCGTGTATATCGGTCAGCACCGGAATACCGAGCCGCCGGACTTCAGCGAGAATACGAAGCCCCTCGCGCAAACCCGGTCCCCGATAGCTTTCGACACTGCTGCGATTGGCTTTATCAAACGAAGCCTTAAAAACAAATGGCCCGGCAATCGCTCCGATTGCGCGAGCCATTCGCAATACATGTTCTTCGCTCTCGATTACACACGGTC
>DATBEF010000202.1:0-16165 GCA_036269625.1 Bryobacteraceae bacterium | reverse complement strand
CGCTGGTCCCGCCGCCAAGGCTGGGATATAGTGATGAATCAGCTCGCCATGATGTTCGGTGATCGCCTCAAACCGGAAATCATTGACGGGGTGTAAGTAAAACGGCTCCACCGTTTACACAGTTTGCGTTACAGCCTCTTCCAATCGCCTGCGACCACAGCTGAAGGAACTCGTAAGACGGCAGATTCGCCCCCCTGCAGCCACCGATCCCCTGCTGTGCGCTCTCTCCCGGCGCCAGAAGACTTGGAATCGAAATAGCGAACGTGTTCCATGATTCCCACATGATCGGGCACGGTTGCCGCCACAACGACGTACCCGGTTGGGTAATCCTGGCGAGACATATGGACCAAGTTCTCCAACACCGCGAGAGCCACACTTTGGGCCGTGTAAACAACCGGATGACCCGGTGAATTCCAGCGACCGCCCACTCTGCGCGCCCCCTCCCCATCCAGGCTCGCGTAGATCCGGCGGCAAACCCGATAGATGGTAGTGGCCATCAGGAAAAAATATTGTGTTCGATCCTCGTAAGGATCTCCTCAACGCGCTGAATGCCCTCACTAGAATTCAGTAGTTCTGAGGGAGCACGGTTCTCCAAAAGCGCCAGGGGCGTGGAAAGCCAATGTGACGCTTTATGTTCGTCACCGAAGACCGCCACGGCGTGCGCCACAACGGGAACGATGCTGGAGATCGGCAGTTGGGGAGCGGTCAAGTCTTGTACTCCTTCTTTAAGATTAGCTGAAGGAGGAACGCCTCGATACCGCACGTACTGGATCCCCAAACGGCGCTATGGTAAATAACCCTGAGTGGTCGCCAAGGGTACTCCGGTACAAATTCCGGATTGACGCGCGAGCTTTCAGACGACACTGTTCGTCGGGATAATGCCGCGTATCATCAAACTCTCAAAAGCGGAGAATGCGGGAGCTAACGCCACCATTCCCAGGCTCATGAAATAGTTAGATTAATGCCTCGCACGCGGCGCCGCCTCTATTGCTCCAGCATTGGTCTCTCAGCATTCGCAGCCGCGTGTCTCGTCTGGTTTACAGTCCTGCCTTTGCGAGCCCAGACTTCGCTTAGTGACCGCGTTCTGGTGGTGTATAACGCACAGGTGCGTGAATCGAACCAAGTCGCGGAGTACTACCTGGAGAAGCGCTCCATTCCGGAAAGTCATCTTTGCAAAATTGACACGTCCTCGCCCGACCAGATCAAGAAGGACGAATTCGATGAGAGCGTTAAGCAGCCCATCCGCAAATGTCTCAACCGGCTTGGCAAGGACACGATCCTCTACATCGTCCTTTCGTATCAAACGCCTTTTCTGCTGGACATGGGATCACAAACCAATGCTCTCGATCAATTCATCGCCGATATTTGGGATGAGTATCTGCCCGAGCGCACGGCCGGTCTAACGGACATTCAACCGTACTTTGGTGCAGCCCAAAGCGAAGGCGACTACTATCAGCCCTTTGTCTCTTTGGCCGACTACCGCCATCAACCAAATGCCCGAACCATCTACTCCGTTTGGCGTCTGGACGCGCCCAATGCCGCCCTGGCAAAGGGATTGGTAGACAAAGCGCTCTATGCCGAGACCAAGGGCCTCACTGGTATTGGCTGTTTCGATCGGAATCGAGGAGACCTTGCAGGCGTTTCGGATTTTGGCTACGGCGCAGGCGACTGGGACATTCACCGTGCGGCCGACTTCACCCGGCAGGCGGGCTTCACCGTCATTGAAGACGCTCATGGCGAAGAGTTTGGAACTCCGCCCGCTCCGCTACGTTGCGATCACGCCGCGCTATACGCCGGCTGGTATGCTCTCAATCACTACAACGACGCTTTCAGTTGGAATCCGGGCGCCATCGGCATTCACCTCGACAGTGCTTCCGCCTTGAACCCGAAATACGGGCCCAACTGGGCTGCAAACGCGATCGTACATGGGATCACGGTAACGGCCGGAGCCACTACGGAACCTTATCTCGAGAATCTGCCTCGCCCGGACCAGGCATTCTTATATCTGTTCCACGGTGCGAATGTGGGCGATGCGCTCCTGCGTAGTGAGCGTCTTCTCAAGTGGAACATCATCAATATCGGCGATCCTCTTTACCGCCCGTTCTTGAACTCGCCAACTTTGAGCGCGCAAGTGAAGCCGCCCATTATATTCGCGCTCGCGTCACCGTTGATGCTGGGCGACTCCAGTTCCGGCGCTGTAGTAGCCGTAAGCACGCCTGTATCGCGAGATCTGACTTTCTCGATTGGAACCGATAACCATGACTTGGTGACCGTCCAGGCCAACGCTACGCTACAGGCGGGATTCGACGCGTTTAAATTTCCCATCAACACCCATCATGTTTCTACCGATGCTCTCGCGGTTCGGCTTCGCGTGAAATCGAACGGCTACGAAGCGTCGAACACACTTGTCCTGTTTTCGCTATTCGCCTCGCTCACCGTCGGCCCGGCGAAGGTGAAAGGAGGTTCGCCGGCCACGCTGACCCTCGTTCTGCGTCGCCCGGCGCTTAGCAACACAGCAATCACGCTCAAGAGCGCCAATCCCGCCGTCGTTGAACTCCCAGCGGAGCTCACCATCCCTCAAGGGCAGGACAAAGTGGTATCTCAAATTGCCACACGACCGGTCACTGCCGAGACATCAGTTGAGATCTCGGCGGCTTATGAAGGACTTGTTCGTTCCGCGAAGCTAATAGTCATCCCCTAATGTATTCGGGGTTTCCGGGCGCTATGCAGAATACATCGCCGCAACTTCGTAGTCCACAACCTGTGGGATGGTGAACGAGATTGTGCCATCCGAGATTCGGAAGGGTAATGAGGTTCCGGCACGAAGCAGTTCTACCTTCGCGATCTTACGTCCAGCAGGCAACCTCATCTGAACAGTCTGCGCCTGAATCGGGTAAAACTCCCGAATCCATCCCTTATGCATCGCGGGATTCGTATAGTTCAGCAAGTGGACGGCGAAACCAGGTTCTGTTTCCCAACCAAACGCCTCGATCACGCCGGGACCTTCTATTTTCAGCGGCGTGTTATCGCCGGCAATCCAGCGGATACTGTTCTTTAAGAGATTATTGAGATCCGTATGGCCTGACCTCCACATGGTCCGCTCAATATCTCCCGGGAAGTAAATAAGCCGGCTTGCGCCCTTTTCGCGAATGACAACAGCCGGTTCGGTCGTCCGCGACGGGTTAGGATACGACAATTCTGGCGGATATGCGACTGAGCCAGGAACGACGGTAAGAACTGGCGCATCGACTGGCGCGACGGGAAGCCGATATTCGGCGCCAGCAATCCAGTCCGTGTTGGTAAACCCATTCAGGATGGCATGCCTCTGCTCGATGCGGGCACAATAAGCGTTTCCATTCGTCCCTATTACTTCGCCGGCCTTTTGTATGCCAAACACATCGGCAAGCCCAAAATTCGGCCGTTTGCGGCCCCTCTCGTCATACATGCTGGTTTCAAACGTCGCAAGCACGGACCCGCCCCTATTCACAAATTCCGCGATCTGGGTACATTCCCGGTCGCTCAGCAAGGCAGTGTTGGGCAGAATTAATGCAGAGTATTTCCGCAGATCGTCTTGCGATAGTTTCTCTTCATGGACGAAGTCGAAAAGGAATCGCCCTTCTAGCAAAGCGGAGTAAAGGCCGTCCATGTAGTGGCCCACGCTTACACCCCGAGGCGGTTTATAGAAGAGGCTCGTCCTCTGCCCCATTACTACGCCAATCGTGGCAATCGATCGTTTATTCGTGAAATGAGCGTCGTGTTTCGCTGTCCACTCGAAGAACTCGCGGGCCCCCGCCAGTTCGCGTCGATCTTCGCCCAGTCCTTTTTCGGCTCCGATCAGATGGTGATAGGGCGCCATCCCACTCGCGACGGTTTCGTTGAACCACATGCGCTGTTCGTGTTCCGATTTCGCCACGTAGCGCCATCGAACGGGACCCGTCGACCACGCGCCAGTCACATTCGTCGCCATCTTACCTTGCTGTACCGCGTTGCAGACACGGCCTTGCGAAGCACAGGCCCAAATGGGTGTGTCGTCACCTCCGCGGCCCTGATTGTCGCACTGGAACCATTCGCACAATTCGCCAAGCTGCACCAGGTCTGCGGAACAACGAATGCCACCACCTAGGTTGGCGAAGTAGAAGTTTCTCGCTCGTTTCTCCTTTGCGATGGAATCATAGAGTTTCCAAAGCTCCGTTGTTCGCTCGTTGAATTTGTCCCAGAACTCGATGGTTCCGGACTCAGGAAGATTGCTGCAAGCGGGGCAGTGACAAGCCGGCAATCGGCCCAGAGGCGGCCAAGCATTCGTGAACAGCGCATCAATGTCGTACAACGAGTTCACTTCGCGCATAACGGCAGGAACGTAATCGGTCATGTATGTACTGAACATGCAGGTCCGATACAATCGGGGCTCTTCAGACGAAGCAATCGGCGCGCCATTGGAGTCGCGTTCGAACCATTCTGGATGAGCGGCAAGCGCGTCTCCCCAGTTGAGATCCGGACTCAGCCTTCCTACGACGTGCAAACCGCGCTTCTTCGCGGCGGAGCAGCACTCACCGAAAAAGTCGCGGTCCCCCAGGTATTTTCCCTTGCGGTGGAACGGAACCTTGGTCTGATAGAAAGCGAGTATTCCGGTTACGCTGACTAAGACGACATCTACCTTGAGACTCGCCCAATAGTCTGCCCATTCTTCCACGTTCATCTCGACCGGGTCGTGTTCGGTCATATTCAATTGCCCGACGCGCCGAATTTTTCTTTGCCACGGCACGTCAGGATTGGAAGCGAATAACGAACCACCAACAAGGGCTGCGCCCGGTATTGCTACGAATTCACGACGATTCATTCACGTCCGCCTCGACCAACCTATCACGCGGTGCTGGTGCAGGAACCGGCGGCCGCAAGCGGGGGTGGCGACTCGAGCGATAGCCGCCTCGCGTGTACTATAGGCATAAGGGTTGCGGTTGCCATGCCAGACTGGCTTGTCATTCTTCTACTCGTGCTCGGCTATTTCGCGCTGATGAGATGGGTGTTGCCGCGCCTCGGCGTTCCCACTTGAACGAGCAGATCCTGTAACGTCGAGTCTCGACGTCAGAATCGCAACGAGGCATCCGGCGAATCACCGAAACCGGTGGAGCCGCGCACGCGGTGACCGGGACGGAATGACCGATACAATAGGGCGATGTCTAACGACAAGACGCTGGCCGCTACCTTTGAGGCGAGTCTCGAAGAGCTGGAACGCGTTGTAAAGCAACTAGAGAAAGGCGACTTACCACTGGAGCAAAGCCTGGCGCTTTTTGAGAACGGAATGAAGCTTAGCGCCGGGTGTAAGCGCCAGCTGGAGGAAGCCGAATCGCGAGTGGAAATACTGATGAAGCGCGGCACAGAGACGATTGCTGTCCCGTTCAACCCCGATGCAACCGAGAAATGACGAAAGCAGATATCACATTTGAAAGCTATTTGGCAGGCCAAGTAGAGGTTATCGATCGCGTCCTGGCCGAGTGGGTGCCGGAGGAGACGGTCGCGCCCTCATCCATTCATCGGGCCATGCGGTATAGCCTGTTCGCGGGCGGTAAACGCATCCGTCCTATCCTCACGATTGCCGCGGCCGAAGCCGTTTCCGATAATCCTGTCGGTGTCGAAAACGCCGCGGCTACGCTCGAACTGATTCACACCTATTCGTTAATTCACGACGATTTGCCGGCGCTCGACAATGACGACCTGCGGCGCGGGCGGCCCACGTGCCACAAAGTGTTCGGCGAAGCAATGGCCATTCTCGCCGGAGACGCGCTGCTGACCCTCGCCTTTGAAGTACTCAGCCGTCTTAAGAATATCGATGCCGAAAGGAAGATCCGCCTAGTGGAAGAGTTGTCTCGCGCTGCCGGTACCGTGGGCGGCATGATTGGCGGCCAGGTGAACGATATCGAAGGCGAGCGCAAGCCACCGAGCGCGTTGCTGCTGGAATCCATCCATCACGCGAAAACCGGCGCCCTGCTGCGCGCCAGCTTGCGGATGGGCGCCATTTACGCCGGGGCAGCGCAGGACGAGTTCAATGCCCTTTCCGATTACGGCGAGCACATTGGACTGGCTTTCCAGATCGTCGATGACGTGCTCGATATTGAGGCGCCATCGGAATCGCTTGGCAAGACAGCAGGGAAAGACCAGGTTCAGCAGAAAATCACATTTCCGGTCGTTTACGGCCTGGAACGGTCGCGCGAAATGGCGGAATCGGAGCGCCTCCAGGCTCATGCGGCCCTCCAAATTTTCGACGACCGTGCGGACCGCCTGCGGCAGATCGCGGACTTCGTTGTGCACCGTAAGGCGTGACGCCCGAGCGAGGCAGGAAAAAGCGACTGGACCGGGAACTGGTCGAACGTCAATTAGTCGAATCGCGTGAGAAGGCTCAGGCCCTGATCCTTGCCGGCAAGGTTCTCGTCGATGGTCAACTATCCGATAAGCCCGGGCGTTCCGTCGACGATTCCTCTCGGATTGACGTTCAACAGCCGCTGCGTTATGTTAGCCGCGGCGGTTTGAAATTGGAAGCGGCTCTCGAGACGTTCCACATCCCCGTTGAAGGGCGAATTTGCCTGGATATCGGCACCTCTACCGGCGGATTCACCGATTGTCTGCTGCAGCGCGGGGCTGCGCGGGTGCACGCCGTCGATACCGGGGCAGGTCAAATTCATTGGAGATTGCGAACAAATCCGCATGTCGTCCTGCACGAGAACACGAATGCCCGCCATCTGATGTTTGAGGACATCGGCGAATATGCCAGTCTCATCGCCTGCGATGTCAGTTTCATTTCCGTCACGCTATTGATCCCCGCGCTCGCGCCGCTGTTAATCGAAGAGGGAGACTGGATCATCCTGGCGAAACCTCAATTTGAAGTTGGCCGCGAGCGTGTGGGGAAGGGTGGAATCGTTCGCGACCCGGAAGCCCAACAATGGGCCTGCAATCGTGTTGCAGCCGCGATGAACACGGCGGGCTTTAAAACTGAAATGGCTGACAGCCCCATCCTGGGCGCCGAAGGCAATCGCGAATTCCTCCTTCATGGGAAGCGCGGTACGCTACGGTAAACTGTTTGCGCTAGCTCTCATCGCCCGTTACCACGATGCGTGAAATCTCAACCGTTGGAATTGTCTCCAAACCGAAAATCGCTGACTCGGGCGATGTTGTACGCGGCCTGCTGCACTGGCTGGAGGAGCGCGGCATTGGCTATCGGTTGGACGAAGAAACAGCCAAGGGCGTGGGCCATACCGATTTCGTCCTCCGTGAAGAGATGGCGGACGGCGTCGACCTCATCATCGTTCTTGGCGGGGATGGCACTCTCCTTTCAGCCGCCCGTGCCGTTGGCGGACGTGACATCCCGCTATTCGCCGTGAACCTCGGCCGGCTTGGCTTTCTGACCGCGATCAAGCTCGAAGAACTCTACCCCGAACTGGATCGCGCGCTGCGCGGGGAGCATCGCATCGGCCGCCGCCACATGATCGATTGCGAACTGAGCCGCGGCGACCAAATAATTGCCCGTTACTCAGCCCTTAACGACGTCGTGATCGCTAAATCAAATATGGCGCGCATGATCGATCTCGACACGTATGTTGATCATCACTTTGTTGCGGCCTATAAGGCCGATGGCCTCATTGTCGCGACGCCCACCGGCTCCACGGCCTACTCGCTTTCGGCCGGCGGCCCCATCATCTTTCCCTCCGTGGGCGCCTTCTGCATCACACCCATCTGTCCGCACATGCTTACCAACAGGCCCGTCATCGTCCCCGACACCAGCGTGATCCAAATTCTGAATCATGGCGACGAAGGAACTTTTTTGACAATCGATGGCCAAGTAGGAGAGCCTATTGCGAAGGGCGACCGCGTTATCTGCCGTGCCTCGTCGAACACGATCAGTCTGATCCGCCCGCCGAAAATGCTTTTCTTCGATGTCTTGCGCGAAAAATTGAAATGGGGTGAACGGTGAGCATGTTCAAGAGAATTTCTTTAACATCGTGGATCTTTATTGCGCTTGTAATTGGAATCCTATTGGGCGTATTTTTCCCGGAATTTGCCAAGAGCCTCGCGCCGGTCAGTAACATATTCCTCCGGCTGATCAAGTCCATCGTCGGTCCGCTTCTGTTTGGCACGCTGGTTTACGGCATCGCCTCGGCGGGCGAATTGAAGACCATGGGCCGCATTGCGCTGAAGGCCGTCACGTATTTTGAAATAGCGACGAGTCTTGCATTAGTGATCGGGCTGACCGTAGTGAACCTCATGCAGCCTGGGTCCGGCATGACGCTTTCGGGCACTGCAGCGGGACTTCCAAAGCTCGCTAAAGCCGCGACCGCCGCACAGATCCTGGAACATGCTGTGCCGCAGAACATTTTCGAATCGCTTTCGCAAAACGATGTTTTGCAGATGGTCGTCTTCTTCATGCTTTTCGGCGCCGCATGCTCTGCAATTGGAGCGAAGGCGAAGCCGGTCCTGGATTTCGCCGGGGCGGTTTCTGAAGTGATGTTCCGCTATACGAAATACGTGATGTATGTGGCGCCCTTTGGCGTCGGCGCCGCCATTGCGGTCACCATTGGCACGAACGGCATAGGCGTGCTGCTCAGCCTTGGCAAGCTTGTCGGAACTCTCTACTTGGCGCAACTCCTGTTTGTCGTAATTGTGCTCGGCACGGCGCTCACCATCGCGCGAGTGCCGATCGGGCGCTTCTGGATTGCGGCGCGGCAACCCTTCATCCTCGCGTTCTCAACAGCCTCAAGTGAAGCGGCTCTGCCATTGGCGATCGAGAATATGGAGCGCTTCGGCATTCCAAAACACATCGTTGGTTTTGTTCTGCCGACCGGGTACAGCTTCAATCTGGATGGATCTACGCTCTATCTTTCGCTAGCGTCCGTGTTCGTTGCGCAGGCGGCGGGGGTGCATATGCCCTTAGGAACGCAGATCACAATGATGCTCACCCTCATGCTGACCAGCAAGGGCGTGGCCGCAGTTCCGCGAGCGTCGCTGGTAATCCTTGCGGGCACTCTGGGCACCTTCAATCTTCCTCTGGAGGGCATCACGCTGATCCTCGGCGTTGATGCGCTCATGGATATGTGCCGGACCTCTGTAAACCTTTTAGGCAATTGCGTGGCGACTGCCGTGGTGGCGCGCTGGGAAGGCGTGGCCCTCCCGGAAATTGGCGCGCCTCTCGAAGTAGTGGCCACCGCCGAGGCCTGACCCTGCTCTTGTTCGCCCGTCTACTGAGTTACCACCGGATTATAGCGAAGAAACCCGTTAAACGGCCGTTCAAATGTGGCAGTTACTGTCACCGAAGCGCCGGGATTCCATGTCGTGCCGCTCGCTGCAAGCTGAATGGCTGGAATGCCATTCACGACGGCGCCGTATTTAAGCCGATAGGTAAGGTCTTGGAGCTCTAGATAGACGGGACCCGTAAGAGTCGAGTTGGTGTTGTTCCGGACAGTTATATTTTGTGTGTAAGTGCCGGCAATGAGGTTGTACACGGGCCTGCTGCGGGTTACCGGATAGGGAATTTGGGTGGGAGGCGTCGTATTGGTTCCCGGCGTGAAAGAAATTCCTCGCAGCGCTTCGGCATAACCTGCTGTTCGCACCGCGCGGAAAGTCTCGCTCGCAGCCGCCGATGCGCTGGTGTTCAAAAGAGAATCCGTGATGGTGACCAACTGGTTGGGATCGGCGCCGGTATCGCCATTTCCGCTGACGGTCGACGTAATCGCCCAGACGGTTACGGTCCCATCCGCGTTGAGCCGGCCCGTCAGGTTCCGAAGACCGTCCGCGGCGGGTGACCAGGGAAGCCCAGTGGTGGCGTTAGTTCCCGTAGGGTAGCCCGGAACCGTATACGGAACTCCGAGACCCAGCCCATTTTGCAGGTGTAAGCCAAATTCCAGGAGTTCGTCGCCAAATTGAACACCCATTTCTCAAGCCCGGCATTCGGCTGAGCTGCAGCGTGGCTATATAGATCCGAGCCGCCGGTATATCCGTCGCCCTCGTCCGCTACGTAAACTGTTGTGGCATTAGCGAACCAGATCCCGAATGGAAAGTTGACGGGCGTCGATGTTTTGGCCGAGACATCGGGAAAACCGGCCAGTATGCACATGTTATTCGGCAATCCCTTGCTTGCCAATGTGGAAGGACTGAATGTGAGCGGCGTGGCGGGTAGGGCTGCCGTGCTGGACGGAATGCCGGTCCCTTTGGGACACGCGTTTCCAGTGGTATCGACGAAGTAGACGGTATCCACACCGTTTCCGCCGCTGCCTTTGGAATAGTAGACAACGTTGTCAAAAACGGTCAGGCCGCGGAAATTATCATCCTTACCAATTTTGTCGGCGGGCAGACCCAGTTCAGTTACTGAGAAGCTGGCTAATGGCGTGGGCGTGCCCGGCGTTTGCCCGCTCTCCATCAGCGCGGATGGAACAATGAACTGCGCTCCGGCTCCCAGTACGATTCCGGCGGGTTGCGGATTTCCGCCGTTACCTGTATTACCCGCTGTATAAAAGAAGTCAGCGCCGGCAGCGTCATTGAGTATGGCGGCGCGGCCATTATTCCCGCTGTAGGCATTCGTTTTGGTAAATGTGAAGTTCAGATTGGCATTAACCTGCGCCACAGTGCGATAGAAGCTTTCACCAACAGGATTGGTCGGGTCGACCGCACCCCGCGTATTAGAGTTAGATACATCTAACTGACCCAGCGGGGCGATGTAACCCATGAAAATCACATACGATCCATCGAGAGACAGATTGAGCGCGATTTCCGATTTGGAACTGAAACTGGTTACTAATTGGTCCGATGAAGCCCCGATGCCCGGCATGGAACTGTTCGGAACCTCCGTGGAACTGAGGAATGCTCCGTCGCTCGCCATCTGGTCAAGGTAAATTGCCGATGTAATACCAAAGCTGCCGTCGTGGGTATCGTTGTTCCAGACAGTCGGGTATGTACCGTTATAAGGAGCGCCGGTCGCGGCACTGCAGCCCTCAGTTGTGTTCGCGCAATTGGGTGGAAGAATTTGTCCAACAGTAACATTGTTGGGGTTGTTATTGTAAACAGTTCGGCTGAGGAGCAGGTTGCCGGGCTGTAACTTCTGCGACGGCGGGTCCGCAGCCACGGGCACGCTTAAACCGGTTAGCAGAACTCCAAGCGAAACGGCAGTCAGTTTCTTAAGCAAAGCAGGCCGGGGTGGAACACGGCCTACAGTCGCAGCACTTGTTGTTCTCATGTGTGAAGGGTCTCTCCTCAAGGTGGCCAAAATGTGTCACGTCGCACTCCGCAAAAGCTGAAGTTACGCGTGCACCGTTGGAGTTGTACCACCCTGGAGTTACCGGCACGTTACAGAACGGTCGCTAACAAGTTACAATTAACCTGCTATCCCTCTTTCTCGTACGGCCGACGACTCTCGTATTTTTAATTGGGCCGGCAAACGTACTTCGATTCGGGAGCCTGAATTAGATCCGGCCTCAATGCGCTCTAGAAGGATCTCGGTAGCGCGGTAGCCGATATCAAAGGCGGGCTGGACGATAGACGTGATGGAAGGCCGAAAGATGTCTTCGGCGGTCAACTCGTCGAACGTCGCGAATGCAATATCCTCGGGTGTGCTGAGTCCGCACGCCTTCAAGGCGCGCAATGCGCCGAGCGCCGTTACACCGTTGGTGGCAAACAATGCCGAGGGCCGGCGCCGATCATTCGAAAGCCGCTCGCGAAACAATCGCGCGACATCCTCCGGGTTGAAACTGCCTTCCCAGATGAGATCCTCTTCGGGAATCAGTCCAGCCTCTTCCAGTGCAGCCTTACAGCCGTTCAGGCGTTCTTGCTCGTTTTTCAGAGTCAGCGGCCCGGTAAGGACGGCAATCCGGCGGTGACCCAATGACAGCAAATGCGACATGCCCATCATGGCGGCCTCGCGATCTTCGACGCACACGGTGTCGACCTCCAGGCCGCCGGGCACCCGGTCGAGGCAAACAAGGGGAACGCCCGAATCTAAGATGCGGGGAATCTGAGCGAGCGAACTGGGCCCAGGCGCTACCACCAGTAAAATGCCTTCGGCCCGCTGGGAGCGCAGCAGTGAGAGCACTTCGTTTTGACGGATAGGGTTGTCACCCGAGTTGACCGCCAGAACGGAATAGCCAGCCTTGCGCGCCGCGTCCTCGGCCCCTTGAATAACGCGGGGGAAGAAGGGAATGGTCATATCGGGAACGACGATGCCGATAGTGCGCGATTTGCTTGTCTTCAGGCTGCGGGCGATATGGTTGGGATGGTAGTCCAGCGTCCGGATGGCCGCGAGGACCTTACGGCGCAAGCGATCGCTGACGGGCACAGATCCTGAAAGAACATGCGATACCGTGCCAATGGAGACTCCGGCGAGGCCGGCTACTTTCTTGATGGTCGACAATTTTGGTAGCGGAACCCTTTGTTGACAGAGTACCCGCTCTATTATATGTTTGCAGAGGTCCAATGGTTGATACGTTTCAAATGGCGAAACTAAACAAGACGCAGGTGAGCGATTGGCTGGGCGCTGGCGGCGGCATCTTGCGGCTGGAACCCTGCTGGGTGCCGCGCTCATTCATGATTCCCGGCGGCCGCTTACGGTTGCATCCCGACGACCTGTACGCGCTGGGAGCGCATCGCGGCGGCATTAACGAGCGCTGGTTCTCTTCAACGACCCAGGCGTCTAATGGCCCCGGAACACCGGACGATGAAGGATTAAGCTACATCCGCTCCGGCGGAGGCCGGTTCCTCTTCAAAGAGGCCGTAGCAATTGCGGGCGATCTGCTGTTAGGCGCGAAGGAGATGGAACGCGAGAAGGGTTGGAACCTGCTTTGCAAGTTCTTCGACAATCTTGGGCCGATTCCGCATCACCTGCACCAGAATGATGCTTTTGCGGCGCGAGTGGGAAGGCGCGGCAAGCCCGAAGCGTATTATTTCCCGCCGCAATACAACATTGAAGAAAACGAATTTCCATATACGTTCATGGGTCTGGAGCCTGGTACGACCAAAGATCAGGTCCATCAGTGCCTAAAAGACTGGAACAAGGGCGATAACGGTTTGCTGTATCTCTCGCGGGCATTCCGGTTACAGCCGGGCACGGGATGGCAGGTAGATCCGGGCATCCTGCATGCACCGGGATCGCTGGTGACTTATGAGCCTCAAGTAAACAGCGATGTTTTCGCAATGTTCCAGTCCATGGTGGATGGACGCGTGGTCGATTGGAGCTTGCTGGTGAAGGACGTGCCCCAAGAATTCCAACACGACCTCGATTACCTGGTGAGCATGATCGATTGGGAAGCCAATGTGAATCCGGAGTTCGCGCAATCGAATCGAGTGTTCCCCATTGCCGCGCGGCCGATTGCGGAGACGCAGGATCAAGGCTACCGCGAGCTTTGGGTCACCTATGGGACGCCGCATTACTCGGCTAAGGAACTGACGGTGCTGCCGGGCCGAAGCGCCCAGGTCATCGATGGCGCGGCGTATGGATTGATCCTGACACAAGGCTACGGCATGGTCGGCCAGCATGCGGTATCAACGCCCACCATGATCCGGTTTGGCGAGATGACACAAGACGAACTATTCGTCAGCGCGGAGGCAGCCGCTCGGGGCATTACGGTACGGAACCTGAGCGAGACCGAACCGCTGGTAATCCTGAAACACTTTGGTCCTGGGAACCCGGATGCGGCGGGTTTGGTGAAGCGGCAATGAGCACGCCTGAAGTGAGTAAGAATCGATATCCCGCGCTGCACAATGCGATGTGGCCAGGGATTGTGGGCAAAGGCGGCGAGGCGGAACCCGCGATTGACCTGATCACGATGCTCGACCTGACAGCGGCGACCCAGGTGAATGGAACTCGTTTCGATGGGGTCGATCTGTTCCTGTTTGCCCCTCACGTGGACATCGATTCCAGTGACGATGATTTGAAGAAACTCGCGGACGACATTCGCTCGCGAAACCTGGTGGCGGGTTCGCTGGTTGCGCCGGTATGGCCCGTGACCGGAGGCGGTTCAGCCATGGGAACTACCGAAGAGCGCGAGCGCTTTGTGAGACAGGTGCGCAAGGCATGTGTCGTCGGCGGTAAGCTGCGTAAACTCGGCGTGCGGCCCTATGGAGTGATTCGCATCGATTCGGCGGCAAGCCCTTCAGAGTGGGCGAGCGACCCGCTTGAAAACAGCCGTAAAATCGCAGACACATTTCAAGAAGCCTGCGACATTGCCAGCAATTTCGGCGAACGGCTGGCTGCGGAAGGGGAGATCTGTTGGGGCGGCATGCATAGCTGGCGGCATATGGTGGAGTTGCTCGAAATGGTGGACCGGCCCGAGACAATCGGCTTCCAGGCCGATATGGCGCACACGCTGCTGTTCACGGCAGGCTACAACGCGCCGGAAGATCGTTTGCTGCCTGAGGGGTTCAACTGGGCGGATCATGACGTGTTGGCGGAAGCGATCCGCAAAATGGCGCACGCGCTGCGGCCCTGGACCATCGATTTTCATGTGGCGCAAAACGACGCGACCGTGAAGGGTTCTGGTTCGCATGACAAAACCGGACGGCACTGTTTGCCCACCGATGCAAACGGAAAGATGGATATCGTTCGCGACGCGGGCGCATGGCTACGCGATGACAACGGACAGCTGACGCACGCGTTGGAACATATCTGCTGGGACGGTTGCATGTTTCCGAATTCCGTGATGCGCGACCCGAAAACTTGGGAAGACATTCTGCGCGTGATGGTCGCTGTGCGCGACGCACATGGCTGGAACGAGAAGCGCGTAAAAGCGAGTAGTTCGGAGGCGCATGTCTAAACGGCTCCTCAATGTGGGAATGGTCGGCTATGGATTCATGGGGCGTACCCATTCGAACGCGTTCCTGCAGGCAGGGCATTTCTTCGATCTGCCGTACCAGCCGGTGCTCAAGGCGGTCTGTGCGCGAAATGCAGACCGGGCCGCCAAGTTTGCAAGCAACTGGGGCTATGAGTCGGTCGAATCCGATTGGCGGTCACTGATCAAGCGTCAGGACATCGACCTGATTGATATTGCCAGCCCAAATGACACGCATGCAGAGATCGCCATTGCGGCAGCAGAGGCTGGGAAAATGGTGCTCTGCGAGAAGCCACTTGGACGGAATGCCGATGAAGGTCTGGCGATGGTGGAAGCGGTGGAGAAGCCGGGGGTGCCGAACATGGTTTGGTACAACTATCGCCGCGTGCCGGCCGTTACTCTGCTGAAGCAATTGATCGACGAGGGCCGGTTTGGACGCATATTCCACTATCGGGCCAAGTTTTTGCAGGACTGGACAATTTCGCAGGACCTTCCGCAGGGTGGTGAAGGATTGTGGCGGTTGGACGCCACCGTGGCGGGCAGCGGCGTCACGGGCGACTTGCTGGCACACGCGATCGATACAGCTCTTTGGCTGAATGGCCCGATCGCCGAAGTGACCGCCATGACAGAGACATTCATCAAAGAGCGCAAACACAATCTGACCGGACAAGTGGCGCCGGTCGGCATTGACGATGCAAGCGCATTTCTCGCACGCTTCGGTAATGGTTCGCTCGCGACGTTCGAGGCCACTCGTTACGCGCGCGGGCATAAGGCGCTCTACACGCTCGAAGTCAATGGTGAACGAGCTTCCGCGATGTGGGACTTGCATGACCTGCATCGCATTCAGTTCTTCGACTACCGCGATGAAGGAAAACTGCGGGGCTGGCGGAGCATTCACGTAACGGACGGGGACCACCCCTACATGAAAAATTGGTGGGTGCCAGGCCTGCAGATTGGCTACGAACATACCTTCATCCACCAGGTGGCGGATTTTCTGAATGCACTGGGACAGGGCAAGAACGCGAGCCCGGTTTTTCGGGAAGGGCTAGCCACGGATTACGTTACGGATGCAGTCCTTCGCTCAGCAAAGAGCAGGCAGTGGGAAACCATCGATCCCAAATAGAGACGGCAAGTTCGTCCGAAATCCCAGAAGCGATTCGCGCCTAAGAAGCGAGAGCGCGAGCGCGAGCAACGAGGAGCTAAGCACGCCTAGGCGGTTAGGCCAATGAGGCTGTAACGCAAACTGTGTAAACGGTGGAGCCGTTTTACTTACACCCCGTCAATGATTTCCGGTTTGAGGCGATCACCGAACATCATGGCGAGCTGATTCATCACTATATCCCAGCCTTGGCGGCGGGACCAGCGAT
>DATBEF010000177.1:0-14322 GCA_036269625.1 Bryobacteraceae bacterium | reverse complement strand
CAGGCCAGCGCTCTGGCCGCCGTTTTTGGGGATAACTTCAGTCGCCCTACGGGCTCCTTACGTCATCCCCAAAAACGAAACAGCAGAAACCATCTGCCAAACTACCAAAAAACAATTTACACAGAAAATGTTACAGCGCCGATTGGAACTACCTGATCAATCCGCAGCACCTTGACTTCGCGCAGATTTCGATTGAATCGCCGATGCCATTTCAATTTGACGAACGGTTATTTGAACCTGAGTAGCACCGGAGAAAGAACCATTCCGAGCAGGCCATCCTATACGCTCAAATTTTCCGCTGACCGCATTTCCTCCAAGGCCGTTTTCGGCCAATCTGATAGTAGGCGACAACACGTCCGAGTGGACTCTCGGACCTCGCCGGCGGCCCACATCTTCGCTGATACTTTGATCTCGGTCCCCTATTGGCCTGAGCACGTGCCCATCCCTCTATGCCAACCAACCCTCCAAGCTGAGCTAGGAGGGCAAGTCAAAATGATACATATGCGCGTTTTGCTGGATACAAAGGACGTCATCAATCTAGTCCAGAAGAGCCAACCCCTCTCGGTCTCCGAATTAGACGGCATTTTACGAAAAGGCAGACACGAGATCGTCTTGTCTTACGTGAACATTACGGAAATTGTGGCACCGTTGCGTCAGGGGGTTGACTTTGCCGATATTAGACCGCTTTTGATTGCCTTGGAGAGTCTTCCGGCCTGCTATATACGTGACTCGCCCATTCCAGGTCAAGAACTTCGCGAAGCGATCAGCGCCTTCGAAGGCAATCGCGACCCGAACCCCGTTGACCCATTTGTTCGTCGATGGGATGACGTGATCACGCCGTTCGGCGAGTCAGCATTACGTCCGATTGTAGGCGTCCGCCTTTGGGAAATAGTCCAAATCCTATACAAACAAGGAGCGTTGCCGGATTACTCCAGGGAGGCAGGCCAATTGCGAGCACAATTCCAGGCGGAGCGGGCTTTGCCCGCGAATCAGAAGCAAAATTTGCGTGACATATTTGTAAAGGCGGTCGAAGCGAATTTGCGGACCTACGGACTGACGCCTCCGGCAGGAGGGGTCGTAGATTTCGCCAACTGGCTCTACGACAATCCGCGATGGTGCCCTGCAAAGCGCATCACCTTCGAGATGTACCACTCGCTTTTGCGCAACAGCACCGATATTCCGAAGGATAGCGATATTCTCGACCTAAATCACCTAAAGGCTCTTCCTTATGTTGACTTCTTAACCCTGGACCGACGTATGGATTCGTACCTGGGGGCCGTGGTCAAAGGTTTAGTTGCGCGGGATCCGGCTTTACAGGTGAGGGGAAAGATCCTCAGAAATTTGGCCGAAGTGCTTAGTGCGCCTGAGTTCGCAGATTGATCAAGGAACGCGGTGGAACTCGGGACTGCACACTCAGACACCAATTGTTCGGACGCCTGCCTAGCCTCGGCGAACGACGGTAGGAAGGTCACTTTGCCGAGAAACGCGCATATCGGAGATTTGAAGGCGACGCGGGCCAAAAGTCCGGATCTGGGAAGTTGAGAATTCGCTTGTCTGTTAAGTCGGCCCCTCGGACAAGTGATTCGCGGAAAGGCTCAAATGCCGTCGAACCAGCTTGGTACGTAAAAAGACCGGGGAGAACGGCGTCGCTGACGTCTCAAGTTAACCCCTATCGGGCGTCGCCCCTGCCGAACGCTATATGACTGCTCTGCCAGCCGTTATTGGCTCGGCGTATGGAAGCGGCCAAACCAAGCAGCCTTCCCCACTACGTGCCCGTCCATCGCCTTCAGCAAGTCATCCCGCGTCGTATCGGCCGGTAGATCCAGCTTTGTATCCAAAGCATAGAACTCGAATACGTAATGGTGTATCGGCCCTGGGCCAGCGCCAGGCCCGAAATAGGCCGGCGTCTTGCCGCCGCGAGATGCGATGCCCGGACCATTCCGCGTTCCATCGGGCAAGTCACCCGGCCCTAGGCCCTCCGGCAGGCCTTTGGCCGTTCCGGGAATGTTGAACGCCGTCCAATGAAGCGTGTCGGTCGTCGTTTTGTTCAGGGAATTCTCAACGTCGTGAAAAATCACCGCATAGGTCTGTAGACTCTCAGGCGCAGTGCTTGGATTCGTACCCAGGTTCCAGTGAAACTCGAAAGCCGGCGATTTGTTGTCGCCGCGGGCAGCGTTCCGCATGGGTATTTCGCCGCCGTCCGGCCATGCAGTCGTGGTGACCCACAGCACCAGGTGCGGCGCTGCGGTCGGTCGCGCCGGAGGCGTCTGAGCAATCGCTCCCGCAGACAATGACGTGATGATGACCGCCGAAAGCACAACGTACCGCATTACCTTCATCTCATTTCTCCTCAACTGAACTTTTGGCTGAAGCTCTCAGTCGTAGTCTATATGAGCACAAAGGGCACGGCGTGCCGCCAAGACAATGTCAGGAACTCGGGCGGCCGCGTCCGGCCCGTTTTGCGCGAGTTGCTTAGAAGACGACCTCGTCGGTATGGATTAATCACTCGTATCGCAAAGCGATCATAGGATCGACTCCAAGCGCACGCCGCGCCGGTACAAACGTTGCTATCGCCGCGACCAGAGTGAAAAACGCGGCTAATCCCAGAAACGTCGCTGGATCGTAGAACGGCACGCCATAGAAGAAATCGGCAGCGCCTGGAAAGGCTAGACTCGTGTGCAGAACCCAAGCGAGAGCCGCCGCGCCTGTCATACCAACAGCGATACCGATGAATGTGGGCCTCAGGCCCTCGACGACAATCACTTTCAGCACGTTGGTTGCGGTTGCGCCTAATGCCATGCGTATGCCAATTTCCGCCACGCGCTGATTCACCAGGTAAGCCATTACGCCATAGATCCCAACCCCGGCGAGCGTTAGGGCCAATAGCGCCAGGAATCCTGCGTACATCGCATAGGTTTGCGCCATAGATCTCTGCAAGTGCAGCGGCCCTTTCTCGATGCTCCTAAGCCACAAGCTTGGCAGCAGGTTCTTATCCAGCTGTTCGACGGCAACCCGGACAGACGCTATCGCGCTCTGGGTGTCTCCTTGGGAGCGCAACAGTATGGGGTAGAAGTCTTTCGCCCCGGTCGGCACATAAACGTGCGTCGGATCGATGCGAGTTAGGTTGGTAAACCGAACATCTTTGGCTATCCCAACCACTTCAAACTCTGTAAACTGTTGCCGGAAGTACAGGTCTAACTTGAACCGTTTGCCGAGCGGGTCTTCTCCAGGCCAGAAGTGGCGCGCCGTGGATTCACTGATCACCGCAACATGCGCGTTGTTCGCGGCTTCCCGCTCGGTGAATCCCCGGCCTCGCAGCAGTGCGACGCCAAGGGTTTTGAAGTAGGTGTCCGATGCATAGCTGGCAAGAGTCCGATCGCCCGATTTGTTTTGTGAAGCATGGCCGTCTTCAATAACGATGGGTGGTGTCCACGTTCCTAAAAGAGGCACTGTGCCCAGCGCGGCGGTCTCAACGCCGGGTACAGTTTGAAGCCGGTCCATTAGACGCCGTTCGAGAGCCACGCTCTTCGCGAGATCGCTACCAAAGTCCCCGGAAAGCAGAACGGCTTCATGTGTCTCGAAGCCAGGATCGGCGGCCTGAGATCGCACCAGGCCACGTAGTAACAGCCCCGTGCAAATGAGTAACACCATCGACACACCCACCTGCATCGCGACAAGGAAACCGCGCGTGCGCGAACGGCTCCATCGCCGCCCCAAAGACGCGCCCTCGTCTTTGAGAGCCCTTGTAATATCCGGCCGGCTGAACTCCAGAGCGGGCGAAAGTCCGAAAAGAATTCCAGTCAGTAATGACACCACCAGGGCATATCCAAGGACCCGTCCGTCGGGGCTAACATCCAGTTTGAAAACCTCGTTGCCCGCAAGCGTTCCAGCGAAGACTTGCTCGATAGAGATCCAAAGCAGCTTCGTGGTCCATATTGAAGCGAGCAGTCCGCCGATTCCCCCCAGGAGAGCCAGCAGGATGCTTTCCGAGAGGAGTTGGCGGATTATGCGGCCACGGCTCGCCCCAAGCGCCAGGCGGACTCCGATCTCTTTGTGCCGCGCCGCGCCGCGTGCCAGCAGCATGTTGGCGACGTTCGCGCATGCGACCAGCAGCACCGATCCGACAATCAGCATCAACGCCGCTATAAACTCTTTGAACCTGCTATCGTCCGTGTTGCCGAAGAAAGCTGTGCGCTGCAGCGTTGTCGAGATCGTTCTTTCGTGCGGCTTGAATGTGGTTGCGAATTGACGGATCAGTGAGTCGGTCTCGGCCTGCGCGCGTTTGGGTGTTGTGGAAGCCTTCAGACGCGCCAGGATCTGAAATTGCTGGCTGTCAGGCTCATGCAACCAATCGGGCCCGGGCAAAAGCGCCGCCTGCATCGAGAGCGGTACCCACAAATCCAGAACCTGCGGAAACGTCGACGTGCCCGTGAACGATTCGGGCGCAACTCCGAGAATTGTGAATCCGATGCCATTGATTTTGACAATTTTCCCGAGAACCCGTGGATCCCCGTGAAACCTGTGCTGCCAGAACGGATAGCTGATCACCGTCACCGTATTTGCTCCAGGGGTTCGGTCCTCTTCGGGCAGAAACGTCCGGCCAAGTTGGGAACCGATCCCGAGATCGGAAAAATAGTTCGCGGAGACCAGCTGGGCCGCGGCCATTTCAGACTGCAAAGCATGCGTGCCGCCCGCGGTTTCCGCCAGCATCTGATGAGGCGGAGTGGCGGCGACCATGTTCGAAAACACATCGTTGTGGTCGCGGCAGTAGGCGTACTCCGGATAGGAGAACGCATATTGAAGATCGCCGCGACTACGTTCGAACCACCGCTCCAGCCGGACAACCTCGTTCGGATCGGCGACTGGAAGAGGTTTTAATGCGACCGCATTGTAGGCCGAGAACAACGTCGCGTTCACGCCAATGCCCAACGTAAGCGTCAGTACCACGACCAGCGTAAAGCCCGGGTTTCTCGCAAGGTTCCGCCATGCATAGCGGAGGTCGCGCAGCATCTGTTCAACCCACACGAACGAACGCTCGTCCCGCTGAAGTTCCTTCACCTGCTCAATCCCTCCATATGCCCGCCTGGCGGCCAATCGCGCCTCTACTGGTGTCATCCCGCGCCGCTGAAAATCATCTTCCAGTAACGCCAGGTGCGAGGCCACCTCGCGAGAGAGTTCCCGCTCCGCGCGCCCGTGCCTGAACAGGTTACGAAACTTCGAAAAATACCTTTTCCAGCGCCACATAGCTCAAAACTTGCCCTTCAGCGGTTTCATAACCAAATCAGGGCCACCGTCTTCAGTTGTCATCCAAGTGGTATCCCTTAAGATTCAGTTTTTACCCACTTCCACTTGGTTGTCAAGTAGAAAAATCCGTGTATGTCGGTCCGCCCAGAGCATATAGGTAGACAGAGCCTATAATCGGTGCATTGTGGAAGCTCTCCTTCGGGACGTCCGATTCGGCGCCCGCATGCTCACCAAGAGCGCAAAGGGCGCGGATGCGCGCCGCCGATCCACACAGGAACCCGCTTGATTTTGGGGCGGCGCGCTCGGTACCGCGACCGTTTTGCGCGAGTTCCTCCAAAATTCTGGATTCACGCTAGCGGCGGTCCTAACTCTCGCCCTGGGGATCGGCGCTAATACGTCCATCTTTACCGTGACTAACGTCCTGCTGCTACGGCCGCTTCCTTACCGCAGCCCGCGGCAATTAGTGAGTCTCACCGCGAAGGATGAGACCAAGGACTTCAGCGGCACGCTGCTGCGCTATGAATTAGTGCGGGACCACAACCAGTCATTCGATCGCGTGGCTGCATGGGCCAATGACGATTTCAACCTGACCGGGCATGGCGATCCGGCCCAGGTGCAAGTCACACGTGTGTCGGCCAATTTTTTCTCCTTGCTCGGGATTCAGCCCCAGCTTGGGCGCACGTTTTCGAGGCGATCAGCTCCCAGTGGTTCCAGACCATGCGCGTTCCCCTCCGCAAAGGACGCCAGTTCACCGCGTCCGATGATGCGCAGGCGCCCAGAGTCATCATTGTGAATGAAACCTTTGCCCGCCGCTTCTGGCCTAACCAAAATCCCTTGGGTAAGCATATATTCGTTGGCCGCTGGACACAGCCCGGGGAGGTGATCGGTGTAGCCGCGGACGTCAAGAACCAGGGCCTCGCGCAGAATACGCAAGCTCAGATTTATTTGTCCTTCCCGCAGTTGCCCTGGGCCAATATGAACCTTCTCGTTCGCACCAACGTGCTGCCGCAGAGCCTGGCATCGGCAGTCCGCGCAAAAATTTCCTCCGTCGATCCCGATCAGCCGGTCACCAGTATTCAGACAGCGGACGAACTCATCGATAGCTCACGCGCCCAGCCGCGCTTCACAACAGTGCTGCTCGGAATCTTCTCGGTTATGGCGTTCGCGCTCGCCGTTATCGGAATCTATGGCGTGTTGGCGTATTCGGTGGCGGAGCGCCGGCATGAGATGGGCATCCGTATCGCGCTTGGTGCGGAACGCGCGGGACATCTTGCGCCTGGTCATGCGCCAAGGATTTCTGCTGGTGGCCAGCGGCATTGCAATCGGCCTGGTAACCGCACTTCTGCTCACCAGAGTCATCTCAAGCATGCTGTACCAGGTCGGCGCCCGTGATCTAACCATCTTCGCTGTGGCGCCCTGCTGTTTCTCTCCATTGCCCTGCTTGCCAGCTATCTTCCCGCTCAACGAGCCACAAAAGTTGATCCCGCGGAAGCGGTAAAAGCGAAATTAAGGAGTACTTGACGCGCTATTCGGATTCCGATATAACGGAATACGAATGGTGCCCGGTAAACCCTTATCTTTCCTCCCGCTTTAGGAAAGGCGATCATGACGCGCAACGTCTACCACCTTATTGTTCGAGTGCACCCGCCCGCTTTCCGTCGGCGTTTTGGCGACGAGATGCTGAGCATCTTTGATGAAGCGCAAAGGCCACGGCGTGCCGCCAAGACAGTATCAGGAACTCGGGCGGCCACGCCGCGACCGTTTTGCGCGACTTCCGCGACTTCCATAGAACCGGACGTTTACTACTCCAGTTCCGCGCTCCTGTTCGATGGCCTTGTCTCGTTCACACGCCAGTGGCTCTTGCGATCGGATTGCTGGAAGTGCCTCATTGCCATTGGCGGTGGCTTCATTCAGGTCTTCGGCTTTGGAATGCCAATCGAAGGTCACCAGCGTTGGACGGAGAACCACCAGCCCCTTACACTTTCGGTGGAGGCGGTCTTGTTGTTCGCGCTCGCTCTCACCTGCACTTTGTTCATTCTGATAACATCCATGACCTTTTGGAACGCAGGTTTTCAGCGCCGCCGGTCGCAACGCCGCAAGAACCATCTTCTGGGACTATCAACCACCCGGCACTCGAGCCGTTTTGAAGGACGAAGATAATTGCTCGACGAGCGGCGGCAGTTCCTTGTGCTCTATCGAAGCTTTCTCTTTCGTGCCGTTGACCTGGAATTGCTCTCCGCCTCAGGCGACGTTCGCAATTTGCTTGCTCAGTTTGCGGCATTGCTTGCCGCGTATAGCTTCGTTCTCGCCCTCTTCACTGTTTCGCAGTTTGGCCTGTCGACCGCCGGCCGCTCCACGCTCATCGTAAGCGCTTGGGGTATGGAAGAGTTTTTGATCTCGACCACGATCACGGTCGTCGGGCTATTCGCCGTTCTCTCGTGGAATGCACTGTCTCCCGATCGCCACGACAGTTTCGTCCTGAATCCGCTTCCGCTCCGCATTAGAACCGTCTTAGGCGCCAAGAGCGCTTCAATAGCCACGGCCTTAGGCCTCAGCATCATCGCCGTAAATGCCTTCACGGGCCTTAGTTTCCCGATTCTCGCCGTTCCGCCCGGCGCCGGTTTCATCGGCCCTGTTCGATGCTTTTTCGCCTATTGGACCACCATGGCAGCCGCCGGAGCATTCACTTTCAGTTTCATTTTTCTTCTGCAAATCGCCGCCGCGGCGTTTCTTAGCTATTGGCTCTTTCAGCGCATCTCCAGCTTGCTGCAACTGCTGACATTCTTCGCCGTCCTGTCGCTTTTCTTTCTGACGCCCCCGCTTGCAACTCCCTCCCGGCTAAGCTCTCCCGCGAACCAGCATCTACTCGCTTATCTGCCCTCATTCTGGTTCCTGGGATTATTCCAGGAATTGAATGGAACTCATTATGAGGCGTTTGGTCCGCTTGCCGCGCGCGCGCTTTGCTGGTTGGCCGCCGTTTGTCTGATCGCCTTCGCCACTGCGGCCTTTACCTATCGCCGCACCCTCCGTGGCGCGATCGAACAACCCGACATCCCACCCCGCGGATCGATGGGAACTCTGTCAAAAATGGTCTCAGCGCTAACGTTGCGAGTATTCACTGACCCGATTGACCGTGCCATCCTTCTCTTTTCAGCCCGCACTCTCGCCCGCAGCCGCCAGCATCGACTCATTCTCGCTGTTTATGTGGGAATCGCGCTTGCCATCTCGCTCGCTTACGTCAAAAGCCTTCTCTATGGAACCTCCGCTGAGCTTTGGGAACAGCCCAACGTACCGCTCCTAATCCCCGGCCTGGTGACACTCTTCTTTGCTTTAATCGGAACCCGTGCCGTATTCGCTCTACCCTTTGCTCTTCGTGCCAACTGGATCTTCCGCATCACTGCCGTTCGCCGTCCGGCATCTTATTTTTCGGCAGTTCGCAAATCTCTGTTCATTGTGGCCGGGCTTCCGGTGTTGTTGGTTTCTGGCGTTGTGTACTTATTAATTTGGCCAGGCCGCCCCGCGCTTCAGCATCTGCTTGTGCTGCTTCTTCTTGGCATTTCGCTCGTCCAGGTATTGCTTCAAAAATTCCGCAAAATTCCCTTTGCCTGTTCCTATCTTCCGGGCAATTCGAATCTGCGTATAAAGCTCGGAATCGCCGGCCTTGCCTTTTTGCTTGCGGTCGACGCTGCAGCAAACATCGAGCATTGGTCGATGGAAAAACCAGCGCGCTACTTCACCGTGCTCGCATTTCTGACGGCCGCTACGCTCTGGGCTACACGGCGAACTGCCGCATTTGCAGGTTCCCCATACAGCAGCATTCAATTTGAGGATGTGCCCAGTGCCGAGATCCACGCTCTCGATCTTCGCCCTGACGCAGAGTATGTGAATGACAGCGGCTATCTCGATGCGGTGACTTCGCCCCCTCGTCGTTCGTTTGCGTCAAGACTGAGACTCTGCCTGTTTGGTTCAGTTCTGTTGGTAGCGGCCGGATTTTGCTATGCGCGGTTTGGCGAGTGGCGCGACCACAAAAAATTCCCGCGAGTCGGGCGCTTGGTGGATATCGGCGGCCGCTCACTCAACCTCTACTGTTCCGGAGTCGGCAGCCCGGCAGTGATCTTGGATTCTGGCGGCGGCATCCCCGGCTATGGCTGGAAACTCGTCGAACCCGGTATCGCCAAAATGACGCGAGCATGCTGGTACGATCGAGCCGGATATGGATGGAGCGATCCTGCGCCGCGCGCCCGCACCTCGGCAGACATCGCTCGCGATCTCCGGAAACTACTGCACGCCGCTGGGATTCCTCCTCCCTATGTGTTGGTCGGCCATTCTCTCGGTGGCTTCGACATTCGCGTTTTCGCAGCCCACTACCGCGACGAGCTCGCAGGTCTCGTCCTCGTCGATTCCGCCGACGAATACGAAGACCCCGCGCGTTTACCGAAGAGCATGCAGTCGACCGCCAACCGCTACATTCCCCCGCGTCTCATGCCCATCGTCGCCGAATCAGTTCGGTTCGCCGTGCATGTTGGATTGCTGCGTCTTTTCGATAATGGCGTCGCCCGTCCCGACGGCCATTTGTCGCTAAGAGACACGCTCCTTATTCACACGCTTCAGCTCCAACCGAAATCCTTCGATGCCTCCGTATACGAGGGCCTATCGCGCCGCGAAACCCTGGTGCAGGTAAAGGCGGTCCGAAGTCTTGGCAGCATTCCACTCATTGTTCTGTCCGGTGCAAAAAAGCCCTCCGTGCATCTCGATGACGAGGCCGAGATAGAACAGTTAGATCGGTTCCTGGATTATCGCGTCCACGTCACCCAGGCCCACCTTGCGACGCTATCGACACGCGGCCGCCAGGTTGTACTTAATGATGTCGGACACGCAATCCCAACCGAAGCCCCGGAGGCGATCGTTGATGCTGTAGGCGGCATATTAGCCCAGTAAGCCCGCGCTAAAATCGAACAGTCGGTTATTGACCGCCCCTGCAACCGGCCCTCTTCTTTGGGCTCTCTCCCGTCTGACCAAGGGTCTTTGCGGACCACGCCACCTAAAAAGCTTGCCGCGGAAATTGTTACCGCATAAAACGGTCGACTCGCGTGCAACTCAAGGCTTACTCGGCTGGGTCTTTAGTTTCGTGGCAGCATCCTTTTGCTGCTCGGCGTATTGCTTCACCGACGGCGGAACCTCGTTCATAGCCAAAACTTTGTCGGCTGTGGAGATCGCGTCATCGTACTGCTTATTGTCAACGTAAGCCTTCGCAAGATGAGCCGTAGACACAGGATTGGGAGCGCTGTTGATTGCGTTCTTGAAATTTCCAATTGCGTCCGGGAACTTCTTCCGCAGGTCCGCGGCTAAGCCCAAGGCATCGTATGCTTGCCCGCTCAATTGATTCTTGTAATCCGTCCATTTATCTGGAGGAAGGCCGGCCGGGGGAGCGTTCGCCGCTTTCAGAAGCTCCAACCCTTTGTTGGCGTAATCCTCGACTTTTTTCAAACTCTGCTCTTTGTCCAGATCGTTTTCCCGCGTATGCTCCGCGATGTCTTCCGCCACCAGTATCCGCGCCTGAACCTCATTGGGATTGTTTTGAATCATGCGGTCGCCCCATATGACGGTCTGGATGTAGTCGCCCTTCTGCGCTGCCGACTCCATACCCACGGCGAGCAACGCCGGCTTGAACTCGGTATCTGGAAAATTCTCGAGTACGTTGTTGATTGCCTGAATCGTGGCATCCGGATCTCGCGCCTGCAGAGCGGCCTTGACCTTCTGCAGCGCGTCCGCTTCCTGTTGCGATTTAGGCTTGGGACCCTGTTGTGCTTGCTGTTGGGCCTGCGGTTGCTGTTGTTGCGGTTGCTGTTGTTGTTGTTGCGGCTGGGATTGTTGAGCCAGCAGCGGTATTGCTGCAAGCAGGACGCCGGCAGCTTGTGCAAAAACTTGAATTCTCATCGATACGTTTCTCCTGAACTATCTAAGATCAGACGGAGATCACCCGAGTGGGACTGAAACCGACCGGTTATTGAAGAGATCCAGCCCCTCGTCCCGAGGTTTCCTTTCAGATTGCATCGAGCCTGAGTCGCTACCAGAAACTGAGTAGCGACTCGTGTCTCACTCATGCAGATGCACTAGCCCTTTTGGTTTTTCTGACGACCGCCCCGTCTTGCGCGTCAAACGATCTTCGAAATCGGCAGACGGCGCACGCGTTTTCCGGTAGCTGCGAAAATCGCGTTGGCGATTGCCGGTGCAAGCGGCGGAACACCGCCCTCGCCCACGCCGCCTGAGGGTGAATCGGCGCCGGGCACAAGGTGCACCTCAATATCGGGCGCATCTTTCATTCGCAGCACTTGATAGTTATGGAAATTGCTTTGCTCGACGGCTCCTTCTTTGACGCTGATTTCCCCGCTAAGAACCGGGGTCAGAGCGAAGTTGATGCCGCCCTCGATCTGAGCGCGCACGCTGTCGGGATTAACAGCGAGGCCGCAATCGACGGCGCTTACTATGCGGTTGACGCGTACGGTACCGCCGTTCTCGACGCACACCTCGGCAACATAAGCTACGTACGTCTCTCCGAAAATGGAGCAGGCGATTCCCCGGCCACAATTTGCCGGTAACGGTTTGCCCCACTCCGATTTTTCGGCTGCCAATTGCAAAACGGCGCGGAACTTCGCAGTCCTCTGCGGTTGGTCTGCGCGCAGATTCTTTATCCGGAATTCGTAAGGATCGTGCCCGGCGGCATGCGCAAGCTCGTCTACAAAACACTCAACCGCAAATACATGAAAGGGAGAAGAAACGGATCGCCACCAAGCCCGCGGCACAACCGACACGACCGGAGCGTAGTCGGAACGATAATGAAGCGCCTGATACGGAATGCTTGACGTAACGTCGGCGCTCGCCACGTGCTTGGGATCTCTCAACAACTCCGGCGAATCGAAAATCGCGCGAATGGGCGTCGAGACGATGCGATGCGACCAAGCCACGATGTTGCCGTCGCTATCCAACGCTCCCGCCAGGCGCTGATACGAATATTGCAGGTAGAAGTCGTGCTGCATGTCGTCCTCGCGCGTCCAGACCAACTGCACGGGAACTTTCATTTCTTTCGCGACTTGGTATGACTCAGCCAGGTAATCCCATTGGTAGCGGCGGCCAAACGACCCGCCTGAAAACGTCATGTGCACGATCACGTTTTCGGGCGCGATGCCCGCCAGATGTGCAATCGTCCTTTGTGCCATATCGGCGCCCTGGGTCGGCGACCAAACCTCAATCGTCGCCTCATTCTTTGACTCGCCCGACTGTGCGCTACGCACATGCACCGTGGTGTTCATCGGCTCCATCGGAGCGTGCGCCTGGAACGGCATTTCATAATCGGCCTCGATTTTCTTAGCCGCGTTCGCAAGCGCCTGACTGACATTCCCGCGATCGGCCGAGACGACGCTCGGTGGTCCGCCTGCTTTCTCGCGAAATTGCTCTTGTAAGCTAGCTGTGCTTTCTTGCGCGCCAGGACCTTTGTCCCAGGTAATATTCAGGGCCTTTCGGCCTTCTAATGCGGCCCAGGTGGACGTCGCCACGACCGCCACTCCACCCGCGACATTCAAGTTGCGCTCAATTGCGGGCACGAATCCGATGGGTGGAACGGCGAACACCGCTTTGACCCCCGGAGTAGTCTTCGCGTCGGAATCGTCGAAGCCAAGAAGCTTGCCGCCGAAGTGGGGACAGCGCGCGATTACCGCGAACAGCATTCCAGGAACGCGCACGTCGAGGCCGAAAACCGCGCTCCCATCCACTTTGCTTGGCGTGTCCACTCGCCCAACCGCTTTGCCAATGATGCGGAAGTCTTTTGCGTTCTTTAGCGGAACCTGGTCGAGCTTCACTGGTGTAATCTGCGAAGCCGTCTCGACTAACTCGCCGTACCGGAACTGGCGTCCCGTTGGGGCGTGGACAATGGTTCCGTTTTCCGCGCGGCAATCTTGGTTGTTCGCATTCCACTTCTGAGCCGCCGCGGTGACCAACATTTCCCGTGCCTGCGCGCCCGCTTGGCGCAGTGGAAGCCAGGTGGACGCGGTGCCGCCACTTCCACCGGTAGTTAAATGTTTGTAGACGGCCGGGATCGTTGGCGCTTGTTCGAAGCGGATAGCGGACCACTCCGCTTCAAGTTCATCGGCCAGCATCATCGCATTCGTTGTCCGCGTGCCTTGGCCCATCTCGGGCGTCTCGGTGAGCACAGTGATTTGATCGTCAGGCGTAATGCTGATCCAGGCATTCAGCTTTCTCTCCTCCGATTGCGCTTGGCCGGGCAAGGGCACATAGAAGCCTAGAATGAGGGCGGCGCCCGTTTTCATTGCCTCCCGGCGAGTAATGCTTGTGGTCATACTTTCTCCCTCGCCGCACGCTCAATCGCCCGGCGGATTCGCTGATACGTTGCGCACCGGCAAATGTTTCCCGTCATCGCCGCATCGATCTGTTCGCGCGTGGGATGTGGATTGTTCGTCAGAAGCGCCGCAGCCTGCATAATTTGACCCGATTGGCAGTAGCCGCATTGCGGAACCTGCTCAGCAATCCAGGCGCGTTGCACCGGATGGCTGCGGCTGGTGGACAAACCTTCAATCGTGGTGATCTTCTTGGCCCCAACCGCATCGACAGGTGTTTGACAGGAGCGTACGGCCTGCCCATCCAAATGAACGGTGCACGCACCGCACGCGCCGATTCCGCAGCCGTATTTCGTTCCCGTCAGGTCAAGCGTGTCGCGCAAGACCCAAAGCAGTGGAGTATTTGGCGGCACCGCAATTTCGTGCCGTTTTTCATTCACGGTCAATACAAGGGAATTCATAGCATCTGCCAACAGAATGCCGCCGCCGGTCCACTTCGCGCCAAGCGTTTGGGGCGAATCGTAGCCCGCGCGTGACGGATCGTAGTGGAACCGATCCGTTTGGCAATAGCCGCCATTCGGGTTTAGATTTGGAGTGTGACGGCACTCTCTAAAAGCGCAAAGGGCGCGGATGCGCGCCGCCAGGCAAGAAAGGAACTCGTCTGCCCATTGGGCGGGGCGCCCGATTCCGCGACCGTCTTGCGCGTGTTCCTCAAAAGCAAGCGCAC
>DATBEF010000148.1:0-2326 GCA_036269625.1 Bryobacteraceae bacterium | reverse complement strand
GGCGGTTCGCCTTCCGCAACCAGCTCGGTCGCTCTTGAACTCGATAAGTGCCTAGTCGTCGAGCGCTGGGACGGCGGCCGCGGCCACACCGGAGAAAATCTGTTCGCTTACAGCGCCGATGACAACAGCTGGCATGGGATGTTTGCAGATAACGAGGGCCGCGTCCACCTATTCCTCGACAGCAAGGCATCGCCGGGCCTGGCCCCGTTCACCGGTCCCAGCCAAGGACCGAATGGAGAAAGCATCCTCAATCGAGTGACGATTCGCCGCATCGGCGCAAACAACGTCGAGCAGGCATGGGAAAAATCCTCCGATGGCGGCAAGACTTGGACCACCGCCTTTCGCGGAGAATACACGTGAAAGCAGCCCTGAAACGAGGTGGCGATATGCGGGCTCAATGGTTCCGATGGATTTCGTGTCTGGTCCTGCTGACGCTCGGTGGAATTTGGCTTCTGCGTGCGCAGGCCAGTGCGGCTTCGCCAAAAGTCACGGTCAGCACGGGAGTGCTTGAAGGACTGCGCTCCAGTGCTGGGCCAGGCGGAGCCGCGTTCCTGGGCGTTCCCTACGCGGCCCCGCCGGTTGGCGATCTGCGTTGGGAACCGCCGCAGCCGCCGCGTCCCTGGTCCGGTGCGCGCCAAGCTGTGCAATTCGCTCCCGCGTGCCCTCAGCTTCCCGCAGGGTGGCTGCCGTATCCGGTTTGGAGCGAGGACTGCCTGTACCTCAATATATGGACACCGAAGCTCGCGCCGGATACCAAGCTTCCAGTGATCGTCTACTTTCACGGCGGCTCCAATCGTGCCGGATATAGCCAGCTTGACCCGCTCGCTCCCGCGCTCTCTCAATTGGGCGTCGTGGTCGTCACCGCAAACTACCGCCTCGGCCCCTTCGGCTTTTTCGCGCACCCGGCGCTCACCGCCGCGTCACCCCACCACTCTTCGGGCGATTACGGCATTCTCGACCAGATCCAGGCGCTTCGCTGGGTGAAGGCAAATATTGCGTCATTTGGCGGCGATCCTGGCCGCGTTACTGCAATGGGCCAATCATCCGGAGCATTCGATATCTGCCTGATGATGGCGTCTCCTTTCGCACGCGGACTGTTTCACCAGGCCATCATGGAAAGCGGAGACTGTGAGAGCACCCTGATCGAGGATATTCGCAGACCGATTCCTTTCAACCAAGTCAACGGAACCGGCGAGGGCAACGGAGAAAAGCTGGCGGCAGATCTCGGCGTGGCGGCCGTGGCGGCCGGTCCTGGCGCTATTCAGAATCTGCGCTCCGTCTCCGTCAGCGCAATCTTGAATGCATGGAGTCGCCATCCCGAGCTTGCCTTCGATGCTTCTGTCGATGGCTGGGTGATTCCCGATCAGCCCGCCAGGATCTTCGCCGGAGGCAGGCAGATGCGGATCCCTGTCCTGGTCGGCAGCAACGCAGATGAAGCCACGGTATTCGGACCCGGCCCGGCGACCACGTCCGCATACTGGAAATATCTGCGAGCCGATACCGGCCGCTGGGCCCAACGGGAGTTCCGACTGTGGCCGGCGTTCTCCGATACCGAAGTTCCCGGGCAGTATCTGAAACTGCAAAATGCCACGTTCGCCTTTGGAGCGTGGTCCATGGCGCGCGCCATGTCTCGCACTGGCGAGCCAGCTTATCTCTATCGATTCACATGGGCCGACGGCGGTCAGCGAGCGAAGCTCGGCGCCTGTCATGGCGAGGAACTCTACTTTCTCAGCGATACGTTTCCGCGCGACTGGGCTTACATTGAATGGCAAGACAAATTCGGTCAGACGGTTCGGCAGTATTGGACAAACTTTGTTAGGTCGGGCGATCCGGGGAGCACGGGCCTCCCCGCATGGCCCGCGTTTACTGATCATTCCAACCGAGTGCTGGAACTGGGACGGAGCATTCGGCCGGTGCCCGTCTCGTCCATCGTCCCTGCGCTTTCCAAGGTCATGCATCCGGTTCTCATGCAGGCTGGCCAATAATCTTCAGTCGCAACGTTCGCAATCTGATTCACATCACCCTTGACGAACACTCGTCATTGCGCGAAGGCGCCCCGCGCGTGTCGAGGTCCAATACGCAAAGGATGGCTTCTACTTGCCGATGGACACTTGGTCCGCATTCTCAAATGATGAGAACAGGGCAATGCGCATTTCCAGACCCAACCGCACTCGAAGAGCGCCTCGGCGATTACGCGCTCGTTTAAAACGAGGGATTCCTGACATACCAACTATCGATCGACGGCCGATCGAAAGTAGCGACTCTCGACCTGAGTGGCCACCTTCTTACCCAGTTCGCGACCGTCGACGAGAGAGTGGTAGAAATG
>DATBEF010000147.1:0-7687 GCA_036269625.1 Bryobacteraceae bacterium | reverse complement strand
GGCTGCTACATTGATCCCGGCATAGCCGCCGAGAGCGCCCGCCCAGACTCGCCGGCGTGACTCGACGGGAGACGATCTAGCGATCAAGCGGTAAACCAACGAGGCGACCAGTGAACCGGCAATCGCCATGTTGAAGCAGTTCGCGCCTAAGGCCGTGACGCCTCCGTCTCCGAAAAAGAGCGCCTGGATGGCCAACGCAATCGAGATGGCCACGATCGAAGCCCACGGTCCGAGAACGGCCACGGCAAGGCCCAGGCCGATTGCGTGGCCGCTGGTTCCACCGGGAAGCGGGACGTTGAACATCATTACTACAAACGAGAATGCGGAAAACAGAGAAATCAGCGGTACTAAGCGGGTATGCAGTTCGCGTGCGACTTTGCGGAACGACACGATCCAAAAAGGCGTCGATGCCGCATACATGGCTGCGCAAGTAGAAGGACTTAGATAGCCGTCGGGAATGTGCATGCGCCGGGTTACATCTTTAGTCTACGCGCCGTAGTACAGACGGGCCCAAGAGAGCCGATAGCAAACGGTATACTTCGTGAAACCCATGAATTGCAATCGCCTACGAACAGTCTGGATTTTCCTCACCCTGTGCTTGCCTTGCCTCTTGCACGCACAATCGACGACCGGGGCTATCGACCAGGACTACAGCAGCAAAATCAAGGAGTACACGACGGATCCGCGGTTCTCGACGGACCTGGTGAATTACCTGCCCGCTTCCTCTACCGTGCCAAGTCCGCAGAAGGTTCTGGGTTATGCGGCGGGCACCCCGAAAAAGTTGACCTACACGAAGGATCTGTACCGCTATTATGACGCGCTGGCGGCGGCATCTCCGCGAGTGAAGGTCTGGCGCGTTGGCAAGAGCGAAGAGGGCCGGGATTTCATGATGGTGGCGATCAGCGATGAGGCCAATATTGCGCATTTGAATCATCTGAAGGAAACGACGGCAAAGCTGGCCGACCCTCGGAAGATCAGCGAATCGGAGGCGCAGACGCTAATCTCGACGGGCAAGCCATTCTATTGGCTCTCGGGGTCGATTCATTCGCCCGAAACTGGTTCTCCCGAAATGCTGATGGAATTGGCGTACCGGCTCGCGGTGGACACCAGTCCTCGGATTCAGAAGATTCGCGAGAACCTGGTCGTGCTGATCACGCCGGTGCTCGAAGTGGACGGCCGCGACCGCGAAGTGGATCTCTACAACTATCACGTCGAGAATCCCGGAAAGCCAACGCCGAACCTGCTCTATTGGGGGCACTATGTGGCGCATGACAATAATCGCGACGGTATCGCTCAGGCCTTGGCGCTGTCTAAGGCGCAAATGAGGAATTTTTTGGAATGGCATCCGCAGGTGCTGCACGACCTGCACGAGTCGGTGCCGTTTCTATATGTGTCAACCGGCACGGGGCCGTATAACGCCTGGCTTGATCCTATCGTGATTAGCGAGTGGCAGAATCTGGCTTACAACGAAATCGAAGAGATGACGAAGCGCGGCGTGCCCGGCGTGTGGACGCACGGTTATTACGACGGCTGGGCGCCGAATTATATGTTCTACGTCGCCAACGGACATAATTCGATTGGCCGTTTCTATGAGACGTTCGGGAATGGCGGCGCGGACACGCGGAATCGTACTGTACCCGCGGTGGCGACAACGCGCGAGTGGTTCCGTCCGAATCCTCCTGAGCCGCGCGTGAAATGGTCGCTGCGCAACAACGTGAATTTGCAGGAAAGCGCGCTATTACTGTCGCTGACCTACACGGCCGAAAGACCACAGGAGTTTCTTTCGAACTTCTATTTGAAGAGCAAGCGTTCGGTCGCGAAGGCTGTTGCAGAAGGACCTGCCGCCTGGGTGATTACTAATGATGGCAAGCGGCCGGCGCTTGCTGCACAGCTGGCAGCCCTGTTGCAGGCGGAGGGATGCGAGGTGCACAGGCTGAGCTCGGACGTTGAGGTTAAAGTTGCGCGGCCGAGCGGCAGAGGGAACCGGAGAACAGGAGCGAACTCGGAAGATAACGCGGCGCCCGTTCCGGCGGCTCCGGCTACCCAAAAGATCCCGAGTGGCAGCTACGTTATCCGAATGGACCAGCCGTACAGCCGCATCGCGGACATGCTGCTGGATACGCAGTACTACAACACGAATGATCCCAGGCCCTATGACGATACGGGCTGGACGCTGGGACCGCTGCGAAACGTTGCCACGGTTCGCGTGACCGACACGGCCTTTCTGAAATCGGCAATGACTTTGGTGACGGGCGAAGCGAAAGCAACGGGCAGCATCACAGGCGCACAGCCGGTGGCATATTTGATTGATGCCAATGCCGAACCAGGGTTGGCGACACTGCGTTTCCGTCTTAAAGAGGCTAAGATGTTCGCCGCCGAGAATGCGTTTGAGTTGGAGCAGCACAAATACAACGCTGGAACCTTCATCATTCCAGTCAGTGGTGCGGCGTCCGGATTGGAGAAGGACCTCGATGCGGCAGCGAAAGATCTGGGGCTTCACATCGTGGGCGTTGCGACTGAACCAACAGTAACACGGCACGAGCTTGGAGTTCCGCGAATTGCATTGATCCATACATGGGTGAACACGCAGAATGAAGGGTGGTATCGGCTGGGATTGGACGAGATGAAGATACCGTTCACTTACATCTCGGACCAGTCGTTGCGCGATACGCCGGATCTGCGAGCGAAATTCGATGTGATCCTTTATCCGCCCGTCGGCGCGGGGCTTTCAGCGCTAATCAATGGTTTGCCGAAACGAACTTTGCCGGATGGCTCAGATTTTGGAGGTCCCCTGCCCTGGGTGAAGACTGATCTGACGCCCAATTTAGTATCCGCGGATGGAGAGCCGGATCAGACTCCGGACATGCGCGGCGGAATGGGCTTTGCGGGCTTGAATCACTTGAAGCAATTCATTGACGATGGCGGCGTTCTTCTGTGCTTCACGACGAACTCGGTGTTACCAATTGAGCTGGGAATGACCAGCGGCATTTCCACGGCGCCAACACGCAACCTGCAGGCGCATGGATCGGTTTACCTGGCGAGTGTAGAGGACCGGACCAGCCCGATCGCCTACGGATATGACGAGACGCTGGGCGTCTATTTCAATCAGGCCCCGGTATTCCATGTTTCGGTTATGGGCGGACCCGGTGGCGGCGGCGCGGGTGGCGGGTTGCAAGCTCCGGCGGCGGGTCCACGAGGTACGGGTCGCGGGACATTGCAGGACGCCGACGTGATCCAGGGCCGGCCGGCGGAGGAGAGCTCTGCTCCAAGCATGCCAACCAATCCCAGAGAGCGCGAACTTTATATCGATCCCGACGTGCGTGAAAATGCGCCAGCCTCGATTCCTCCGGCTTCGATGTGGCCGCGGGTGATTTTGCGGTTTGCGGAGGAGCGCAAACTGTTGATCAGCGGCGAACTGGCCGGGGGCGACGAACTCGCGAGCACACCAGCCGTTGTGGATGTGCCGACGGGCAAGGGCCACGTGGTTTTTTATGCCATTAACCCGATGTGGCGGCACGAAACGCAGGGGAGTTTCATGCTGGTGATGAATGCGGCGCTGAACTGGGATCATTTAGCGGCAGGGTGTCAGGAATGCGGTAAAGCGGCTGGGCATGATGAGGAGGCCACGCACGCGCCGACCTCGAAGTGATGGGGGAGGATGCTGCCATAAAAGCGGAACGATAAAAGTGCAAGTTGCCCGAATGGCCCTTTTCTCGTAATCCAAGGGCATGCAAGTGCACTTCACACCCGAACTTGAAGCGAAACTCGCGCAATCGGCTGCTGAGCAGGGACGTAATCCCGACGAGTTGGTGCAGGAAGTTGTTGCGCGGTATTTCGACGAGGAAAGCCGCTTCATCCACGCGGTAACCGTGGCGAGGAAGCGTTACAACGCGGCGAGTATCTCACGCATGAGCAAATGGGCAATCGTCTGGAACGGTTCTTGCGGCCCTGATGGAAGTGCGCTGGTCCCTACCGGCTGCCGAGGATTTACGACGCATTTGCGAATGGATCGAACGCGACAACCCTGAAGCAGCCCGCCGAGTTGCTCAAGCGATTTATGACGGGTGCGCCCGCCTCAAAGACTTCCCCAATCTTGGACGAGACAGCCGTCGCATGGCTGGACGGCGCGAACTCACATTTGCGGGTTTGCCTTATGTCGCGTCTATCAGGTCAAGCTGAACGCGATCGAAATTTCACGCATTTTTCACGGGGCACAGGACTGGCCTTAAGCCCTTAACGCCCTCCAAAGCGACAACTTCAATCGCGTACCAACTTGGGTCCACCCGGTTCACTTTCCTACCCCATCCGCACGCTGCACTTGGTCTTCACATGGAGAGCCGTTCGCCTCCAACGGATACCTAACCCCTCTCGTTCAGTCCGCTCCTCCGTTTCTCAATTCGCCCGGGGCTGCGTATCAACGTTAGAACTGTGATATTCGTCTAAGCTGGCAAGGTGAATGTCCATAGGTCGCGGATAGCGAGCTTAGCAGTGTGCATCTCGGCGGCGGTTTACGCGCAGTCTCCGGTTGGCCAACAGTTTGAAGTGGCTTCGATAAAGCCGAGCAACGCCGATCAGCGTTCGTCTGGCATCCACAGCGGTGACGGCCGGATGGACGCGCAGAACGTGACAGTGAAGCGCTGCATCATAGGCGCCTATGGAGTCGGACCGAACCAGATCCTCGGTGGCCCGGACTGGCTGGAGTCGGACCGCTTTGATATCAAGGCCAAGGCCGAACAACCGGTCGGCGACGATATTCTGATGGCAATGCTGCAAACGCTTCTGGCGGAGCGCTTCAAACTCTCGATCCACCGCGAGGCAAAGCCCCAAAAGGCTTACGTCCTAGAGGTCACCAATAAAGCCCCGAAACTGGAGAAAGGCAAGGGCAGGGGTGCAAGCACCAATAATGGCCGAGGGCACATTGTTGCCACGAATGCCACGATGGACCGCTTCGCTCAAATTCTGTCGCGGCAAATGGATCGGCCAGTGGTTAACCATACGGGTTTGGAGGGCGCGTTCGACGTGACTTTGCAATGGAGTGTGGAGAGCGGTGGGCCCGCTAAACCGGCGGAGGGCGCTGTCATCGAGGGGCCGTCAATATTCACGGCGATTCAGGAGCAACTCGGATTACGGCTACGGGTTCGGAAAGTGCCGGTCGAAGTTATTGTTATCGACCACGTGGAAAAGCCTTCAGAAAACTGAACGCCGCGACCTACAGTAAGTATCCGCTTCGTAATCGATCCAATTGACTAAGGGCGACGAACGCCCTACCTCCGCCACCGACACTCTTTTGCGGCGTTAAAATCTAATTGGGAGCTATTAATGATCGTTCATTCCGCTTTGGCCATAGTTGGCTTGGCTGCGAGCCTTGCGGTTTTGCTAATGAACCCATCCACGGCCGCGCTGTTGCCCAATCTGGTGCAGGTCATGCCAAGGAGATGGAAGCTTTGGATGTTAGGTGAGACTCCTAACGGCAAAACATCGAGACGCGATGACATTGTTATGTAAGAGTAAGGCTCGCTCGCGCCCAGACTTCTTGTCTTTCTGCTTCGGTGTTTCAGAAAATTACGACAAAAACCAACCTAAGCCTCACGGGATCGCGATGAGCAGGCCACCGCTTATGCCAACCGACTGCTCATGTCCTCGCCCAAAGTTGTACTCGTAGCCCGGTTCGAGATACCAGCCCAATCTATGCTTTGCGGAGGGCCAGAACATAAAATCCAGAACAACTTCGCCGCCGACTGAGTTCGTGGCGATGCGAGATGCCCGAGTATGAATCCATTCCGGACCAAGCCCGAACATAAACTCGACTTTTTTGGAGAGGGTCCAAGGTTTCTTGAATAGAAGATCCGTATCCCATTCTGTCGAGTGATGGCCAAAAGTCGCCGTAACTCCGGTCTCCAGTTCCAACCAGTTCTCTATCGGGGTAACTTCAACCGCGACGGTGGGCCCGAAGCCCCATCCGCCGTCTTTGACATTCCAGCTTGGGGCTCCTCCAAGCTCAAGGACAGCGGCAGGCTCCTTTTCGACCAACTGCGCGAAGGCGCTTCCAGAACAGATGAAACATACGATTAATACGACGGATTTTGTCGCGTTCACTCGATGTGCTCGTATTCACCCTCTCACATTTTGATTTTGGGACGCAAACAGAAACACTGCACATTGGCGACGTTTCAGGCGCCGCGAGATGGCCCTGGTCAGGCCGTCTCAACCGACGGTTCTTTGGGTATGCTTGGTGAAATGATTCTCAGTGCTTCTGAGAGCGATAGGCGAAACCGTCACGCTTGGCCAAATGCCCGAACGATCAAGCGCCTGCTTGTCGCGGTGGTGCTTGCGTTACTTCCGCTCCGGGGCCCGGCCGAATCCCACTCCGGCTTTCCGGTCGACATTATCGCCGGCCCCGCGCCGCAACCCGTGATGGTGGATGGCAGGATACGCCTCGTATACGAGCTCCACCTCATCAACGTCGCACCTATTCCGATCGAGCTCCTCACACTCGATGTGTTCAGCGATAACGGCGCGAGCGCATTGGCCAGTTACCGCGGCGAGGCTTTGGAGAAGCTGCTGGTTCCGGTGGAGAAGGTACTGGTCTCGGTCGAGCCGACCGAGGGCGCGGGTAAGACTCGGGCGATTGCCGAAGGTCATAGCGTAGTGATTTTCCTGGACCTGACACTCGAAGCCGGGGCGCGCCCGCCGCGCGAGCTTCGGCATCGGCTCACCTTCTCTATTCGCGGGAACGCCGCACTGGACAGGACGGTGAACGCTCCCATCGTCGCTGTTGTTCAGGAGCCGGCGCCGGTGCTGAGTGCGCCGCTGCGCGGGTCCGCCTGGATCGCCTTCAACGCGTTTTCCGCTTACGACCATCGCCGCGCGTTCCAGACTGTCGACGGCAGGCTTTGCATCGCGCAACGCTTCGCCATCGACTGGATGCGCATCGGCCCGGACGGACGCCTGTTCCACGGCGATTCGAAATCCAACGCCAACTTTTATGGTTATGGCGCGGAGGTGCTGGCCGTAGCTGATGCGCGGGTGTCGGACCTTAGGGACGATCTTCCCGATAATACCGGCAGCAACGAGCGGAGCAATCGCCACGTAACGGTGGACAACGCGGTCGGAAACTATCTCATCCTCGATCTCGGGCGCGGACACTTTGCCGTTTATGCGCACCTGCAACCGGGTAGTTCAAGGGTTAAGCTCGGCGACAAAGTGAAGGCTGGCCAGGTGCTGGCGCTGCTCGGTAATTCCGGCAACTCCGATGAGCCTCACCTGCACTTTCAATTGACGGACGCCAATGCGGCCATGGCCGCGGAAGGGGTTCCCTATGAACTCGCAACGTTCACTCAGCTTGGGGTGGTGGATGATCCGGGAGTGCTCGACAGCGACGAAGGTTGGCGGCCCAAAACCCAAACGACGCCCGTTGTACACCGGCGTGAGTTCCCCATCGACAACGCGGTCGTGACCTTTCCCTGAAGTGCTAGTGTAGTGTCCAACAAATAGATGGACAATTAACGGGAGGCGGATCTATACTGGGCCATGCCCCATGCGGCGGCGCCGGTTGTCGCTTCAGCGGACCAGGAAAGGCAGATCGAGGAGTGGATGGCTGCTCTGGGCACACCCCAGCAAGTGGCGCTGAGGTGCCGCATTGTTCTGGCTGCGAGCTGTGGGGATTCGGAGACCGCTATTGCCGCAC
>DATBEF010000142.1:0-9789 GCA_036269625.1 Bryobacteraceae bacterium | reverse complement strand
GGCTTTGCCGTTCTCACTTCGCGGTTCCGGGCGCAAGCTGATACTCACCTTGGCGGGTCGGATCGATGAACCTGAAGTACACGTTATCGCCCATGCCTTTTACGTGCAGGTACATCCAGTCTTCAAAGGGATATGCCGATTGCGGGTGTCCATTGGGATGAGAATCAATCTCATCCGGCGGTCCGTAGAGGATGTACATATGTCCACGGTCGGTCTGCCAGCCCGCCCTGCTGGAGGCAAAATGGCTGTTGGCATACGCGATCCGGCGGTAATGCTCTTCTTTGAACTCGTTTTCAGGAGTTCCCGGCGTGGGATCGCGCCGTAGCCAAAACTGCTCGATAAACTTCTCCCGTTCTTCATCGGTAGTCAACCTCTCGAAGGCGGCACGCTCTTCGGGCGCGATGATGTACACCACCTCTTCATTCAGCCATTTGGAATAAGGAGAGACCGCCGCGTCGTCTTTTTGCTGTTGGGTGGAGACGGAATTATTGTGAGGCGGTTTCGTTTCCCACCCGGCCATACTGATGGCAGCGGATATAGAAAGGATGACGGCGGCGAAAAAGGGCGTCCAAGCGCCATTGGGTCTTGTCGGATATAGCAGACGACGGATGCGTTTCACGAGATTTCCTCCTGTAGCGGCGATGGCCGGCTCGCGGCCTGACCAACGGTTTTGTTCTAGTGCGGCGAGCGCAATGGCGTATTCATGCGCATTGCCGCGGATTGCGACGACGGCATCGTCACAGCAGTTTTCGCGCTCCGCGCGGATCACCCGGGAAATCCACCAGACTGCCGGGTGGTAAAACAACAGGCCCTCCACCGATCGCTGCAAGACATTCACCAGGTAGTCGTAGCGGCGGATATGGGCCAATTCATGCAGCAGGATGGGTTCAATCTGTCCCGCCGGCAAGCCGGCGAACAGGTCGATAGGCATCAGAATCAATGGACGAAAATGGCCAAGCACCATCGGCACATCGGCGAGGCAGGATTGCAGCAACATGACGGGCCGCGAGATTCGTAATTGGGCGCTTAAGCGGGTAAGTTCGTTTTGCCAGCCATCGGGCGCACAACACACTCCTCGCCGGCGCAGGCGCTGCACAGATATCCAGCCAGCGACATGCCGCAGATAGAAAACGAAAACGCCCGCCATCCAGAACGGCGCAAGCCAGGGCGCAATTGCTGCAAGGGTCGGAGCCCAAGCGCGAGACCCAGCCATGCCGCTTTGAACATTCCATGCGGGCAAACCGGGCGCCCTCGAGGTTTGCAGGCCGTGCGCGCTTTCCGGCATCAAACGAGCAAAAGTGACGCCCAATCCGACGACCATTACCAACATCGCTACACACCCCGCGGCATAGCGGGCTCGCGGCGATCGGGCGGCCCACAGCACCGTCGCGAGCGCAGCCGAGACAATGGCGCCTTCCCACAGTGAATGAAGCAGCGTCCAACCAATCGCATCGGTTAGCGGAGCGCGCACTAAGATCTCAAGAAGCTTCATTTCTTTCCCTTCGGGTACTCATCGAGCAGTCTGCGCATTTCGGCGAGTTCCTCTTTAGTAGCCTTCCGCGCCGAAAGCGCACCCATCATCAGCGCCTTGGCCGACCCACTGAAGGCACGTTCCAGCAGGTCTCCGGCGAGCTGCCGCTGGGTCCACTCGCGCGGCTTCGCGGCTTGGTAGATGTGCGCGCGCTGCTCCTCGTTACGGCGGACCAGGCCTTTTTCGGCCATAATCTGCAGGAACTTCAATACTGTGCTGTATTCCGCCGGACGGCGTCGCTTGATCACGTCATAGACCTGGCGCACGGTAGCTGGGCCGATGCTCCACAGCACGGTCAGGATTTCGAGTTCGGCATCAGTCGGTCTAGGCGGCTCGCCTGCCATATAGGAAGAGATTACTAGTAATTGCTTCTTATGTCAAGAGAGTTCATGGTCTCGACGAGAATATGGCCTTGGCAGTGCATCTCATCTAAGAAGATTCAAGCCTTGAACTGCAGGCTCAGGTACTTCGTCAAACTTCAGCCGCAGTTCGGCCCAACCTTGTCGCCGCATGCGGTGAATGTGCGTCCAAGCCGCGAACAGCACGGCCAGAACCGCCAAAAACGCCACGCGATTATAAAGGATCACGACTAGCAGGTTCTGCAGTAAAGAGACGATAGCGATTAAACCAAAAAATGCCAGGACCATCCAAATGGGTGTCTTACCAGGCAGTCGCGAGCAAGTAAACGGCAGCTTTTCCCAGGAAGAGAAAACCCACTCGTAAGTGAGCAGACCCAGTATCAGAAATAAGGCGGCTTCGGCAATGCCAGGCCAGCCGAGAAACCGGATTTCGAGGGGAAGTGGAATTACGAACATCAGCGCGGCGCCCCAAAACAGAACGAACCGGTCCACGGCGCGCAACCACATGCCGCGTCCCTCGCCTTCCGTGATCTGAAAAATCCAATTAGCCTCCAGCTCCGTGGGCAGAGAAAACAGGTGGCGGGTACCGATTAATAGAAGCAACAGCGCAATCAAGTGAAAATAGACGAACCCGCCGGCCACGGCCCGGGAGCACTCGACAAGGTGTCCCATTCCGGCGAGTCCCGTGAGTACGATCGCAAACGCCAAGCCACCGTAGCCAATAATGATCAGGCGATGGTAGCTGCTGCGGGCCAAGGTCTTCATCATGAAAACCAGAACCGCCTGTTGACGCGGGTCGGGGATCAGACGACCCAGAACTGCGCCGCCCACATGCCGGTCACTCGCGGGCACTGTAACTCCTTCCACCAATAACGTGCGATGCCTGCGATAGCTGATGAAATAGGTCAGAAAAGTCAGCCCCACCGCTATCGCGAGAGCTATCCCCGCCCGTTGTGCCAACGCGTGCATGGCCGGTTCGGGATCTCCGGACAAGGTCTGATAGAGGCCCAAAAACCATACCGGCGGCAGCCATCGCGCCCACACCGGTTGAACCAGCACGTTCGTGATCCGCGGCTGAATTGAAAAACTCGCGACGATCAGAACCAGCATCAAGGCAACCAGGAAGCCCTGTAAGTTCCCGGCCACACGTCCGAAAGTTCGCGGCCGCAGCAGATTCAGCAGCACACCCTGCAGCGCAATCAGTCCAAAGAAAAAAAACAGGATGCAGCCAGCGAAGCTACGGCATTCGCCCAAACGCGTGCGCCGAAGGATGATCTAAAGGCCCAGCGGCTCGCCGAAAGGGCTGGAAACCCAAAACTCGGCAAAAAATTGAGGATTATCAAAGTGGCCGTGGCAACCAGTAATAGAGCCGCCAACTTCGCTCCAAAAATCTGCCGTGCGCGCAGAGGCAAGGCTCCCAGCGCCCGGTAATCGCGAAGATTCGGAAATAGCGATTGCCACTTGATTGCTGTTAGCAGCCCGATGGCTGACATCATGAGGGTGATCAGCCACAGCTCATCGGCACGAACCGCCGCACGGTACAGTCCAGGCGTGGACAAATCGGATAGCTGCGCATATTTGTTTCGGAAAGGTATGACCAGAAGAAAAAACCACTGAAAGAATACAGGCAAGGCGCCGACCAAAACTCCAATCATGTGGTCGGGAGCGGTGGTCAGGTCGCTTTCAAAGAAACGCCGCAGGAAATGGCGCAGTAGCTCCAAACCCGGACCGTGCGTCTCGCGAAGCCATTCCTTCATGGCGCGATCTTACTCCTGGCGCAATGCGACCGCTGGGTCGATCCGCGTCGATCTCCGGGCCGGAAGATAACACGCGATGAGCGCGAGAAGCGCCAGCAAGAGCGGAGCTCCCACAAGCACCGTGGGATCTGAGGTGCTAGTGCTGGTGACGGTACCCACGCTAGAGTTCATGGAAGCAAGCATTCGCGCTTCCACCCATCCGCCGCACATCCCGAAGGCTGTGCCCGCGATTATCAAAACAAGGCCTTCTTTCATCACCAGCGACAGCACGGCCCCACGCTTTGCGCCGAGCGCAATGCGAATCCCGATCTCCCGAATGCGCTGAGCGACGGCATAAGCAGTAACGCCGGCCAGCCCAACTCCCGCCAGAACCAGTCCAAACGCTCCGATAAATGCGTACGTCCAGGCCGCCATTCGGAGGGGCGCCATGAATCTGTCGATCTGATCCTCCATACTCCGCCCATTAACCGGCGTGATCCGTTCGTCAATAGCTGCTATTTCGCGCCGCACCATGGAGAGCGCGTCTACGCCCGGTATCGTCCGCACCATTAGCGTGATCCCTTGTAAAGACGGGTGGCTGTAGGTGGAGGGCCGCAATGGGAAATATATTGCCGGCCGGGGCTTCCCCACTAGTATGTCTTCAGTCACATTCGCGGCCACTCCAATTACTTCAAAGCGCTGTAAGCCGCTTCCCGATACAGTGGGGCGGTGATCGAATGAGCCGGGCCACAGACCCATTGCCGGCATAATCTCGCCATTGCCAACATCAAGCGAGCGTCCCACGGATTCTTTGCTCTTCCACAATTGCCTTGCCAGAGTTTCGCTAATGATCGCAGTAGTGGAATTGTCCGCTTCATCTTGTTTACGGAAACCGCGGCCCAACAGAACGGGGATACCAGTGGTTTCGAAATAGTCACTGCCAATAACATGTTTAATGGCTGCGATAGTCATCCTTTCTTCACTCCCGGCGGAGGAGACTCTCATCCAGGTGCCCGGGATGGAGACGGGTACGGTTTCCGTGAGCGTTGCCGCTTTGACAGATGGCAGAGCTTTTACACGGTCCAACAATCTGTTAAGAAACGCCGCAGATTGTGCACTGGAGTATCCATCACGAACGGGATCGAGGGCAATGGAGTACAAGTTCTTGGGATTGATTCCCGCTTGAATCCCCAGCGTCGTTTGGATTCCAAACGAAAGGAGCCCAAGGATAACCAACAGCGTAAGTGAGCCGGCGACCTGCCACACGATCAGCAAATTGCGCAGGCTGACGCGGCGATGAGTTCGGAAGAAAAGGTTGCCGCCGTCCTTTAAGGCGGACACTAAATCAGCCCTCGTCGCCTGTAATGCCGGCGCAAGACCAAACAGAAGCCCAGTACATAGAGAAAGGACAACTGTCAGTACGAGGACGTGCGCGTCGGGCCGAAGGTCGTATGCAACCGGCATCGGGAATGGCATTTGTACTTGCGACGCTAGTGTCATCAACCACAGAGAGGCAACGAATCCGACCACGCCGGCAGCTATTGCCAGCACCATGCTCTCGGTCAGCAACTGGCGAATGAGCCGCCCACGGCTCGCTCCCATGGCGAGGCGAATGGCTATTTCGCGACGTCGGCGTGCTGCACGCGCGAGCATCATGTTGGCGACATTGGAGCAGGCAATCAACATCACCAGGGCGGCCATGATGGTGAAGAATGATGTGAAGAATGGCAAGTCCTGCTTCCGAAGAGGAAACAGCTTGCCTCCCTCTGCAAGCAGTATTCTCCGGTGCTTCTGAGTGTTTTTATCGAAATCAACTCTGTCTTGTTCGAATCGCTCGGCGGTTGCGTCGAGTTCCGCCTCGGCACGTGGGGTCGAAATGCCTGACTTAAGGCGCCCCACCACGAAGAACATGGATATATCCCGGCGCTCGAGTACGTTATCCGCCAGCTCTGGCGCCACACTCCGGCCGGCAGTAACGGGCATCCAGATGTCGGCGGGAAAGAGAAGAGGCGAGGCTCCCAGAAAATCGGCTTGAGCAACGCCGAGGATAGTAAAAGGCCGACCATCAACGCGCAGGTTCTTGCCGATCACCAACGGATCTCCGCCCAGGCGATCCTGCCAAAAGCGATGGCTCACCACAACCGTCGGAGCCCGGTCATTCCGTTGTTCGCTCGGATCGAAATACGTACCAAGCGCCGGACGTACGCCGAGAGTCGAGAAATACGAAGAGTTGACTAAGTGGCCCCAAGCCCGGTGCGTGTTGCCGCCTACATCGACGGCAAAGGGCACCGGGGCGGCATAAGCCATTGTCGAAACGAACAAGTCATGTTGTTGGCGGAATCGTCGATAGCTTGGGTACGATACCGGAGACTGCAGCGTTACCAGATCCCCAGGCTTCTGAACGCCAGGGAGCGTTCGGAGCGCCATTCCGTTCATCTCGCTGAACGCGCAAGTCGCGATGCAGATTGCCAGGCTGAGCGATAGCACCGCGACGATGGTAAAGCCGGGAGAGGCCACCAGCGTACGCAACCCGTTGCGCACATCCTGCCAGAACTCCGCCAAATGTTCAATCAGAACCCGGATCGCAATATCCAACAGCAAGCGCCCTAGTCCGAGGACACCATAACGTTTCCAGATTGGCGTGATGGCGGTTTCAGTGACTTGCAGTAGTTCCTCACCGTAAACGTTCTGGAATTCATGAGGAAAGGCGCCAGCCAGCGCGCGATACAGCCGCAGTCCCATCGCGACGGGTGGCTCAGGCGGAGAAGTGCCAAGAGCGCGTGAGGTCTTCGCCTTTTCAGACGATGGTCTGCCGCTGTCTCCGGAAGTCATGACGTCCAGGACTTGACCGGCCAATGCATCACTATCCTCCGCGTTCACCAGTTGCGCGAACACGCCTTCGAGAGAGAGCGGGCTCATGAGTTCTCGCAACCGATTGATCGAGTCGTACGCCACCACCTCGCCCTTGCGGAGGATCAACACTTTCGAGCAGACTTTTTCAACTACCTCCAGAACATGTGAGCTGTACAGGATGATCTTTCCCTGTGCTGCCAGCGCGCGCAACAGGCTGCGCAGCATCAGCGCGGACGTTACGTCGAGGCCAGAGAACGGTTCATCCAGAATCAGAACATCGGGGTTGTGAAGCAAGGCGGCCGAAAGCAGGATCTTCTGTCGCATGCCTTTCGAATAAGAGGAGAGCGCGGCATGGCGGTCGCTCCAAAGCGAGAACAGCCGGAGAAATTCGTCCATCTTTGGTTCGAGAACGCGGCGCGGCATTCCGCGCAAGCGGCCGACCAGCTGCAAATACTCGCGGCCGGAAAGATGTGGATAGAGGTGTGCCTCCTCCGGCACATAACCGAGGCGCCGCTGAAAGGCGGTGAGATCATCATGAACGCTTCGCTCTTGGTAGAAGATCTGACCCTCTGAGGGCGCAATTAGCCCCGTGAGTATCTTCACAGTCGTGCTTTTCCCGGCTCCATTCGAGCCTAGGTAGCCAAGGATTTCGCCCGGCGCTACGGTGAAGCTGACCGCGCGAATGGCGGCTGTGTGACCGTAGTATTTCGTTAGCAATCGCGCTTCGAGCATTCAGCACCCTGAAGACGTTCGACACCAGCGGGAGATGGGTGGTTCCCTCATTACTACTCGACACTCCTGGGCTTCAATCCCCGCTTGGCACGCATCGAGCGAACCAGGTCTTCCAATCTCGCGCATTCGGCGGCCAACACATTTCGGCCAAGGTTTGTCAGACCGTAATAGCGACGCCGCGCATCGTCGTTTTCCGCATCACGCCTCTTTGTGGATGCTTGAATCAGATCCGCATCGATCAGCCGCTTGATAGTCCCATACAATGTCGGCGGCCACAGCCGAACCTTTCCGCCAGTTCGCTCCAGAACGTCCTGCATAATCCCGTAGCCATGCTGGTCTTGATTTGAAAGGGACAGCAAGACGTGGAACCAGTGCGGTTTGAGTGGAAGAAAGCTTTCGGGTGAGGGTTGTTTGTTCACATGGGCACTCTGTACTCAGCAATATATATACTGTTTAGAATCAGATGTCAATGATCTCACGTTAGGTACATCCCTCGCCAAACAACGAGACACGCGGCGACGGCCTGCCACAATAGGAAAGAGTGGCGCGGGCATCGCGCTGTTTGTTCCGCCTCCGTCAATCCGATCGATGCCTTACCTCATCACCATTTGGCTGGCCTTTGTCTTTGTCTTATCACTGGCTCCGTACGAAGTGAAATATCACTTCGGAACCAAGGGCGCGCTCCACGATGCGGGACACGTCGGCATCTTCTTCATCACCGCCATTCTGCTCTGCTGGAACGCGGAGGGCGTTGGCCGCAAGCTCTTCCGCTGCTTCCTCGCATTCTGCGTCGTTTTTGCCTCGGAAGGATTGGAGAAGCTGGTCTATCATGACCGTTTCGAATGGAATGACGTGGCGATGGACACCGGCGGCGTGCTCGTCGGATTCGCGTTTGCCATGCTGGCCGGAATGATGTTGACGAATCTGAAACGCCGTTCCAGGATGCCGCAAAGTTCCCGATCGTCTTCTATTTGAAGGGAACAAATCGGACCGCATAGCCGCCACCCGGAGCCAAGTCAACAGTTAGGGTAGTCCGGTTATCCACGGTTTTCTTGCTGATGCTCACGCTCTTGGGATACTGCCCGGCGTCGGGCGCGTCCGCGTAGATCTCGGCGGTATAGCGGCCCGGACCAAGAAAAGTGAGCGGTACGTCGATCCTTCGCTGATTCCAGTTCGTCATGCTCCCGAGAAACCATTCATTGCCGCGGCGGCGAACCATGGTGATGAACTCGCCCGGAAGCCCGTCCAGCACTTTGGTTTCGTCCCAGGTTGCCGGCGCATGCTCGATGAAATCGAAGGCCGGCTGATCCTCATATGCCCTCGGCGTGTCGGAGACCATTTGAAAGGCAGCCTGATAAACCACGTACATTGCCAGTTGCGCCGCCCGCGTTCCCATCACCATGGGATTTGGAGCGCGCGGTATGAAATCGCTCTTGGTTACGTTGTCGAATCCTCCCGGCGTGTAGTCCATAGGACCGGCAAGCATCCGGGTGAACGGAATAGTGACGCGATGATCCGGATTGTCGCGCGAACCGGCCCGCGATTGTTCCATGCCCAGCACGGCTTCATATCCGAGCACATTCGGATAGGTGCGGCCGATTCCCCAGGGCTTGGTTGCGCCGTGAAAGTCCAGCATCAAATGATTCTCAGCGGCTTTCTTGGCCGCGCGATAGTAGAAGTCGATCCCGCGCTGATCGTCGCGCTCCACGAAATCGATCTTCAGCCCGGCCACGCCCCACTTCGCGAAGAGCGGAAACGCCTCGTCCATCTGGGCGTCCGCCGCCCGGTAGTGCAGCCAGATCCAGATTTTGACGTTCTTTGGCGCGGCGTAGCGGACCAGTTCCGGAATGTCCACCCGGCCATTCATCTTGGTGATGTCGTAGCGCGACGACCAACCGGCATCCACCAGCATGTAGGGAAATCCGGATTTGGCGGCGAAATCGACGTAATACTTCATGGTCGCGGTGGTGTACGCAGGCTTCCCGTCCGGACCTATGCTGCCGCTCCACCAATCCCAGGCCGTCAAGCCGGGATGAATCCAGGAAGTATCTTTGATCTCCGATTCCGGATTCAGGCTGGTGATCATGTTGGACTGAACCAGCTCACCCGGCTGCTTGCCAATGAGCAAAACGCGCCAAGCCGAGTGATGCGGGAGCGTTCCGGTAACGGCAACAACAGGATCGTCGCCCGGCGCGAGGCGTGACTCGAAGTAGTGATCGCCCCACCCCTGGCCCGGGTTCACCAGATACATCGAGCTGTTGCCGAAAAGATCCGCTTCAGTGATCGCCAGCCAGCCGACTCCCGGAACCTGCATCAAGAGAGGACATCCGATCAGAACCTTGTTGGAAAGTCCATTCGGGTTGGCAAAGGCGCTGGCTGAAAGCTTGATGTACTCGCTCTCATACATGGTCCGGTAATGGGGCAGAACCAGGGCGTACGTGGTTGCGTCCTTGCTGATGCGGAATTCCGTGGCTTCCTGTGTCTCGCGAAATTCGCGAACCGGCGCCTGATCCGGAACGAGGTAGCGGAAAGCAACTCCATCGTCGTAGGCGCGCGCTTCAATAGCGAGCTTACGGTT
>DATBEF010000133.1:0-6861 GCA_036269625.1 Bryobacteraceae bacterium | reverse complement strand
CATTTCTTCACTCCTACGGGTATTTTTCTGAGCTAGCGCGCAGTCGCGCGCTTTGGGGTTGTAAGCTTCTTTTTGGCCTTCTCCGAAAGAATCCAGGCCTCAGTATTTCGTTCAATGGCATCGACTTGATCGCTGGCGACCGCAGCCGTGCCTGAAAAGATCGACATCAGCATCGTAATCATCTCCGTGGGGTCGATGTCCGCGCGAAACGTGCCGTCCGCCACGCCTTCCCTCACCATCTGCTCGATCCCGTGGTGCCATTGCCAATTCATCTGTTCGACAACCTTCTGCACCTGCGGGTCGCGCTTTCCACGCAAGGTGAACTCTTGTATTACCAGCAGCATCTCCGGGTGCTGGTTAAGGTAGTAGCGCCCGTCGGAAAACTCCTGCCGCAGGCGGTCGAGCGCTGGAAATCCCGTCGTACGCGGGGCCGGTCCATGCAGGGTGACAAACTTTGCGCCAATAAACTGCGCCAAACCTTCAATGAGGTCCTGTTTGGATGGAAAGTAATAATGCAGAGTGGCGACATTCACTCCGACACGCTCGGCAACGGCGCGCGTCCGGAGGCCTTCGAATCCTGCCTCTGCGACCACATCAAAGGCTGCCTGGAGCAGGGCCGTGCGCCGCTTGCCATTTTCATCCTGGGGATTCAGGAGCGCCAGCCACCAGGCGGAAGAATCGGCCATGCTCCGATTTTAACCAATCAGTTGATTGGATGTCAATCAACTGATTGATTATTTCCGGCCCTGCAGCCTCTCACTTCGCGTAATAACCCGTTTTAGCGCGCACCATCATGCCGTCGCGCTTCACGCGAATCGTAATCTTGTGATAGGAGCCGTCTTGAATGTTCGAAGAGGCGTAGGCTATTTCGTACATTGACCGCAACTGTTCGCTGATCTGTTCAAAAGCGTCCTTGGGATCGACGCGGAGCAGATCGAATGCGGCCCCGCCGGTCTGGTCCGCCAGGTGATCCATTACGCGTATGCCGTATTTGTTGCGCGCGTTGAGACGGCCGCGCTCCATCTGGGTGTAGCGTAGGCCAAAGATCAGCGTGTCGGTGCGTTGTGCGGTCTCAATGGCATCAAGGAGATCGTGCTCGCTCGAGTTCTCTTCCCCGTCACTGAAAACCAGTAGCGCTTTGCGCTTTCGTCCCGGAGGTGAAAACTTCTCCTGGATCGTAAATACCAACGCATCGTAGAGCGCGGTGCCTAAATCGCGATCTTCCTTCGGGCCCAATTCGGGGAAATCGTAGCTGCCTTTCTGATAGCGCTGTAGGGCTTGGGCGATCGTATCGGGTGAGGAGGAGAAGTCGCTCAGCAGCCGCAGGTGATTGCCGAACCCGAGCGCCAAAGCCTCATCGTTCGGCCGCAAAACGCTTTCGAGAAACACGTCGAGATCGTGCTGGTGCCGTTTGACGAATTTGCCCTGACTGCTGCTGCCATCCACGATTAATCCGACGCGCAGCGGCAGTTCCGATTCGCGCGCGAAAAATTGGACCTTCTGCTCGACGCCGTCCTCGAACACTTCAAAGTCTTCGCGCGTCAAGTCATGAACCAAGTGGCCGTCAGTAGACCGGACGCTGCAGGTCACGCTGACCAGGTTTACTTCGGTGCGGAACTGCGGAGCCTCTTGTGCCCAGACGAGACAGACCAACGGTAGCGCCACCAGCCAGGCAAATTTCCACATTCACGAACAATTACGCACCGGCATCTCGCCTCGACACAAAAAAGTTGAAGTCATAAGCCTGATACGCTGAATCCTGGCCCAGTGATTATCCGGGTGAAGTACCGTAATAAAGGAACAAGTCCTATATGTCTAAACATGAAGAAGCTGATCTTATTCTGAAGCTCTACGAGCTGCGCAGGGAAGTCACCATGCGCAAAGCTCGCGACTGGTATTTCTTAGAATTCAACCCCGAGTCGATGGCTGACATCCAGGCCGCCATGTTTAGCGAGCACAGCGGGCACTTGCGCATGGTCATGACGTATTGGGATATGGCTGCCGCTCTTGTTAACCACGGCGCCATCAGCAGGGAACTCTTCAACGATACGAATGGAGAGCACATCGGCGTTTTCGCCAAGGTCGAACCTTTGTTGGAGCAAGCTCGCTCTATGATGAGCTCCCCGCAATTTCTCGCGAATCTGGAAAAACTAATCGACGCAACCCCGGGTGGGCGGCAGCGTACCGAAGCCGCGCGCGAACGAATGAAGGGAGTCCGCGCCCAGGTTGCCGCCAGGAAGGCCGAAGCGGTCGTAGCAGGCTGATCGACCGCAATTGAACTACGTTCCGTCTCTGTTTCCGGTTATCGTCCGCGCGACGCCACTGCTGGCTTCGAGTCGATTGGCGTAGGAGCGGCGGGTGGTTCAGCTTCAGCCGTCTTCGTCAATCCCAGCACCTTTCGGAGTTCGGTATCGATCTTGACACGGATATCGGGATTGTCCTTCAGAAACTGACGAGCGTTTTCGCGCCCTTGGCCGATGCGCTCGCCTTTATAGCTATACCAGGAGCCGCTCTTTTCGACGATATTCTGGGCCACGCCTAGATCGATGAGATCGCCTTCGCGGGAGACGCCTTCGCCATAGATGATGTCGAATTCGGCTTCGCGGAAGGGCGGCGCCACCTTGTTCTTCACAATCTTTACTTTGGTGCGGTTGCCGGTCACCGCATCGCCGTCCTTAATCGCGGCAATGCGCCGGATATCGACGCGCACAGAGGAATAGAACTTCAAAGCGCGGCCGCCCGTGGTGGTTTCCGGATTCCCGAACATCACGCCGATCTTTTCGCGGATCTGGTTGATGAAGATCAGGCAGGTATTCGATTTCGAAACCACGCCGGTAAGCTTCCGCATGGCCTGCGACATCAGACGCGCTTGAACGCCCATATGAGAATCGCCCATTTCGCCATCCAGCTCCGCCTTGGGAACCAGCGCCGCCACTGAATCCACCACCAGCACATCGATGGAGCCGGATGTGATCAGAGCCGCTGTGATCTCTAGCGCCTGTTCAGCGAAATCGGGCTGCGAAACCAGCAAATTATCCACGTCCACGCCAAGCTGCTTGGCATAGACAGGGTCCAGCGCGTGTTCGACGTCGATAAACGCCGCCATGCCCCCGGTCTTCTGCGCCTCCGCTATCACTTGCAGCGCGATGGTCGTTTTGCCGGAGGACTCGGGGCCGAACACCTCGCAGATCCGGCCGCGGGGGAACCCGCCTACACCCAATGCGTAATCGACCGAAATCGATCCGCTTGAAATCGCCGAAACTGGAACAATAGCTTCTTTAGCCCCCAACCGCAGAATGGAGCCTTTGCCGAACTGCTTTTCGATCTGGCCCAGCGTTGCGGTTAAATTGCGGTTGCGTTCTTTTTCGTCCATCGAAATGCCTCCTACTTGGCGAATGCGGTGACTGGCGCTCTCGCGAAAGCGCGTCTCGGGGGTCAGGTCCAGTATACCCGAACAAAAAGAGAAAGTATTGTTTTATGCCTAGGTTGTGGCGCGACGCGCGTAATACCCGCGGCGGGCCCGGACAATCAGGTCCTTGTGTCCTTTGACCCGTATCTCCACCGGATGATACTGGCCATCGGTCTTCAAGGGCACCGGACGATAGAACAGGTTGTACTGGTGCCGCAACTCGTTCGCCACGTTCTCAAACGATTGATCCAGATCCTTGGCCTGGAACGGGAAGAAGGAGACTCCGCCGGTCTGTTCCGCAAGGTAGCGCATCACCTTGTCGCCCTCGGTTTCAATGTGGCTGATGTTGGTTGAAATAGTGTAGATGACTGTATCCGCGCGCTGAGCCATTTCAAGGGCCTGACCACGCGAGTAGCGGCTTTCGTTGTCGTCGCCATCGCTAAGGATGACCATGGCCCGGCGAAACTTGGACATCGGCTGATCCTGCATCAGCTTGTCTTTGCACGCAAAGTAAATCGCGTCGTAGAGCGCCGTGCCGCCGCCCGGGCGCAAGTCCCGCACCGCATTTTCCAACTTGTTCGTATCGCTGGTCAGATCGGCAACGAGTTCGGCCGCAGTGTCGAAGCTAACGATGATCGCTTTGTCCTGAGCCCGCATCACGCCGTTGATGAAGTTGGTTGCAGCTTCCTGTTGAAATTTGAAGCGGTCGCGAATGCTGTTGCTGGTGTCGATCAGGATCGCCAAACGTAGCGGCAGATCGGTCTCGGAGGTGAACTCCATGATGGTCTGCGGCTTCTTGCTTTCGAAAACCTCAAAGTCGTTCCGGTTCAAATCCGTAACGAAACGTCCCTTCTTGTCAGTCACCGTGAAGAGCATGTTGACACGCGTGACCTCGGCAATGATGCGCCCGGACTCACCCTCAACGGGGGGAGCCTCTTGAGCCCGGATCGGGCGAAATGAAACGGCGGCAACGAGGGACAGAGCCGCTACTGCCAAAACTGCTGACTTCATCGGGTTGAATCTATTCTACAGGCTTCGTACCCAGACGGAGCGAATCGAGGAAGTTGGACAACTCAGGTGAAAGAGGGCTCTCGATCGTGATGGGCTCACCAGTTTTGGGTGATAGAAAGCGAAGCCGGCGGGCGTGCAGAAAGAAGCGCTGCAATTCCTTTGCCTCCGGTGCGCCATAGAGTCGGTCCCCGAACACAGGGTGCCCGATGCTCGCGAGATGAACGCGAATCTGATGCGTGCGGCCCGTACCGATGCGGACCTCGAGCAGGCTGAAGCCTCCAAGATCTTCGATGACGCGATAATCCGTCAAGGCGGACCGGCCCGTGCCCGAGCGCGTGCTCATGCGTGTGCGCCGTACCGAATCGCGCGAAATCGGACTGGTAATCCTGCCTTGTTCCGGCCGTGGCCGACCGTGCACGAGCGCAAGATAGATTTTCTCGACTTGGCGCGTTTGAAATTGGTGCGCCAGCGCCTGATGCGCGGCATCGGTGCGAGCCGCCACCAGCACGCCGCTAGTATCTCGATCCAGCCGATGGACTATGCCGGGCCGCAACTCGCCATTTATCGACGACAACGTACCGAAGTGATGCAGCAGCGCATTCACAAGCGTGCCCTTCGTATGCCCGGCGCCCGCATGCACCACCATGCCCGCCGGTTTGTCGATCGCCACCACATCGTCATCCTCATAGAGAATGTGCAGCGGCAGATCCTCGGCCTCAGCTTTTAGCGGCGGCAGTTCGCCGGGCGTGACGGAAATTGCTTCCAGGCCCCGCAATAAATAAGATGCCCGCAGCTCTGAGCCGTTCACCCGAACGAGCCCGGACTTGATCCACGATTGTAATCGGGAGCGGCTGAACTGCGGAAGCTGTTCATGCAAGAATGCGTCCAGGCGCTTTCCGGCATCTTTAGCCTGAACCTCAATCAGCACATCTTTTGATCGCTTGCTTGTCAGCTACCGTGATGCCGGCGTGCGGTTAGCTTCGTGGCCAGAATTCCGCCGAGACCCGTCATCAGTGTTCCCACCACGAAGAATGTGACGAGGCTCTGGACCAGTTGCATTAAGAACTGATGCGGGTCGTCTACCAACCGCGCTGCTTCCGGCGATCCAGCCCAAGTCTTGAAGACCTGGCGGAAGTTGGGATCGTTGATGGAAACGCTGGTGATCGCGACTAGCACCGCCAGAATGAGAAACAGCCACAAGCCCGTCATCCAGCCGAGCCGCGCTCCTTCCGCCATCGTTGGTGGTTGCAATGCCCGCCGGGCATATACTCGAACCGCCAGAAACCCTGCGACGCATAAACCAACCGGCACCAACATGGGCGAGACAAGACCGAGCACGCATAAACCCGCCAGGGCGCAGCCTGCGACCACCAACGTTATGGTAACGGCGCGGCCATTGCTAAAAGAAACGGGTGGGGGTAGCGGTAAAGGCGGCGGTGTCGCGGGGCCAGTTACCACGGTTTCCACTACTGCGGGTTCAGTTGTTTCCAGGTACTCTTCACGAAGCGGGCGGCCACATTTATGGCAAAAACGCGCATCCTCTGGAGGATAGGCCCCGCATGTACATCGCACTGTCACACCTATTAGTGTAGCCCGCCCCGGCGGTTTAGTGTACGCCGCTAGCTTGTTTCGTCCTTGCAGTTCGGGCGGCCGGAGAGGAGGTCTCCTTGTCCGGGGGCGTTGCGGGTGCTTCTTGCATAGCCGCCTGCGAACTGAGAATCACCACGTCCACTCGCCGGTTGCGCGCGCGGCCATCCTCGTTTTCGTTGCTCGCTACTGGGGCTACATCCGCATAGCCGCTCACGGCCAGGCGCTGCACGGGAATGTTGAGCTTGCTTGTCATCAACTGAAGCATCGCGATGCTACGCGCCGAGGAAAGCTCCCAATTGTTATTAAATCTGCTGTTATGTATCGGCTGATTGTCGGTGTGTCCCTCCAGCCGCACCGGATTGGGTATTCCCAGTACTGCTTGCGCCACCTTGGCGATTGAGTCGATAGCCGACGGCTTCACCACATCCGCTCCGGAATCGAAAAGCGCGGCCTGTTTAAAGCTAATGACCAAACCGCGTGACTCCATTTTCAGCTCGATCAGCCCCTTGGCAATTTCAGGGTGCAACTGTTGGCTGAGGAGTTTGGCCGTCGGCGCTAGTTCTTTCTTCACATCTTCGGGCTTTCCGCCCGCAGTCGCCTTGTCTTCCTCCGCCGCTGCCTTGACCAGTTCGGCGACTTTGGACTCCTTGCTTTCCGATAGCGCGGCCTTCACCGCTTCCGATACGGCTCTAGCCTTGCCCTTATCCGCGTTCGCCGTTGCGAACATGACAACAAAGAATGCGAACAAGAGGGTGATGAAATCCGCGTAGGAGATTACCCACCGTTCGTGATTAGCGTGCGCTTGATGGTCCTTGCGTCGGCGCGACATAGTTTCTCCTTAAGCCGCCTTC
>DATBEF010000131.1:0-5114 GCA_036269625.1 Bryobacteraceae bacterium | reverse complement strand
GAATCACGCGGATGTAAGGTTTTCGAGACACAAATTTGATCATTTTCCTGGGTCGTACTCCGAAGGTAAAAGTAAGTCGTGAAGAATAAGCTGGGGCTCTTTGGGATCATCCTTGGTGAGCCACCAGCCAAAACCCAACGTGCTCGGAGCAAGCAAGATGCCGGCGATCTTGCACTCCGGCAGCAAAAACACACACATCGAGAGCGACAGAATGCCGAGGACGGCGTACCACGGCATCCCGAATCGGCAGGGCGCTGGGTTTAGCGTGTCGTTGATGGGTTCGAGCTTCTTTTCGTCCGATTCCATAAGCGCCCCACGTCACGAAAGAGCCGGAAACACCAGCATGCTGAGCGATACGCTTTGTCCGGTCAACGTGTTGACGAGCGCGAAGGCTAGGCCGGCGAGTAGCGCGCCCACAAGACCCCCGCCGATCATCGCCAGACCCCGGGGACGGTTCGTCGTTAGCGTGAGCCCACCCCAAATGATCAGGCCCACAAAGCCCATGCCGGCCAGAGCGACGAGGACCTTCAGGATCGTCGACCCCAGCGTCGTTAAGTTGCTCGTGCTTCCCGAAATGTCACCGCTCTGTGCAAGCAATGCGGGAGCAGTCAGAAGAAAGTTGACGCCGCTGAAACCGATGAGCGCGGCGATGTTGCTGAAACGCCTCAAAATAGGAACCTCCTGTTTAAGTTCTTACGGGTTTGCACGAAACGAATGGAATCGCGCTGGATTTTCTGAAACTAAGGGGCTCTGCCCCTCGCGCAGGCAAGGGTCGGCCCTCCGGGTTTTGGTTCCTCCCGCCGAGCGGGCACCCTCCAAAAAAAGTCTGACGACTTCCGAACCCGGTGGCCTTTGCTACCCCCGCCACGTCCGCGTGGACCTCGAGGGTTATGTCTACATAACCCCACATCCAACAAACTGCCGAGATGTGAGGTACAGCTTTTCCTCTTCTCTGTTGCGCTGAAAAGGCTCGCCTGAACGGCACGTCTAGTGTGAACCGATCGGACAGGCGGCAACAGGAGTGCCAGCGGTCGCCGACGACAATGGGCTTTGTCGGGGCGAAGCGGCCTTGATCCTGCGGCAGGAACGGAGGGCAGAGGCCTCTCCGCACGAAGGATACTGAAAAGCGTTGTGGTTGTTTACACGTACGGGCGCGACCCGTTAGGGGGTGGGCAAAATTTATGCCTCTGCCCACCCTTTTGCCCGCCCAAGGCAGGCGCTTCGGCCTCTGTTCGCCTGTTTTGGGCCGTTCTCGTCCACTATGGTCTGGGCTGGAAAGTCTGTATTTTCTGTAAGCTGTTGGAGGCGCGGGGCGGGATCGAACCGCCGAATAAAGGTTTTGCAGACCTCTGCCTTACCACTTGGCTACCGCGCCAAATCTGAAAACTGCCGCCCAGTGACGGGTCTCCCCATTATACGTTTATCGTTCGAAGCGGTTCAATTTCGCGGTGTTTTGCAAAATACACCACCTCGAAGTGGTGCTTTCTAGAGTACGATGGAATCAGGAGGCGGTTTATGCCCGTCACTGCGTCTGAGGCTCCCGGTCTCACCACCACTGAAGCGCCGTTCATCGAAGCGGCAAAATTGAATGGCCGGTTGTTCATTGAGCAGCCGTACGAACAATATTCAGAGGCCAACCAGGAGACTTGGCGCCGCCTCTACACTCGTATGCAGGCGCGTTGGCAACGTTATGCGAATGATGCGTTCCTGCGTGGCATCGACAGATTGCGCCTTGATAGCAATCGCATTCCGAAGCTCGATGACGTTAATCGCTTCCTGGGTCCGCTGACCGGGTTTCAGGCTAAGGCGGTCAGCGGCTATGTGCCCGCGCCGGTCTTCTTTGAGTGCCTCCGCCGGCGCGAATTCCCGACCACGATCACCATTCGCCGCGCCGACTCGCTCGACTATTTGCCGGAACCCGACATTTTCCACGACATCTGCGGGCACGTTCCAATGCACACCGACCGCGCCTTGGCAGATGCACTGGTCCGCTTTGGCGAGTGCGCGCGCACCGCCGCCTCGATTGCCGCCGGCATACCCGATAAGACCGCACGCAAGCCCGTCCTGCGCAGCATGATCCGCGCTTTGGCGAGGTTTTTTTGGTTCACGGTGGAGTTTGGGCTCATGCGCTCCGCCGGTGGTCTGCGGGCCTATGGCAGCGGCCTTCTCAGCAGTTTTGGAGAGATCGAACACGCCATCGAATCGCCCGAAGTGCAGCGCTATCCGCTACAGATGGAGTGGGCGATCAACCAGGGGATGGAAATCGATCACTATCAGCCACTGCTCTTTATCGTCGATTCATTCGATCATCTCTACGATCAAGTGGGCCAACTCGAAAACTGGATAAAAGAAGGAAAACTGAGCAACGTTGCGCCGGGCGAGCCACAAGTTGGCGACGAGGACCTGCGCATCTTTCTCGAAGGCGCCAGCTCGGACTGACCGTACTCCCTAGTGTGCGATTAAACTACTGCGCAAAACGAAATAGTCAGCACCTTGAACGCGCACACGGACGGTGTTGGCGGTAAATCCGGCGCCCCGAATCTCCACGTCCTGTCCGGGGCTTAAATCGGTAAACATGCCGAATCGCGTCTGTCCATTTTCCTCGCCCGCGATGGACATTGCGCTGATCGCTCTACGAAGTCTCTTCGTCTCAAAGCGGAATTGGCTCGAAATTGGCGATATTCTGGCGGCGGCCATAGTGCTCTCCTCCTCGTTGAAAAATCTGTAAGCTCAAGTTCGTCCGGATGAGTTTCAAGGGCCGCTCCCTCGCGGTCGCGGCTCTGTCCGGAATTATTGGAGACCGGCTGGGCCGCCTGGGCCACCGAATCCGTGATGCATGCCCTCAGGACCACCCATTCCCATCGGGCCAAGCTGTTTGTAGGCAGCTTGCTGGGTGGAATTGAGCGCCGCGTAGAAGGCCGCTTGTGCCGTAGCATGTGCCTGGACTTCCTGCGCTGTCAGCGTTCCGATCTGGTTAGCTGCCGCCGCGATTCCGCCCGTGTCGTTGTTGTCCACGGCGGTTCGGAGCGCCTTCTCAGCCGTTCTCATGTTGGCCCGCACGCCGGAAATGGCGGTGTGCTCCGTCGTTAGGATGGCAGTCGCCTGACTCTGCTGTTCGGCGTTCAGATTCAGCAGCGTCGAATATCGAGTTACCTGCCTGGCGATCATTGAAGCGGGCGCCGGCCTGGTCGGCGCCACCTCAGCTGTCTGCGCGTTCATCAGAGCTGTCGAGAACATCGCACAGGCAATGCCCACGAACAGAAACTTCTTATTCATAGCTAGATCACTCCTTTTTTGTCTGATATGAATTGCTTGTTAGGGGCGAATTGGTTCCCGCCGCCTAGGAATTTCGGCCTGAAGCCGTTTCCACTGATCCTGCGTAAGCACCCCGCGCATAGCCAACAGCATGCGGGCGTTAGATTTCTCCAGCTCGCCACGCGCTTGGGCGATTCCGTCAATCTGAGCAAGGATTTTCGTCTCATCGGGCCTGTCGGCAGAGAGTAAGGGCTCCAGCATGGCTTCCTGTTTTTGCAGATTCGCGCTCAAGTCGATCAACCGGAGGCGGTTTTGCTGAAACAGATCGTCCAGCTTTTTTTGTTGATCCTCGGTTAATCCAAGCTTCTGGGCGAGGGCCGGATCGCTCCACCATCGGCCGATCCCTTTATGCAAGGTGCGATCCATCGGGCCATGGTTACGTTGAAAAGGTGGAGGGGGAGCGCCGCCCGACCACGCGCCCCGTGGTGCTTCAGGCGATGGACCGGGCGCGGGTGGGGGCGGCGCTTGCGCCCGCAAAGTTGAAGTGGAGAGCACAAATGCGCCAATCAGCAGGGCGCATCCGACTAAGTGTTTGGCCGACATACTTTAGTTATTCGCCCCTTGCAGGCTTGCTTTGGGCGAGGCGGGTTGGACAACCGGCTGGCCCACATCGGTGCGCGCATCGCCTTTCCACGCCACAAGCTGAAGAAGCGGTTCCATGGCCGTTGGGACCGTACGCGAAATTTGGTCGTCCACCTCGTTCATCAAGGCTCTATCCGTAATCGGGTTATCCGGCAAGAGCACGGCGTGTGACGGCCGCAGTGTCATGCCGAGAAACACGCAGACGATAGCAGCCGCGGCCGCAAGGCAGAGCCGGTTGAACGTGAATAATGAATGGCGAGCCGCTCCTGTAACTGCTATTACCTCAGGGCTGGCATGTCCCTCGCTCCATTCACGTACCGAGCTGCGAAAGTCAAGAAGCGTGGTCCCAAGCAGCAACACCTCCGCGTGGCACGAGGAGCAACTACGGATGTGCTCCAAGCTCTTTGCGGAGCGCTCTCCCAACAGCCACGCCGAGATCTGGTCCTGTGTCAAATGCTGGCCGGTCGCCATGATCCAATCCTTTCCCGCACCGTTTGCAGCGCCCGAAACAGGTGCGTTTTGACGGTTCCTTCCTTCATTCCCGTTGCCGCCGCGATCTCCAACAGATCCATATCTTCCACGAATCGCAGCAGGAAAACTGTTCGCTGGCGCTCGGGAAGGCTCTGGGCCGCGATCCACACAGCGTCCACTTGCTGCTTCAGGACAGCTTTCACTTCCGGCGATTGCTCGCCACCAGCCAGCACATCGCCCAACTCCTCAACCCGCTGCGCCGTTTTGTGGGCGCGGCGCCAGAATTGGAAACGGCGGCTCCGCGCATGGTCCCGAACCAGATTCACCGCGATCTGCATCAGCCAGGTGTCCATGCTGCACTCGCCGCGGAAGCGATCCCGAGCCTGATAAGCGCGCAAAAAACAGTCCTGGGTCAACGTTTCCGCGGCATCTTTGTCTCGCAGGGAGGCCAAAATGAAGCGGAATACTTTCGACTTGTACACCCGGAAAATCGCTTCGAGATCGTCCGCTGCAGCCGAAATATTCGTCACCATACCCGTCAACATTTGGGTGGCGGCGATAGGTTCCATTCGCTTGGTGTAGACGCTTTTCTCAGCACGGGGGTTTACACAGCAGCCAAATTCCTGGTGAGTTCAGGATTCTTAACGCCGTGGCCCCTTTTAAGGAACTCGCGCAAGACGGGCACGGAATCGGGTGAAGCTTTGGTTCTGGGGCTAGTGGCCGCGGGTTGTCATGGCTTTTTCGGT
>DATBEF010000069.1:0-13421 GCA_036269625.1 Bryobacteraceae bacterium | reverse complement strand
CTTCGATGTTCAGCAGAAAGGGCTCAAGTTTGGATTTGCCCTGCTGAATCCGTTTCAGATAGGCTTCCCACTGACCCGTCATTGCCGGGCTTTTCACTTCAGGGTGCACGACCTCGATGAGCCGGATCCCTTTATCGGTCGATTCCAAGCTCTTTTTATTCCGGACAATATAGCCGCGTTTTAGTAAGACCTCAATGATCGCGGCTCGAGTCGCCGGTGTGCCTAGGCCGGTTTCCTTCATAGCTTCCGAGAGCTCTCTCTCGTCAAGCGTCTTGCCCGCGGTCTCCATCGCGGTCAGGAGCGTAGCATCCGTAAACCGTTTCGGAGGCCGTGTCTTCTTTTTCAGGGCTTCTACGTCGACCACATCTTGCAATTGATCCTTGCTGAGATGAGGCGGTAACTGCTGTTCAGTAGCTTCTTCGTCACTTCCGGCTCTATTCGTCTTCTTCCGGTCGGTCACGATGTCGAGAACCTTCCAACCGGCCTGGTCCACCACTGTGCCCGTAGCCCGATAGCGATCGGCGATTTCGCGATTTGTGATCTTTGTGATTACGGTCGTCACGGATTGGATGTTGTCGTCTTGCCAAGCCATCAGAAGCCGGCGGCAAATCAAGTCATAGATCTTTCGTTCCTCCGCGGAAAGATTCGCGCTGTTCGGGCGAACGGCGGTCGGGATGATCGCGTGATGATCGGTCACTTTCGCGTCATCCACAAATCGCTTTCCTAGGGCAGCTTGTCCTGTCTCTGGCTTCAGGCCTTGCTCGTAGGCGCCACGGATGCTTTGTACGATCCGGTTCAGCGTCCCTGCCACGTCCTGGGATAGGTGCCGGCTATCCGTTCGTGGATAGCTGATCAGTTTATGCCGCTCATAAAGCGACTGTGCGGTCTCTAATGTCGCCTGCGCAGTGAAGCCAAATAGCCGGTTCGCATGCCGCTGGAGTTCCGTGAGGTCGTACAACAAAGGCGGCTGCATTCGCTGTTTCTCAGACACCACGGAGTCAATGCGCGCCTCGCCGCTGCGTGCTCGCTCAAGGATGCTCTCCGCTTCTTTTCCATCCGGGGGCAGCCGCGTGGTGAAACCTGGCGATTCCTTTTCGCTCGCTCCATCCGCGCGGGCTCTAAACCACATCGCACGATAGCTTTCCTCCTGTGCGGCTCCGGTCGGTCGAAAGGTTGCAACAACTTCCATGTAGTCTTCGGGGACAAAGCTCCGCAACGTGAGTTCCCGTTCCACCACCATCGCCAGCGTCGGCGTTTGCACCCGTCCTACCGACAGCTCTTCTCCGTAGACCACTGAGTACCCGCGGGAGAGATTCATCCCGACTAGCCAGTCCGCGCGGCTACGACCACAGGCGGCGTCCCCCAGCCGGTCGTATTCACTCCCCGGACGAAGGTTCTCAAAACCATACCGAATGGCTTCGGGAGTGAGCGATGAAATCCAGAGCCGGCTGACCGGCTTGCTGCTTTGGGTCGCTTCGTAAATGTAACGGAAGATCAGCTCTCCTTCGCGTCCCGCATCGGTTGCGCAAACAATACGGGATACTCGGGGCGAAGTAAGAATCTTTCGCACGATCTCGAATTGATCTTTCGTTTTTTCGTAAACCACCAGCGGCCAGTGCGTAGGCAGAATCGGGAGTAGATCGAGACTCCACCGCCGCCATCGAGGATCAATCTCGTGCGGCTGCGCCAGCGCCACCAAGTGGCCCACCGCCCAGGTGACGACATAGCCATTGCCGTGCAAATAGCCTTCGCCTCGCGTGTTTGCCCCCACTACCCGGGCAATATCACGAGCGACGGAAGGCTTCTCCGCTAGCACCGCAACGGTGCTGGTTTCGTCTGCCTTCATGTTTCTATCAATTCAATGATACGGAAGCCTTGCACTTGGTTAACGCTCCACGTGGAGTGATATCGCGCCGAAACCGCGCAAGTGTCCTTTTGACGCCCGCCACACTTAATTCCCACGCACTCATGGGCAATACTTGCCCTACTCTCTAATGATTTTACCGAACATTCAAGCCCGGGCTACTCGCTGCCGATAACAAAATTTACCGACTTATTCAGTACTGAGGAGCTTTTGGTGAGATTGCTTTGCATCTTATCGTTACTAATCGTTTGTCGACCGATAGGTTCGTTTGCGCAGGACACTGCGTCGGCCTTGGACGCACGCTCGGCCGCTCGCATTCTCGAACAAGGTTCATGGGGACCAACCCCCGCAGCAATCGCTGATCTACAGTCCAAAGGCCTCGGAAACTGGCTCAATGAGCAGTTCAGTGCCCCGATTTCATCGATTCCCGATCAACCCGCGGCATCTGTCCGAAATCTGGCGGCGAACCAGGACATGGCGCCGCTGGTCGAGAACTTCTTCACAAATGCCGTTTGGGGTCAAGATCAGCTAAGGCAGCGTGTCGCCTTTGCTTTGAGCGAAATATGGGTTGTATCGCAAGTCGATGTCGCGAATGCATCGGCTTTTCCACAGCTGCTGAGAATTTTCCGCGATCGTGCCTTCGGGAACTACGAAGACTTGATGCACGACTTAACCCTGAATCCAGCAATGGGCGCGTACCTCAATCTTGCCAATAATACGAAAAGCGGACAAAACGGCGCGGCGCCTAACGAGAACTACGCGCGCGAGCTCCTTCAACTGTTCTCAGTGGGGCTGAACCAGCTGCATGCGGACGGTTCGCCTGTTCTGGATAGCTCAGGAAACCCGGTTCCGGCTTACGACGAAGCTACGGTGAGTAACCTGGCGAGAGCACTTACCGGATGGACCTACTCTTCAAAGTTGGGCATCGCCTGGCGTGGACAGAACCCGCCGTATTACGCCGGGCAATTGATACCGGTAGAAGCGAACCATGACACTCAAGCCAAGGCGCTGTTTTCATCGGTTACCCTGGCCGCTGGGCAAAGCGCAGCCGATGATATGGCACAGGCACTGCACGCGACCTTTTTGCAGCCGAGTCTCCCGCCCTTCATCTCACGTCAATTGATACAACATCTCGTGACCAGCAATCCCAGCCCTGCATACGTCGAGCGCGTTACGAATGTCTTTGTAGATAACGGAGCGGGTGTCCGCGGTGATTTGAAAGCGGTCGTTACCGCTATCTTGACCGACCCCGAAGCGCGGGGTGGAGACGATCCGTCGAGCGCTGTGGATCCGTCATTCGGGCACTTGCGGGAACCAGTGCTTCTGGAAGCGAACATGCTCCGCGGCCTCGGTTTGCCCGTACCCGATGGGAACACATTGTTGAGCACGCTGGATGGTATGGGCCAGAAACTGTTTTACTCCCCCGATGTCGCCAGTTACTTCTCACCCTCTTACCGGACGCCAGACAACCTGCCTGCTCCTGAATTCGAGATTCTTTCGACGCAAACCGCGGCGAACCGGTTGAACGCCATTGATGCCGCCGTATCCGCCGTGTCAACATCAATGACACCAGCAGCGGGCAATGCTAATGGGTCTATAGCCGCGGACTCCTCTTCGACCACTCCCGTCGTAATTAACGTGGTTAGCCTGGGAGCGAAGAACGACCGGTCGGCAGATGCTTCCGGAGTTTTCAATCAAGCGATTCAAATGGCTGCGAATGGCGGAACGGTTCTGGTGCCCGCGGGAACGTACTCGATCCAGGGGACCATACGAATCTCCTCAGCAGGCGTAACTATCTCTTGCCAGCCGGGGGCCACGCTGATTGCGGATAACAATATTGGGGATGTGATAGTGTTCGCTGAATCCCAGAACGACACCGTAACCGGATGTGTCATCGACGGCAACAGGACGGCGTATAACAACAATGGGATTGGCGCAGATGGATCCTATGTTTCGCAGAATGGCGTGTCATCAATCAATTGGGCTGTCAACGTGCGAATCACCAATAATGTCGTACGGAATTGCGCGGGATATGGGATATATGCGGACGCAGTGAAAACGATTGAGATCGACCACAACACTGTCTCCGGTGGTTCAAACGATCCTATCGCCGTTAACGACAATTTGTATAACGTCAGCATACACGACAACACGGTCACCACAACATTCGCCTTGGCGGGTCCCGGCGTCCATGCAATCGGAGTCCATTCGACGCCGAGCATAAACGGCCCGGTTCAAAACGTCCAGGTGTTTGGGAACACCATCTATCAAGGGGCCGGGAATTTTTGTATCGAGATTCTTGGGCTTAACGGCGCTCAGCCGATTTACAACGTGAGCCTGCACGACAACCGCTGCACATTTGAGCCGGGTCAGGGCTGGGTCAACGGAATGGACTCACTCGGACAGGTGCAGAATGGAACAGTCCAGCATGAAATTCTAAATGCAAATGGGATCTCAATGGGGATCGACTTCATAGAGCTAGCGGGTAACACGAATAACGTTACCGTAGATAGCAATCTCATGTACAACAACTCTCTTAGTAATGGCGGGGCCATTGACGTAAACGGCGGCTCGAATAACACGATCAGTAACAACCTTCTCATAGGTTCGGGCAGGATCTACATCGGCGCCAGCGGAAACTCAGGTACAGGCGTGCCTTGTAGTGGTAACGTCGTCAAGAATAACATCGTACTCATGTCAAGGAACTATGGCTGGTCTCGCGGGACCGTCTGGATACAGGGCAACTTTCCGAATAATCCTGCGACCAACAATGGCCACTTTGACAATAACCAGATTCTAGATAATTACCTTGTAGCCAATAACGGATCGTCTGTTCAGCTTGGCGTAGCCCTTGAGAACGATTATTCCCAGGTGGGCAGCGTTCCAACAACCATGAACGGAACCATAATATCTGGTAACTATGTTTACAACAATCAATACGGTATTGGAATGTTTTCTCAGACAGGAAGCGTTGGGGGTACGAAGTCCACTAACAATGTGGTCGGCCCAGGAGCGGCGCTCTACTTCGTGCTTGGCCTCGGGACGAATTCAACAAACTCCGGCGACACACAGAGCACCGCCGCGTTCGATCCGCGCATCATAATCCCTAAGCTGAACGCGGCATTTTTTAATTCGTCGATGTCCCAAAAATTACAGGAGACCTTGACGCTGGCCATGAACAGTATGCCGGACGCCGTGGACCAAGGGCGGGCCGCGATCGATCTGGCCCTGGGGTCCAGTGAGTTTCAAGCAATTGAGCAAGCAGTAATGGCCAACGGCACCGGCGGCACAACGCCGGCTGTGGACACGCAAATTCAAACCATCAACGGGCTCTTCTTCCACGGATCGATGTCGTCGAATTTAGCTAGCGCGATCACTCAGGCGATGAACGGAGCGGCGACCGCCACGGCAAAGGCGCATGCTGCCCTGTATGTGGCGCTGACATCGAGCGAATTCCAGATCATTCATTAGCAATCGGATAAAGGAAAATTTATGATTTCACGTCGTGGGTTACTTCGCATGGGAGCTGTGTCGGCAGGCGCTTTGGCGCTCAAGCCGTTAGGTCTCTCAGCGGCAACGGCTCAGGCCAGCGGCGATTATCGGGCGCTGGTCTGCGTGTTCCTGTACGGAGGCAATGACTCCAACAATCTAGTCGTTCCGATGGATCCGGCCCGCTATCAGGCCTATGTTTCGATCCGTGGCGCCCTGGCGTTGCAAGGCAACCAACTCACGCCGCCAGTCTTTACTAATACCGGAAGAGCACCGTATGCCTTTCATACCGGTCTAAAAGAGCTGGCGCCGCTTTTCTCAAGCGGAAAGCTGGCAGTTGTGGCAAACGTCGGCAGCATGGTTCAGCCGTTGACCGCCGAACAGTACCAGGCGCGCTCAGCCGCGATACCGCGAAACCTGTTTTCACATATCGATCAACAGGCTCAGTGGCAAACGTCGGTTTCTGACGGGAACAGCGCAACGGGATGGGCCGGACGAGTCGCCGATCGGCTCGCGGCGCTCAGCGGTTCCAATTCTCCAACGTTCGTGTCGACGGCGGGCAATTGCATCCTCGGCGCGGGAGAGCAAACGCAACCGGTTTGCCTCAATCCAGGGCAATCCCTGGCCGTTCCTGCTGTTACAGCTAGCGCAGACGCAGCGCAGGTCAGTGCCATGGAGGCTTTATTAAATGCGAATGCCGGCGCGCCTCTAATGAACCGGTCGAACAAAGTGTTCGCGAGCCTTCTATCCGCCGGTCAGACCCTCAATTCGACACTTGCCGGAGAGAAGCCGCTGCAGACCACGTTCCCGGAAACCGGGCTTGGCAAGCAATTGCGGCAGATCGCCCAAGTGATCCAGGCCAGAGCCAGCCTTGGGGCGAACCGCCAGATCTTCTTCTGCTCGCTCAGTGGTTTCGACACGCATGCGGCGCAGCTGGAAACACATCGCTCCCTGTATCCGCAGTTGAGCCAAGCCCTGGCGTCCTTCTACTCGGCTTTGGGCGAACTCGGCGTCCAGAATGACGTCGTTACGTTTACCGCCTCCGAGTTCAACAGGACGTTCCAGCCCACTAGCCAAGGGGATGGTAGCGATCACGGCTGGGGCGGTCACCAACTCGTATTGGGTGGGAACGTAGCAGGGGGAGAAGTATACGGCTCATTCCCTCGATTCGAATTGAGCGGTCCGAACGATGCGGATAACCGAGGGCGCTGGGTGCCGTCTACGTCCGTAGATCAGTATGCAGCCACATTATCCTCATGGCTCGGCGTTTCGGGCGGAGACTTACAAACCGTCTTCCCCAATCTGAAGAACTACGCCTCACCAACGCTCCCGTTTCTGAGCTAGCCCGCGAAGCCGCTTTCTTATTGCAACGGCAAGATACCGTTCTTGTCCTCAGGTTCCGGTTCGACTTCCGCTTCCGGAATGACAGATGCGGCGGCAACCTGGTCGCCATCTTCCATGCGAACCAGGCGTACACCCTGAGTAGATCGCCCGGCCTGACGGATCATTCCCGATTCAAGCCGGATAATCTTCCCATCCTTGGTGATGATCATTAGATCGGTGATTTCCTTCACCGAAAGCACCGCGACCACTTTCCCGACCTTGTTGGTTGTCTTCATGTTGATGACGCCCTTCCGACCGCGGGCAGTGAGACGATAATCCTGGAGCGGTGTTCGCTTCCCGTATCCGTTCTCGGATATGGAAAGAATCAGCCCTTCCTTGTCGACAACCTCGAGACCGATCAGGTAATCGCCCTCATCCAGGTCCATGGCGCGTACACCTCGGGCTTGGCGGCCCATCGCACGGACCTCCTCTTCGTTGAAGCGGATAGCCATACCCTCATGCGACCCGAGAAAGATGTAATTTTCGCCGGTCGTAATGGTCGCGCCCAGCAGTTCGTCCCCCTCGTCAAGCCCAAGCGCGATAATGCCGCGAGACAATGGGTTGTCGAACTCGGTCAACTCGCATTTTTTGATGACGCCCTGGCGCGTCACCATGACGATGAACTTCCCGGGAACGAATTCTTTTACCGGCAAAAACGCCTTTACGTTCTCGTCCGGCTGCAGACTGATCAGGCCGGAGACATGCTTGCCTTTTCCAGTTGTGGCAGCGTCGGGGATCTCATAAATCTTTAGCCAGTAGACACGCCCCTTGTTCGTAAATATGAGCAGGTAAGCGTGTGTCGAAGCAATGACGAGGTGCTCAACAACATCCTCCGAACGCGTACCCATGCCGATACGGCCTTTGCCGCCGCGGGACTGCCTGCGGTAGGTATCGACGGACGTGCGCTTCAGATAGCCGCCGCGCGATACGGTTACGGCGACGTCCTCCATCTGCACCAGATCTTCCAGGCGAATTTCGCCGGTGTCTTCAATAATCTGCGTTCGGCGTTCGTCTCCAAAATCCTTCTGAACCTGGCGCAGCTCGGAAACGATAACTGCTTTCAACCTCTTCTCCGAACCTAGAATCTCCAGGTATTCGGCAATATCACGCTGGAGCTCGGCGAGACGATTCAGGATCTTGTCCCGTTCCATGCCCGTCAAACGTTGAAGCTGCAGCTCCAAAATCTTTTCCGCTTGGCGCTGGGTGAATTCGAAGGTGGCGCGTAGGTTTTCCGAAGCTTCTTTGGGAGCCTTGGCTGCGCGGATGATCGCAATGACTTCATCCAGATGATCGAGAGCCTTCTGGAAGCCGAGATAGATATGTTCTTCGTCGCGGGCCTTGCGCAATAAATAGTCGGTGCGGCGACGGACGACGTCAATTCGATGCTCGTTGAAACGCTTGATGACGTCGATGATCCCGAGTTCCCGAGGCTGCCCGTTAACGATCGAAAGCATAATCACGCCGAAGTTAATCTGCATCTGCGTGTGCTTGTAGAGGTTATTTAGAATAATCTCGACCTGCTCACCGCGCTTCAGTTCGAAGACAATGCGCATGCCTTGGCGATCGCTCTCGTCGCGGACCTCGCCGATGCCTTCAATCTTCTTCTCGTTGACAAGCATCGCCACATTCTCGATAAGGCGCGCTTTATTCACTTGGAAGGGCAGTTCCGTCACGATGATCGCTTCCCGATCCTTGCCAAGCTTTTCCGTGGCGGCTTTGGCGCGCAGTTTGACGCTGCCTCGCCCCCTCAAGAAATAATCGAGGATACCTTGCCGGCCTAGGATAAAGCCTCCTGTTGGAAAGTCAGGGCCCGGAACCATCTCCAGAATTTTGGCAATGGATGTAGAAGGGTCTTCCAGGAGAGCAACGGACGCATTTACAATCTCGCGCAGGTTGTGCGGCGGAATATTGGTGGCCATGCCAACGGCAATACCTGACGAGCCGTTGATCAACAAATTCGGGACGCGCGTGGGAAGAACTTCGGGTTCAACTAAACTATCGTCGTAATTAGGACGAAAGTCGACAGTTTCCTTATCAAGATCCTCCAGCAGGGTGGCGGCGATTTTTGAGAGCCGAGCCTCGGTGTACCGCATTGCCGCAGGGGAATCGCCATCGACTGAACCGAAGTTCCCTTGGCCATCGATCAGCGGGTAGCGCATGGAGAAATCCTGCGCCATGCGGACCAGCGACTCATACACGGGGGCGTCGCCATGCGGGTGATATTTACCGAGAACATCGCCGACAATACGGGCGCACTTCTTCGGCGGCCGATTGAAATGCAGGCCCATTTCATCCAGCCCGTAAAGGATGCGCCGGTGTACGGGCTTTAAGCCGTCTCGAACGTCTGGCAGCGCGCGGCCGATGATTACGCTCATGGCGTAATCGAGGTACGAGCGCTTCATCTCGTCTTCGATATTGATGGGAATCAGGCTTTTGTTATCGGATGGCGGAAAAAGTCCGCCACCGGTTGGTCCGTCTTGATCGGGCAAATACTACTCCTAAGAAGCTATGCCGCAGGATGCAATGCAAATCAGCAAAGCGCGTGGCTTGAATCTTTCTATGTCTTCTATTTTAGCAGCGACGCTCCAGATGCATCTGTGCATTCCGTTCTTTGTGTCGGCTTCCGACAACATGTGTTATCTTGTCGGCAGGCGACAACATATCATGCGCTGGGGCAGAATCCAACACCTCCTGCAGACTCTCCTCTTCCGCCACATTGCGGAATCCGATCTAAAGGAGGAACTCACCGCGCATATCGAGCTTCAGGCCAGAAAACATATGGCGGCGGGAATGAACGAAGAGGAAGCACGCCGGCGTGCACGAATTGAGTTCGGGGGAATCGAAACCGCGCGCGAAGAGTGCAGGGAGGTCGATCACTGGCGTTGGATTGACGCGAGCACCCGGAACCTGAAGCACTGTGTTCGTTCGCTGGCGAAGAGTCCGGGCTTCGTTCTTGTCTTCATTTTGATTCTGACGGTCGGCATCGGATCTAATCTGGCCGTATTCAGCACGATGGACGCTCTTCTGCTTCGGCCTCTACCGGTGGAGCGGCCGAATGAGTTGGTGAGAATTCTTGCCGAGGACAGGCAAGGCAACTGGAGTAATGTTCCTTCCACGTTTCTCGATGCACTGGAGGGCAACCGCGCTTTTCAGGGGATATGCGGCTTCAGCACTTCGCTGCTCGCGGCAGAAAACGATGGGAACATGCGAGAGCTGGGGGTAGCCAGCTTCAGCGGGAGCTGTTTCAAGACGCTTGGCCTTTCCCTTCAATTGGGAAGACCAATATCTGCAGGTGACGATCAGATCGGAGCGCAACCCGTTGCGGTTATCGCGGATTCGTTGTGGCGTAGCGCGTTTGGCGGCCGGCCCGATGTGCTGGGGAAGCTAATAAAGGTAAACGGCGAAATCTTTACGATTGTGGGCGTGACGGAGAGGCGGTTTACCGGACTTCTGCTGGGATTTCCGGAGCCGATCATGGTGCCGCTCCGCCAAGAACCTCTTCACACGCCGATCGGCCAGAAACTGACAACCCATTGGGTCAACGTACTGGCCCGGCGCGCCGCTGGAATTTCCGAAGCGCAGGCGCGCGCAAGCGTTATTGCCCAGAAAAACCAGCTGCTCGAACAGAGTATTCCTCAGCACTACAACGCCGCGCAGCGTACACAGTACTTAGCGCAAGAACTGGCGGTCAGACCCGGCGAGAGCGGGGTGGATTACTTCCTGCGCGACCGTTTCGGAAAGCCGCTATACGCACTTTTTGGAATCTGTGCGGCGCTGTTGTTGATTGCTTGTGTCAATTTAACAAGCTTATTGCTGGCGCGCAGCTTGAGCCGAAGGCGTGAAGTCGGCGTGAGGCTGGCTCTCGGCGCCAGACCGGGCCAAATCGCCGCTATTTTTGTACTGGAAAACACGATGCTGGTTCTCGCCGGAACCATCCTCGGTGTTGCGGCTGCGTTCTGGACCGCCCGCACGATACTGGCACAGGGCGATCAGATGTTCGGCAACTTCGGCGTACAGATCGGTTTAGATGTGCGGGTCCTTATTTTCCTTGCCGTGGCGGTTGGCCTGGCGCTGGCGATGTTCGCCGCCGCCTCGATCTGGCAAGCACGCCGCCTCTCAAGCATTGAAGCATTGAAAGGGAGTGGTCGCGGTGTTATCGCTACAAATAGCCTGGCCCAGAAGACGTTGGCAGGAGTTCAAATCGCGTTAACCCTGGCCTTCGTTTCAGGGAGCGTGCTGCTGGGCGCGTCGCTAAGGCACATGTACAACATCGATTTCGGGATCAAGCCGCATAACGTCTGGACTGCCATGCTTACCCGGCGGCCGGGTCCCGCGGGTTATCGCAATTTTGCGACTGTCCCTTATTATCGGGATCTCTTGGAACAGATTGAATCGCTGCCCGGCGTGGTTTCCGCCAGTTTGAGCGATTTCATACCGTTTTTCAATGGCGGCTCTAAACAGCCAATCGCGATACTGGAAAACGCACAGCCGGGCAGGGAAGTGCAGGCACGCTCCATAGGGGTCAGCGATGGTTTCTTTCAGACGCTAGGAGCGAAGATCGTCGCGGGAGAAGATTTCCGGCGCAGCGAGGACAATTCGCCCGAGCCCGGCGTCATTCTCAGCCGGAGCCTGGCGCAGTATCTGGTTGCAAATTGTTTAGACCAGCGAGGCGCGCGCGATATCCGCGAACTGCTCGGCTATCATCTGCGGGTTGGAAACGAAACGGAATATCAGCGTCTGAAAATCACAGGCATTGCCTCGGACGCGGATTTGGATCTGGCAACTCCAGATGACCAGAAGCCGTTCACGGTATACGTCGATTTTTGGCAACATCGCGATCTGCAATTCTACCCAGTGCTGCTGGTCAAGACGTCCGGAAATATGCTAAGCGCCACGGCGCTAAGGCGTATTGTCGATGGAAAAGGCCGCGAGTACGTCGGGCGTGTCAAGACAGTGGACAGCGACATTGATGCTGCGTTAGTCGAAAATCGTATGCTCGCGTATCTGTCGGGTGCGTTCGGCGCTCTTGCGTTGGGAATGGCCGCTGTGGGATTGTTCGGGCTGCTTAGCTATCAAGTTGGGAACCGGACCAGCGAAATTGGAATCCGCATGGCCCTCGGAGCGAAACAAGGGCAGATTCGGTGGCTTGTTCTTCGGCAGATCGTGCGTTTGATGTTGATCGGAAGTTTAGCGGGAATTGCGCTCACTTTTCTTACGGAGAAAATCATTGCGGGACTGCTGTACGGAGTTGGGTCGTACAACATTATCGTGGTTCTGTTCGCGATCGTGGTGCTCGGTGCGACTGCGCTCGCTGCAGCTTGGATTCCGATCCATCGTGCCCTGGGGATTGATCCAATTCAAGCTCTGCGCCACGACTAGTCAGAGGCGTCGAGGCGATCCGTTCGATCACGCGCTCGATACTACATCACCACGGCAGCGGACCATCCTCGTTCGAGAACGTGCCCGTCGGACCGTTCGCGTCGAGGACCGCGAGGCGCACAGGCTCACCTGCGGCCTGTTTGACCGTGCGTTTGCCCTCGAAGTTGTTGAGGTCCGTCGCGGTGAAGCCCGGGCACGCAGCGTTGACCTTGATGCGTGTCGACTCCAATTCCAAGGCGAAGGCGAGCGTGATCGCGTTGAGGGCAGTCTTCGACGGGCTATAAACGGCGCCGAACATCGCGCGATGCGGATTGGTCGGCTCCGCGTTCATCATTAGCGAGCCGGCGGCGCTCGATACATTGACAATGCGTCCCGCCGGCGCTTCACGAAGGAGTGGAAGCATCGCTTGCGTGACGGCGATGACGCCGAACACGTTCGTCTCGAACACCGTGCGCACCTCGTCGAGAGACGCGACGCTCGCGCGGCCCGATTTCACAACTTCCTCGAGCGATCGGCCCGGCTCTCCCGCATGCGAGATGGCCGCGTTGTTCACCAGTACGTCGAGACGGCCGAGCTCGTTCCGGATGCGCTCTGCCGCAGCGGCGATGGAGGCCTGATTCGTTACGTCGAGCTGGAGGGCGCGGGCATCCGCTCCGACGCTCTTCGCGGCGATCTCCCCACGCTCGAGGTTGCGCGACCCGACAAGCACGGTGAAGCCGCGCGCCGCGAGATCCTTCGCTATTTGAAGACCGATTCCTTTGTTGGCCCCGGTGACCAGGGCGACGGGGTTGTCCTGCATAGTAATCTCCTTTCTCGCATCGATATGTGGTCGACGACGCCGCGCTTGCGAGCCGATCGCCGAGATGAGGCGCAGCTTAAAGCCTCCATTGCCGTTGCTGATTTGTGCATGCTTTTTTTACTTCTCTCTTGAACAGCTACTGGCTTCTATAGGTCATGATATGAAGGATTATTCAGGTTTACAATTCGCATTATGAGTAGGCAGTCTCGGGCCGTTTGGAGCCAAGAAAAACGCCGGTCCAGACGCGGTCTGCGGTCACCGTAGACACGATTTCCGAGGCCATCATTCAGGTTTTACTCTCGGTAGGTCCAGCCGCCTGATGCCCGTCAAGGATACGTCACCGTAATTCCGAATCAGGGTACTAAGCTAGTGTAGTGTCCACGAATTAGCTGGACAAACGTTTACGGGTCTTTGGAGCGGTGCAGCCGGGTTGGATTTGTTCGAGGGTTTGACGGCAACGGGCGAGCTTGGCGACGATCGAGTCCACCGTGGCAGTCCAGACAAATG
>DATBEF010000067.1:0-19129 GCA_036269625.1 Bryobacteraceae bacterium | reverse complement strand
TGCAGTTTCATCATCCGCTCCAGTTCCGCGGCTGAGATCGCTCGGCTTGTTTCCAAAACCAAGCGTCTCCAGCCGCTTTTTTAAAGCGGACAGACACCGTGCTAATTCAACCGGACATTTACCGTGCTAACGACACCTTGGTTTATCCAGGTCGACGCAACTGTGACAGTATGTTAGATTCCTGGAGTTGCAGGCATCCGTGATACCGAAAACCAGTAGCCTAGCTCTTAAATGGCTCGTTCCGGAGGGAAGTGTTGCGAAGTTGTAACCGAGGGCGCAAGACAACCTTGACCGCCGATTTCAGACGACCATGCGGGACCTCGTCTAGACATCGGCACAAGCTCTCGTCTAGACATCGGCACGATTTCCAGGGACCGTGCTCCTGTCACTGCGATATGACCCGACTCGCCGTGCATGCGCAATGATGGGGCACATCGATTACCTGATTCTGGGAGCGGGACGACGGATCGGTTCTTGCCGACGAATTCGCAGGCGCGGGAAACGGGGATCGTAGGCTCACTTGGATTTCCGCTCTGTCGTGCATCGGGCGGATACTTCCATCAAGATCCGCAAGTCTTCTAGAGTAAAGAGACGTCCTTTGCTATCCCGCTTGAATTCCGGATATTTCCCGGTGTACAGCCGATACCTGAACAGCTCGGGCTTGATTCCAAGAAGAGCGCAAGCATCTATGGTTCGATAATGCGGCTTGTTGGGAATCCCTAGTGAATTCAATGACGTAGGCGGAGTGCGCAGGTACGGTTCCGGTAGTGCAAGCCTAATTTCGCGAACATCACCAAAATTCGAAGCCGCACCCATGTGGGTTCTATGGCGATACCACGCGCGAATGCCGGTGCACTCCGGGGATTATTCAGCGCTACTTAGCGAAGGTCAGCGGGCCATTACTGGATCGCATCGATCTGCATATCGAGGTGCCGGCGGTTCCGTACAAGGAATTGCGAAGTAAGAGCGATGGCCAGACCTCCGCAACCATTCGTGAGCGTGTCGAAGAGGCGCGCGAGAAACAACGGCAGCGCGGTTTCTACAACGCGCAGATTCCGCCTTCGCAATTGCGTGCATTATGCGCGCTGGATGAAGCAGGTGAGCGAACTTTAGAGCTGGCCGTTCGCCGGATGAATTTATCGGCTCGGGCGCATGACCGGATGTTGCGCGTTGCCCGGACCATTGCGGATTTAGACCACGCCGATTCAGTTGCTGCCAAGCATCTTGCCGAAGCCGTGCAGTGTCGAAACCTGGATCGAAATTACTGGAATTGATTTCCGCGTAAAGATCGCTGCTCAGGCAAAGATTGAGTGCTCCAAGCACTAATAGAATTCAATGAGCCCGCGCACGTCCCAGATTACTCCATTAATTGCACGCTGTAACCTACTCTGATTGGGGCCCGTCCCCGAAACTAACGGTTCAGGGTCTTAGCAACGACCAACCCTTAAATGAGACGTTCCAGCTTGAAAAAACAGATTTTTGGAAAAATAATCCTGATTTTTGCCGCTTTTGTGGCAATTTCCGCTTCGGCGCTTGCTTCGAGTTCGCTGCCAGACCAATGTATTTACGCGCTCAATCGTACTGCCGCAGGCGCGCTCAGTTTGCAAGGGTCGGTTGATCTCAATCTTTCGTGCGGAATCGTCGTCGATTCTAAGGATCCGGCAGCATTTCTTGCCTCCGGCGTTGGCAATGTGACGGCGAGGTACATCGATGTTGTAGGCGGATACAGCGGCTCCGGGCAGATCAGCTTTTCGGCGGCTCCTCAGACGGGCGCGCCGTACAGGTCCGACCCGCTTGCATCTCTTGCGGCGCCGTCCAGTTCTAAATGCGATTACACGAACGTGAATGTCAGTTCCGGCAGCACTAAGTTAACGCCGGGAACCTATTGCGGTGGCATCGCGGTATCCGGCAACGCGCAAGTGACCCTTTCGCCCGGGACTTACATTCTGATGGGCGGCGGATTGCGAGCGTCGGAGTCAAGCAAACTTTCCGGGCAGGCAAACATCGTCCTTACACAGGGGCTCGGCTATTCCTACGGCCCTTTAGTTGTTTCCGACAGCGCGCTTTTGAATCTGCAGGCGCCACAAACGACGGATTACCCGGGAATCTTGTTCTGGCAGGATGCGCGGCTTGGCACCGGTCTGAAGCCGAGTGTCATCAACGGTTCCACCAGTTCGAAACTGGAAGGGATTCTCTACTTCCCGACCTCAGCTTTGACCTGGTCCGGCTCCGTAGCGGGAGCGCAGGGTGGATACCTGGCGATCATCGCGGATACGGTGAGCATTACCGGGCCGGCGACGATTGCCTCTAACTACGGTTCGACGCTGCAACGTTATCTGCAACTCGGCGCGACACTGATGGGACTCCAGGGCGGTACGGCCGTCCAAAGTGCTACGCCCGCAGCGCGAATTTCTGGCTCCATGGGGAGCAGTGGAACTTTTGCTCTTGCCGGGAACGTGCATCCCAGGCTTGCCGAGTCGATGGATCAGGGCGAAGTGAGCGGTTCCACTGTTTTGCCACGCATTGTGATGCACCTGGGCATGACGCAAGCGCAACAGCGGAGTTTGCAGCAGTTAGTAACGGCACAGCAGGACCGCTCGAGTCCGTATTACCACAAATGGCTCGCTCCGGAAGATATTGCCGCTCGTTATGGCGCGAGCCAAAGCGATGTGAGCCAGATCAGCGCATGGCTGCAAGGCATGGGTTTTACAACCGTCCAGGCGGCGCGCACGCGAACTTTCATCAGCATGACCGGTACAGCGGCGCAAGCACGCTACGCGTTCGGTACGCCCATTCACCGCTTCATCAGCAATGGTGAGACGCACTATGCCAATGCTTCTGATCCTGTACTGCCGGCACAACTCCAAGGTGTGGTGGCCAGCATTCGCGGGCTTAACGATTTCCACCCGCATCCGCACGCTCGCGCTGTTGCGCGTCCGCGGTTTACCTCAAGTATCAGCGGCAATCACTATGTCGCGCCGGAAGACTTTCAGATCATCTATAACGTCAAGCCGCTTATTGCCGCCGGCACGAACGGTACAGGACAGAGCATTGCGGTGATGGGGCAAACCGATATCCAAAACTCGGATATCGAGGCGTTTGAGAGCGCATCCGGGCTGCCCGTCAAAGATCCCCAAGTGGTCCTGGACGGACCGGACCCGGGTACCAGTTCGAGCGACCTGCAGGAGGCTGACCTGGATCTGGAATGGTCGGGTGCGGTCGCGCCGGGGGCGACGATCATCTATGTGAACTCGAGCGATGTGTTCACCTCCCTGACTTACGCCATCGACAATAACCTTGCGCCTGTGGCCAGCATTAGTTATGGCGCGTGCGAAGCAGAGACCGGAGTGGCTGAAATCAACAGCATCGATGCGCTTCTTCTGATGGCGAATTCAGAAGGCATGACAGTCGTTGCGCCGGCTGGAGATAGTGGCGCGGCCGATTGTGACAGCGGCAATGCGGCGGCGAGGCATGGATTAGCGGTAGATTTTCCTGCGAGCAGTCCTTATGCCACCTCCGCGGGAGGAACGGAATTCAACGAAGGGAGCGGAACTTACTGGAATACAACGAATGATTCCAGCAACGGGTCGGCAACTGGATACATCCCGGAGATGGTTTGGAACGACAGCACGACAACCGCGCCGATTAGCTTGTCGGCAGGCGGTGGTGGCACTAGCAGCATCTGTGGTAATTACTGCGGTAAACCGTCGTGGCAGACGGGCGCCGGTGTGCCCAATGATGGCGCTCGCGACACGCCCGACATCGCACTCGGAGCCTCACCGAATCACGATGGCTATCTCGTATGCACTGGAGGCTCCTGTGTGAACGGGTTCCGCCAAGCAAACCAGGACCTTACGGTTGTGGGCGGCACGTCCTGCTCCACGCCGACGTTTGCGGCGATAGTTGCGTTGATCGATCAGGCCACAGGAAGCCGGCAAGGTAACGTCAACACGACTCTATATTCGCTGGCTTCCATATCAACCGACGCATTCCACGACATCACCACGGGCAACAATACAGTCACGTGCATTGGGGGATCGCCGAACTGCTCGTCGACAACGCTCGGCGTGGACGGTACGTTTGGCTATTCGGCCGGGACGGGTTATGACCAGGCGAGCGGCCTTGGTTCCGTCAACGCCCAAAATCTCGTGAACGAGTGGAACGACGATTTCCTCGTGACGGTGAACCCGACCACTTTGACGCTCGCCTCTGGCGGTTCGTCGGTTGTGACAGTCAACATCCAGTCGGTTAACGGGTTCTCGCAAACGGTGACTCTCAGCTGTACCGTGCCGACGACCCTTGCGGGCGTGACGTGCTCGATTCCCAGCAGCGTTAGCGGCTCAGGAACCGCCTCGATGACCATTGCGTACACGGGTTCGGCGAGATTTCCGTTCCTGCCACCCGGCGGGGGCCGGCTCTATTTCCCGCTGGCGGGGCTACTCACCGCGAGCATCGGGATGTTGCTCGTCACTCGCAAGCGGGCGCTCCTCAGCGGCATCGGTGTACTGACGTTTGCTCTGCTCCTGGCTGGATGCGGCACCGGAAACAGCAGCAGTTCCTCATCGATACCCGCGGGTGTATCACTTCAGCCGACGACGGTAACAGGGAATGTTAGTGTGACCGCGACAGCCGGGAGCGTGACTCGTACGGCGACCGTCGCGGTGACGATCCCATAATTGGTTTACTCCGAACGCCCGTCCAACGGAAATTCGAAGTACATGATTTCCTGACCGGAACGGGCGTCCCGGATGCCAGTCACGTAAAGCTTATCGCCGGGCTCAGGGTGGGCTTCAAAGAAGAAGAAGCCGTTCGCCGAATCTTTTGGCGGCAGCATTTTGGCCGCCCAAGCACGATCTGTTACTTCCGGTGACGCGAGCGGATTTCCTTTCTTTGGGAGTGGAATGCGGGGCAGGGGACCGACCGTGGGATGTTTTCGCTTGCCGCCCAGGTACTGGATGTCGTCGGCATTCATAGCATCCACGTGGCGTCCATCCGAGGCGACCAGGCTCACTTTGATGTCCTGAAGATCGAGCGATTTGTCGCGCCCGTTTTCGACAACGACGAGCACGGGCACGATGCCGTATTTCAGCAGGTCGGCTCTCTTTCCGAAGGCCGCGGCGGTCTGATCCTCGGTATCGAAGCTTTTTGCGCCCAGCGTGACCTGATCTGAAACCTGATGCGGATAGTCGGCGGCGTGGCCCGGTTGCCACATTTTGTCGGCGGCGACTGCGCCCCCGGCAAGCAGCACAGCCGCAGTTATACTCAAAATCACGGCACGGGTCTCAGGCATTACACGAACATTCCTTCTCTACCGCCTTGTGCAGTGGGCATCGTTTCCCCTCGTTGTTCTTTACTTCTCCCTACGTTTGATGACGAGAGTGGGTTACGGCGCGGCGTTTGCAGAGCGGCTTGGATTTCTGCCGCGTGCCTTCGGCCGCAACAAACCAAATTCCATCTGGCTGCACGCCGTCTCGGTTGGTGAAGTACTCTCCGCAGTTCCCCTCATCAAGCATATTCGACGGCAGGAGCCCGGCGTAGCGATTTATCTTTCCGTGTCGACTAGCGCAGGCCGACGCGTGGCGCATCGTGACGCGGAATCGCTGGTGACCGGTTTGTTTTATGCTCCGCTCGACTACGCGTCTTGCGTACGGCGCACGCTTCGAGTCATTCGGCCGGCGCTGCTAATTGTGCTCGAGACCGAGATTTGGCCAAATCTGTATGCGGAAACACGACGTGCGGGGGCGCGGCTCGCGCTCGTGAACGCGCGCATTTCGAGTCGCACCTGGAAACGCTATCGGAGGCTTGCCTGGTTTTTCGGCCCGGTGCTGCAGCTCGCGGACGCGATATATGTGCAGAGCGATGCTGACGGCGAACGGTATCGACAACTCGGCGCTGTTCCGGACACGCTGCACACTGAAGCGAACCTCAAGTATGATGCGGCTCTGCCGGGCGTGACTGCCGACATACCAACCTTTGACGCGGATGAGGTTTGGATTGCGGCCAGCACCGTTGGGCCGAACGAGAGGGGTAGTCTCGAAAAGCACGAAATCGATGAAGACGACATTGTCCTGAATGCCTTTCGCGAACTGTCGTCGCAACATCCGAAGCTGCTGCTGATTCTCGCTCCGCGGCAGCCGGCACGTTTCGGCGTAGTGGCGGAGAAGCTCAAGCGCGGCGGATTCCGTTTTGTGTGTCGCAGCGAAATGAATCCCGGCGAAACACCTGCGCTGGAGTTGCCGGGCGTCTTGTTGCTGGATACGCTCGGCGAGTTATCGAGCGCGTACCAACATGCACACGTAGTATTCGTCGGCGGCTCCATTGCGCCACGCGGCGGGCATAACATCGTCGAACCTGCCGCGGCGGCCGCGCCTGTGGTGGTGGGCCCTCACATGCAGAACTTCGAAGGAATTACTAGCGACTTTCTGGCTGCGCAAGCGCTGATACAGATTGATTCCGCGGCCGAACTGGCGGGAACGATAGATAGCCTGCTCAGGGATCGCAGCCGAGCGAGAAATCTAGGCGAATTCGCGCGGCGACTGGTAGAGATGCAGCGCGGTGTAGCGCAGCGACTGACTCCAATTCTGCTGGATCTCTATTACCGGGGGCAATCACGCAAGCCGCACAACGCGATCGCGCGAGCCTGTCTGCATGCGCTGGCTGCCTTATGGCGAATCGGCGGAGATCGCAAGCGGCGTGCGGGTCTGAATTACACGTCATCATTGCCCTCGCTGCCCGTTCCGGTGGTCAGCATCGGCGGCATCACGATTGGAGGTTCGGGTAAGACTCCGTTCACAACCTATATTGCCTCGCAACTTGTACGGCGCGGCTACTTGCCCGCGATTCTCACGCGTGGTTACCGCAGGCGTTCTCCGGCGGAAAACGTGGTGCTTGCACCCGGCGTAAAAGTTCCGGTCTCATTGACGGGCGATGAAGCGCAGATCTTTCTGCACGCCGGAGTTGCTCCTATCGGTATCGGTAGCAATCGTTATGAGACGGCGAAAGTTGTGCTGCAGCAATTCCCGAATACTGACATTCTCCTGCTCGACGATGGATTTCAGCATGCGCGTCTGCACCGCGATGTGGACGTGTTGGTCATTGATGGCCTGGACGCTTTCGGCGGTGAGGCGCTGGTGCCGCTGGGACGCCTCCGCGAACCGCTGACCTCACTCGAACGCGCCAGCGTGTTCATCGTCACGCGGGCCGAATCCGATCTGCGGTTTCAGGCGATCCGGTCGCGTTTGCGAAAGTTCAATCCCACGGCTCCGGTTTTTCGAACACGCCTGAGGGCGCGGACGTGGCGTGATGCGGAAACCGGGCAGAGCATCGAACTCAGCCGCCAGCGCGTGGCGGCCTTTTGCGGACTGGGCAATCCGCAGAATTTCTGGAACACGCTGGAAATGCTCGGGCTTGACGTGGTTTTTCGCTGGGCGTTTGAGGACCATCACACCTATCGACCTGTCGAGTTGCATTACCTGGCGAGTCAGGCGATGCTTCACGGAGCGCAGCTTCTAGTTACCACGGAGAAAGACCGGATGAACCTTCCCGTTCACCTCAGCAAGTCGATTGCGCCGCTTACCGTTGCCTGGCTGGAGATCGATCTGGAGCTACAGGACAGCGCAGCTTTCTTTTCATTTCTGGAGAGCGAGTTGCGACGCCTCAAAGTCGGTGAATCCTTTCGGAACCGCGCGCGTTAGCAAGCGGAGGTTTACCTCGGAGTAGCTGGCGTGAGGTCACTTCTTTAGCTGAACAACATCGATCTCCCGCAGCAACCGTAAAGAACGTGTCGGTCGTTCGTCATGCAGTGCGACGATGCGGAGAGGCCCCTCACCCGCGGCGAGTGTTTGACCTTCACGCTTGTCCGCGACGATAATACCTGAGTCCATAACGGTGGGATCGAACTCGGCAAGGGCATAGACAATCTCGTAGCCATCGTTGGCAAAGCTGCCAGATAACTCAAAAGCTGCTTTCCGCGAAGCCCTTTGCCGAAATCAATGCCACTGAGGGCGAGGACGTCTCGCATTAGCGGGTCTTCATAACGGATTCGCTTGCCATGATCGTTCAACAGAGCAGCGTGTCGCGGCAAATTAGCAAGATCTTTCGCGGTAATGTTCACCGGCGGCGCATCATTGACCCGTAACATGATTTGTCCCGACGCGTGTCCACATATGAAGACAAGGCAAATAAGAATCAAATGCACGCCAGTAATTTAGCGCGTTGGACTTATGCCGGATGGTCTACGCTTTGCGGCATACGAGTCGTTTGTCAGAACGCGGTTCTCAGTCAACTTCCAGATGGCCAACAACAGCAGCTGCGCGAGGGGATTAACGAAACGTATGTGGCTTGCACTTTCCGAGTTGTTGTCAAACAAGACCCAAACCGGAGACTGACGAATTTCGCTCCGCGTTGCATATATGCGTCGTCTGGAACGTACTACGCGGGCTGAATGCGACGCGCCTTGCTACCCAACTTGCTGCGAAGGATGCGCCGCAACGAAGCGAGTTCACGCTCGTCCACCTGCGATTTCGGAATCAAGTGGAAGCTTCCGCGCTGCATTAATACAAACACGTATCTGGAGGTTTCAAGGGCGCCTGTGACTAGAGACCATTCTGCCCGATTTTCACCGTTGATGAAAACAGCGCTGACACCGAAGTCATCGAATATATAGGTGATGGGGGCCAAAACTCCCGGATTTTTTGCAGACGCTCTGGTGGCGGAAAGGGGCATGATCGCGAGCATTGCGAAGCCTATGCACACCGCAGTGATGCGATGGGAACAAGGTTCGCCGGGGCGCTGGGGAGCCTAATCATGATGCTCCTCCCTCCGATCGACTTCATCCGAGTCAGCGCGCGATCACTTCGGTACCGCAACCGTGATGTTGCGGAATTTCAAACCGCCCGTGTGGTCTCCCTGGATGTAAAACGACCCAGGCTCCCCTTCGTCGGCATCCAAAGCGCCGCCCGTGATCCCGTCAATCTTTTGGTGGTCGATGGTCGTCGTTCCGTCCCGCGCCACCGTCACCGTGCGGCCCACCAGCGTAACGTCATAACTCTCCCACTGACCCGCCTTTCGCGGCAGTTGGACAGTAGGAGCAATGCGCCCGTAGATTGAACCCATCGCCCGATTCGGCGGGTTTTGGCCAGCGGGTTCATATTCAAGCTGAAGTTCATAGCGCCCTCGCAAGAAAAAACCGCTATTCGCGTTATCCGGGCAATTTACTTCAAAGTGCAGCTTGAAATCGGTAAACTTTCGAACGGTTTTCAAATTCGCGCCGTGCTGCAGGTTGACCAGTTCGCTGTCCTGCACGGTCCAGTGATTCTCGGTCACGTTCCCAATCGGTTGCCAGCCTTCAAGATCCTTTCCATCAAACAGTCGCTGAGGCGCACCCCAAGACGCAGGCTCCGCGCGGTTCAGGGCCGGTTCCGGGTTCCCCGTCAGCTGCATTGTTTCGGTGCCGCGCGTCTGCGTACCAACCAGTTTGCCGCCCTTAGCGTCCAGTTCCCACACCATCGGTGGCCTATTGCCTCCGCCGCCCGAAATCGTAAGGGTCAGATGTGAGCCGTTGATTTTGTAGTCTTGGATCTGAAAAACGTTCCCACCGGTCGGCTGGAACCAGATATCCAGCTTTCCGCCTTTGTCCGATATGCCCAGCCAGTTCGCTCCAATCCTGTAGCGCGTAGGCACATCAAAACCCCACGTCCCAACAAACGGGTTTGATTGGCCGTAAAACGGGATCGGCAATAAAGCGCATCCGAGCGCCAGCACGAAAAATCTTTTCATCGCCGCCAGTCTATCGAAGCTTGGCCAAAACTCACTCCAGCCCGAAGACAACGTACTCGCCGTTGATCGGCGTTGTTGGTGCAGGGCGACCGGCGACAGCACGCGTCTGCGTCGCCGAACGTGCCGACGCGCACACGGCAATATATTCATGTCCATCCAGTTCGTATACCGCCGGCATTCCCTCAATGCCCGCATTTAGCTCGAACTCCCACAGTTCCTTTCCATCACGCGTGTCGAGCACGCGGAATTTCTGATCCCGCGTTCCCGCAAACAGCAGTCCGCCCGCCGTGACAACCGGCCCCACTTTCGGAAATTGGCTTCCGGTGTTGTGAATGCCCTTGGCCGCAAGCTCGGGAACTTCGCCGAGCGGCACCTGCCAGTCAATCGTCCCCGTATTCAAGTCATACGCGGTGAGCGTCGTCCACGGAGGTGAAATCGCAGGAAGACCGCTGCTGACGAACATGAACCCAAAAGGAGTCTTATACTGCAGCTTGCTTGGATCACCAGTCGGCCTCTTCGCATCAGCGTTCGGCGCCCCGTTATCGGTTGCACTCTCCGGATGCCGCAGGTACGACAGAAGATCGCTCAGTTCACCTTCGCTGAGTTGAGGAAACGCTGGCATCTGTCCCTTTCCGTGGCGCACGGTGCTCTTGATTTCATCTGCATTCAACCTGTCTTCAAGGCCCACCAGGGACGGCGTTCCAGGCGGATGCCCCTTGAGATCCACACCGTGGCACAGTTGGCAATTCGAGGCGAAGACAGCTCGTCCTTGATCCTCCGGCGAACTCCCGGCTTGTGACTGCGCAGCGGTACTTAGTTGCAGCTTCAACATGGCCGGCAGATCCTTCGAGACCACATACAGTTTCCCTTCGTGCGGGTCCACCGCTGCTCCTCCGAAATTGGCGCCCCCGTTGTTGCCGGGCATTTCAATCGTGTCGCGAGTGCTGGGAGGCGTAAAAATCCCCTGGTTCCTCGCGTTCTGTATTGCTCTCAGCAACTCTGCCCGTTCATTAGGATCTGCGATGTAAGGATTCAGATCGTTGGCGGTGAAGGCCTGCCGTCCGAACGATGGTGGTTGCAGCGGGAACGGTTGCGTCGGAGAAGTCACCTCACCGGGCATATCGGACTTCGGCACCGGCCTTTCTTCGACGGGCCACAGCGGCTTTCCGGTATCGCGCTCGAACACCCACACAAATCCTTCTTTGTTCACCTGAACCACGACATCGGTCTTCAAGCCATCGTGAATGACGGTCAGAAGTTTCGGGGCGGTCGCGTTGTCGTAATCCCAGATGTCGTGATGAACCATCTGAAAATGCCAAAGTCGCCGGCCCGTCCGCGCATCCAAAGCCAGCAGGCAGTTTCCAAACAGATTTGCCCCCGCCCTATCCGCGCCGTAAAAATTGTATTTCGGACTCGCAGTCGGTACGAAAACAATCCCGCGACTTTCGTCCAACGTCAATTCGCTCCAGGCGTTTGCGCCGCCAACGGTCTTCCATGCGTCCGGAGGCCAGGTGTCGTAGCCGTACTCGCCTGGATGAGGAATCGTGTGAAAAATCCAGACCAGTTTGCCATCGCGAACATCATAGGCGCGAACGTCGCCCGGTCCCGAATTATATTCTTCGTTCGTTGCGGAGCCGAGAATCAGCAGATTGTCGAAGATCTTGCCCGGCGTCGTGGACTGCACCAAAGTCAATGTCTTCGGATCACGTCCCAGGCCGTCTCGCAGATCCACCCCGCCATCTCGCCCAAAATCCACGATGCGCTGTCCAGTCCGCGCATCAATCGCCTGCAGGATGTTGTTGCACGCGAAGATTAGACGTCGCTGCCTTCCCTCGGAACTTTCCCAATAATTGATGCCGCGCTTGGTGATCAACGTTGTGTCGGGATCTGTTTCATGAACCCACAGTTCTTTTCCCGTCTTCGCATCGAGAGCAACAATGGAATTCCTTTTCGCCAGGACATACATGACGCCGTGAACCACGATGGGGTTGAACACAGAGTCGCGCGAATCGCCAGTCGAATAGCGCCAAATCACGCGGAGCCGCTTCACGTTCTCGCGATTGATCTGCGACAGATCGGAGTATTGTGCGGAGTCAGCGCCGCCCCCGTACTCGGCCCATGAATTTTTGAGGCCGGCACGTTCGTTGGCACGTTGACCTCGGACCGAAATAGCGGCGACCACAACGGCAAGAAGACACGAGAGACTTATGTGGCGGGACAAATTTGAGAATAACTTGCGTTCAGCCGGCTGGTCTCCTCTTTCACGAAAATCGCGGCGTTTACTCGCCCGCCGTTATCCTGGAGCGATCACGCTACTTCGATGCTATGTAGTCAATCAGAGTGTTTATTTCGGGATCGCTCAATCGGGCGCGAAACGCAGGCATGAGCGCGCCGCCGAACTTGATTCTGACCACGACGTAGGGTCGGCTTGGCTTTCCGTGGCTGAGCGGAAGCTTTTCGTTCTTGAACAGATGATTCAAACTCGGACCGAATTTTCTCGTGTGTTTTTGGTCCTTGTCGATATCGTGACAGACGGCGCAGTTCACGCGAAACAGATCACGTCCTGCAATCAGCGGAGATGTTTCCCAGGGTGGTGTTTTGGTGTCGGCAGCGCTGAGGACGCCAGCAATCACTAAGAGCGGGACCCATTTGAAGTTCATACTGCCGCGCCTAGCGTTCTGACATTCTTGGCGCCGGCGCGCTCAAACAAATCGCGAACGATATCCGCTCGGTTCGGTTCGCATTTGACACGGAGAGCGATTGCGCCCGACTCGATGACGGCTGCGGGCCCGCGCGATCCTCGGCGCAGCAGACCGCTCTCACCGAGAAACCAAAAGAAAGTCGTGACGATCGCACCCAACATGGTCAGTTCATAGAACACAACGCCGGTAGCCCAAAACGAGAAGATCGGCATTCCTCCGGTGACGACTGGATAATTGTATTGCGTGAAGTAAACAAATCCAATAACGAGCAAGCAAGACGTAACTGCTCCAATCACCACGGCGAGTGACATGCGGCTGGGACGATGTAGTACTCTGCGGGGAAACTCGATCGGCTCATCTGAAAATACGGCGAGGTCAGTAGTACTGACACCCTCGGCTCTCAGATTCAAGATTGCGCGGGCAACTCCTTCTTGGTCGACAAAATCGGCGGCAAGGAACACGTTCGCTAGTCCTCCGGCTCTTCATGGGGTTCGAACTCCCAGATCGACACAATGGGGAAAAGCTTCGAGAACAGCAGGTACAAGAGTCCCATCGCAGCGAACGTTGCGGCGGTGATGGAGATTTCTACCCAAGTTGGAGCGTATCGACCCCACGCAGCAGGAAGTCGCCCAAAACTCAGGGTGGGGATGATAATGAGAAAACGCTCCAGCCACATGCCGATGATGACGGTTACGGACGCGATGGTCGCGGTGCGGATGGAGCGCAGCCGTCTGATGCCCAACAGCACAAACGGCACTACAAAGTTGCAGAACACCATTAACCAGAAGTATGGGGCGAAGTGGCCTCGCACGCGAGATCCAAACACATTCATTTCTTTCGGCTCATTGCCGTACCAGGCGGTGAGGTTCTCGGCAATCGTAAAGTAAAGCCAAAGCAGGCTCATCAGGAGCAATAGCTTGGCCAAATTGTTGAAGTGGTGCGGGGTCAGGTATTGCTCCAGGTGCATCACTCTTCTGATGATTGCCATGACGATCAGAAGTGCCGCGATGCCACTGAAGATTGCGCCCACAACAAAGTAAGGTCCAAAGATGCTGCTATGCCACATGGGCGCGACCGACATGGAGAAGTCCCATGACACAACGGTATGCACCGAAACGGCGACTGCAAGAATGATGCCGGCCATCAGTTTCATGGCCCGTTCGAGCGCGTGCCACTGTTGATCGCTGCCCGTCCATCCAAGCGATAGCGCTGAGTACAGACGCCGCCGCCAGCCGGTGGCGTGCTCCGCGAGTTGGGCGACATCGGGTATCAGCGGTAAGAACAGATAGATTGTGCTGCCCATTAAATAAGTGCTTATCGCGGTGACATCCCAAAAAAGAGGCGAACGGTAATTCGGCCAGAGAAGCCGGGAATTCGGATAGGGGAACAGCCAAAAGAACAGCCAGGCACGACCCAGATGAATGATCGGGAACAGGCCGCCAATCATGAGAGCGAACACGGTAATCGCCTCGGCGGCACGTGTGACCGGCTTGCGCCAGTCGGCGTCAGTAAGACGAAGTATGGCGGAGATCAGCGTGCCGGCATGTGAAATGCCAATCCAAAAAACGAAGTTGACTAGATAGAAGCCCCAAAATACGGGGCGCCGAATTCCCGCAACGCCGATGCCTTTGTGAAGCTGGTAACCCCAGGCGCAGAGACCCCAAACCACCACGGCCGAGAGGACAAGAAGCGTCACGAGATAGCGCGAACTCGCGCCGGACAGCGGACGCCACAGATCGCGGCGCACCTGCTCGTAGCGAATAACCGTGGATGCCGTTGCCAAACTAAGTCGCCCTCTGGAGATAGAACACCTTCGGCTCAGTTCCTAAGTCTTCGAGGAGGCGAGTGGCTCGGCCCGCTCCGGCCAAGCGGGAAACTTTACTTTCTGGATCATTAAGGTCACCGAACACCATGGCCTCAGCGGGACAGGATTGCACGCACGCCGGCTGAACTTCGCCATCGGTCAGTGGGCGCTGTTCATTCTTGGCATCTGTTTCCGCCCTTTTGATGCGCTGAATGCAGAAGGTGCATTTCTCCATAACTCCGCTCATGCGAATGGAGACGTCGGGGTTGTGCTGCAGATCAAGAGGCGATGGCCACACAGGATCGAACCAATTGAAGAAGCGCACGGAATAGGGACAGTTATTAGCGCAGTAACGTGTTCCCACGCAGCGGTTATAAACCTGGACGTTCAGTCCTTCCGGATTCTTGTAGGTGGCGTAAACGGGACACACCGGCTCACAAGGCGCTTCATCGCATTGTTGACACAGCACCGGCATGTATTTGACGCGAATATCGGGGAACTCGCCTTCGTAGTAGCGGTCGACACGAATCCAGTGGACAGCGCGACCCTTTGCGGCAGATTCGGGGTCAGACAGCGGCAAATTGTTTTCGGCGTGACAAGCTGCTACACACGCTTGGCATCCAGTGCAGCGGTCTAAATCAATGGCCATTCCCCAGCGATGCTGCGCTTGATTGCTGTTGTTCATCGGTAACCCCAAGGTCCTTGTTCGCGATCGTTCGGAGAGAACTGGATTAATGCGGGCGGCCTATCCAGGCGCGCAATGCGCACCCGAGTAGCGCCGAACGCGAGAGCGCCAACTGAATCGTCCCAAGTCGGCGAAACGATGGAAAGCGGATTCGCGCCTCGACCGGAGGCGTAACGGCCGTAGTGGGTGTGTCCTTCCCCGATTGCCATACTTGCCACGCCAGGCAGCGCGGCGGGATGCACGTAAGCCGTGGTCTGCAAGGCACCATAAGGCGACTCCACTTGCACCCAATCGCCCGTGGTGACGTTCAACCGGGCGGCCGTATGTGGATCGATTTCAACCGGAAGATCCCACATCGAACTGGAGACCGGGTCGGGTAGCTCCTGCATCCAAGGCAAATTTGCGCCTCGTCCATCGTGATACTGGAGCGACAGATAAGGTTGAAAGAGGAGCGGGAATTGTTCGGCCGCGCCGTCGAAAACGGGATCGCGCCACACAAAATTATTCTCCAATGGTCTGGATGCCACGTTTGTGACCTCGTTGTCGCGCCACAGGCCGCCGCGGCGCGCCACGTCATCCCAAGTCTGATCTGGCTGCAATAGCGGCAGAACGAAACTCGCTGCGCTCGACGGCTGGAATTTAGCATTAACTTCGCGTGCTATGCCGTCGAGGATCTGTTCGAGTGGCCGGCTGTTGTGGAGGGGCTGCACAAAAGGCATCGCGATCGCTACCGAAATTGGCGTGACCGGAACGGCCGGCACCGCCGCGATTTCCGATTCGAGTGGGTGGTGCGTCGGAAGGACGTCGTCGGCGTATGCAACTGAGTCATCGATGAACATTCCGAAGCTGACAATCAGGTCAAGATGCGCCAGTGCCGCCGGAATGCCACTGGATTTTGGCAGACTGTATACCGGATTTGCACCGTCCAGCAGGAGAACTTTGGCTTGCTTAATAGCATCAGTGACGTTGGCGTTTCTGGGGGCTGCAACGACTGAGGAGAATGGCGGGAAAACGCCACCCGGTCGCCCTATGTTGCCCAACAGAATATTCAGATAATGCGAGGCGATCAGAGCATCAAGCGAGTTCGTTTGTACAACGGAAGCGCCTGCGATAGCGAGCGGACTGTCCGATTCACCCAGTTCCCGCGCAATTCGACGCACGCGCTTTTCGTCAATGCCAGTGGCGCGGATGAGATCGGCAAGGTTCGCTGCAAGAAGCGAATTCTTCGCGCCGTCGGGCAATTCTTCGGCATTGCGGGCGAGTTTCTCATCCAGCAGCACACGCGAAACCGCTACCAGAAAGTGAGGCTCGGAACCGGGACGCAGCGGAACCCATTCATCCGCGCTCGCAGCGGTGATTGACATTCTGGACTCGGCTTGAACTAATTTGCCTCGAAGCGCCGGACGACCCTGCCGAAAATGGCCAAATTGGCGAGCGTAATAAACCGGAGAAGTCCAGCCGCCGAGGAAATCCGCGCCGACGCTCAGCGCATAACACGCATTCCCGAGATCGTAACGCGGCAATCCATTCCAACCGAAGACCGAAGCGGCAGCTTGCCTTTCCAGTGCAAACGCGTCGAGAGTACACGTGAGCGCAGGCGGCGCGCCAATAGATTCGAGAAAGTGTTGTACGGTGACTGATCGCGAGCCGAACCCCCGCGTCGTCAGAAACAGAATCTTGCTGGGGTCATCCAGGGAAGCTTTCAGTTTCTGCGCGACATTCGCAATGGACTCATCCCACGAAATCGCAGTGAATGCTGCATTACCCCGAGCTGACGTTCTGCGCATTGGGCCGGCGACGCGATCGGGATTATAAAGAGATTGCAAAGCGGCGTGCCCACGCGCGCAAAGTCGGCCTCCACTGACGGGATCAAGAGGATTTCCCTCCAATTTCTTCACGCAAGCGATACGCTCACGAAATTTTTCACCGTTGCGTTCAACCACGCGCTCACCTTCCATGACACGCGCGATAATGCCGCAGCCGGCGCCGCACTCTGTGCAGACAGCCGGATGCCAGCGTTCTTCGCCCGGAGGAATTTCGTGGTTCGCGACTAATAAAGGGATAAGTACGTCTTCTTTTTTTCCGCAGGCGTTCGTCGCCACTCCAGCCGAAACGGTCGACAGAATCTTAAAGAAATCGCGGCGATCCATTCCTTAGCAGGGTCCTCTCGTTTGACGTCGGCTCCGCATTTCAACGGTAATCAAAAGTGGCACGCGGCGCAGTCCTCAGATGCGTGCTTTTGGCGATGACAAGTCAGACAGCTACCCATGGTGTGGTTTATCGTCCGCTTCGCAACTGTAGCCTTGGTGAGGTCCCCGTGACAGGTTGAACAGGCAATGCCCGCTTGGTAATGCGGTGCATGACGGAATTTTACATGAGCACCGGAAGAGAAGCCGTAGACCCGCACCCAGGGAATCTCAATGTTCTTGCTTGCGTATCCGATCACTTTCTGCACTTCCGGTTTTTCCTTCGCTAGCTTGTAGTGACAGAGCATGCACTTTTGGACGGATGGAATACCGGCGGTATCGCGAACATCGGCGCCAATATGGCAGTCAATACACTGCATTCCAAGTTGCATATGAGTGTTGTGCGGAAATGCGATAGGCTGTTGGGCGCAAGCGGCAACGTCGCAGAGAGCAATAAGCCAGACGCCCCATGCGACCTGTCGATAACATCGGCTCGCCAGCCAATTAGACAAAGCTGTGTCTTCTCCAACCGTGATCAACGGTTAAAAGGCCGGTAGTGCTGGCGATCTCCAAATCCGAGCCCAGACCTCGAGCCGAGCCGCCGAGCGAAACGAGAACGATTTCCATTGATCTCTGAGGCAACGGACAGCTTATCGCAACTGCGTCTGGAACATCGAAAAGGTCTCGCAGCAGCCATAATCCAATGCTTGCCGGCATTCAAGATCGTTGCAAAACTTACCGTTTCTGAGGCGGTCAGACCCCAAACTGCCTTAGATGATGATCGAGATGTTTGTACATCAAGATCGCCCACTCCTCCGGCGTCATTTTGCCAAAGAAACTATGCGGATTCTTCGTACAACCGTTCGCCCCTCCCGCCGAAAACCTGTCAATCAGCCCCGATAACCGCTCCCGCTCTTTACCCAAATCTCGTTCGTCCGCCACAATGAGGCTCTTCGCCGTCGGCGACTTCTTGCGTAGTGGGTCTTCGTTGCGAAACAGCATCGGCTTCACCAGTCGCCCCATCAGACGCGCGGGTAGCGCTCCCTTTTCGGGCGCCACTTCTCCCACTGCCCACTGCATGCTCAGCGAGCAGTGTGCCAGCATCTGCGCCGCCGTCATCTTGCCCCAGCGACTCTCACTTTGCGGGTCCAATTTCCCCAGCCGGACCTTAATCTGATTCGCCACCGTCGCATCGAATAGGTTTTTCATGCTCACATGCGGCCCTTGTATCAGAGTAAACAAGATCATCCATCTTGTTCTGGACCTACCGACGCTTCAACGCTCGGGTGGCCGCGGCCAGCAGCGACAATTGAGGCATGCACATCACTGGGTCGAAGGCTTGGCTCATTACCGGTAGTTCGCGGGGCTTGGGTAGAGCATTTGCGCAAGCCGCCCTCGAAGCCGGCCATCGCGTCGTTGCGACAGCTCGCGATCCCCTCCAACTCAACGACATTGTCAGCAGGTACGGCGACAGGGTGCGAGCTCTTGCGCTGGATGTTACGAGCGAAGCGCAGGCCCAGCACGCTATCGATACAGCAATTGAGACCTTTGGCGTCCTGGATGTGCTTGTCAACAACGCCGGCTATGGCAATGTATGCCCCGTGGAAGACACCTCGCTCGCCGACTTTCGGGCTCAGATCGAGACGAATCTTTTTGGTGTCATCATCATGACCAAAGCTGCGCTCCCATACTTCCGGGAGCGGCGCGCCGGGCACATCATCCAGGTAACATCGATCGCCGGACGAATTGGGCCGATCGGGCGCGCACCGTACGCAGCGGCAAAGTTCGGCGTCGAGGGCTTCTCGGAATCACTGTACAAAGAGGTCGGACCTCTCGGCATAAAGGTGACGATCGTCGAGCCCGGCGGCTTCCGCACCGATTTTGCGGGCATCTCCACGGACCTGCGCGAAGGTCGCCCGGAGTACGATGCCACAGTCGGCGCTACAGTGCGCTTCCAGCGAGACTATGACGGCAA
>DATBEF010000058.1:0-53409 GCA_036269625.1 Bryobacteraceae bacterium | reverse complement strand
ACACCCATACGCCCGGCCAATTCGATCGACTTTACAAAATGGGCGTTCGCCTTCGCCCGTTGAGCGGGGTCGGGAGCGATATGGTTCTGAGTCACTTGAAATGCCGAGACGTTCATCTCGTTTTGCTTCAACACGGAGCGCATGTGCTCCACGTCCTGGTCGCTCAAATTCACATCGGGCCCGTTCAGGATCATGTTCGTGAAACCTTGGGTTCGCGCGAACTCGACATTGTTCGGCGTGAACTTGCCCAAGATTCCGAGGCGCGGCTTCCATTCGGAGTGCGGCACGGGTTTCCCCTTCACCAGCGCTGCTCCCGCTGCGGCAGCCAGTGTTCCCACAAGTGTTCTTCTGGTCATCAGCGTTGAGTGTATCGCTCTTGGATCGTCGCAACTACACCTTTCGGGCCCACCCCGACCGCCACCCCGCCGCTCACACCCGCTGAATTCAGGTTGCGGCTATCGAACTGCTGCCAATTCTGGCCGTCGTCTAATGAGATGTCCGAACCCGAAATACCCACTACGAGCCAAGCTTTCTGCGCGTCCCAATAGATCGCCGCCGAACGGTATCCATGCGGCCGTACGCCGCCCGTGCTTCGCCATGTGCGTCCACCATCCGATGTAATCGCGACGTTGCCTTCGTCCTCTGCGGGCTTGCCATAATCGCCGCCCACGATGATGCCGTGCAGGTCGTCACGGAACGCGATCGAGAAGATTCCCGCGCCCGGCCCATCGTGGCGTATCGGCGCGCTGGCTGTGGTCCACGTTTGTCCTCCATCTATCGAATGCATCACGCGTGCGCCGCCTTTACCCCCTGTCGCGAACCATGCGTCCGCTTTGCCTCGCACGATTAGGCAAGTGCCACTTGCGGCGAACGCGCCTTCATCCTGTTGGGCAGTCGGCCCCGCTTGCCGAGTCCAATGCTCTCCGCCATCACTGGTTGTCGCGATGTCCCAATGCCCATTAATCGGATCACCCAAAACGATGCCATGCTGTGCGTCCCAGAACGCTACAGCGTCGAAAAAACCCTGCGGTTCGTTGTTAGTGAACTGTAGCGTCCAAGTCTGCCCCGCGTCGGGGCTCATATAGATGCGTGATTGTTCGCCCGGCCCGCTACTTACCAGATACACTCGTCCGCCTATCGCGGCCACAGCACGAAAATCCAGATTCGCCGCACCCGGGACCTGAGCCGCCCGCCAAGTTGCACCTGCGTCACTCGATTGCAAGTACGTCCCACCGGTGCCGCTGGTCCAGATCTCCGTTCCCTGGACCGACAAGCCGCGCAGCGACGCCGTCGTATGACTGTCCTGCACCTGCCAGGAGAGAATGCCGCCGGCAAGAAACGCAACGTTTAGGATTAAAGCGTTCAGCATCGGACAACTTCCCAGGATCGGCTAGCCGTGTTACGCTGCGTCATTTCGGCAGCGCAAACGCGACGATCGTGCCTCCGGATGGGTCGTTCGATTTACCGCCGCCGGCGGCAATGACGACAAATTCACGGCCGTTCACTTCGTACGCCGACGGTGTCGCGTTGCCCCCGAAGGGCAGTGTTGTCTCCCAAAGAAGCTCGCCGTTTGCCTTGTCAAAGGCGCGAAATTTCTTGTCGTAACTGGTTGCGCCGATGAACACAAGACCTCCAGCAGTTACCACGGGGCCGCCATAGTTCTCGCTTCCGGTGTTCTTCAATCCCTGTGCGGCCAGCTTCGGATATTCGCCGAGAGGGATTTTCCAGGCGAACTTACCCGTATTCAGGTTGATCGCGTTCAGCGTTCCCCACGGAGGCTGCACGGCGGGGTAGCCCTCCGGATCGAGGAACTTCGTATAGCCGTCATTCAGATATTTCATAAAGAAAGACGATCTCTCGTCCGGGTGAACGGCGGTGTCTTCGCCGTTCAGCACATAGTCGACAATCGCATTGATCGCTGGCGATCCAAGATGCGCGAAGCTCGGCATCCGGCCGCTACCCATATTGAGCAGAGTGCCCACCTCCTGGTCCGAATATTTGCTCTTTAAACCTTTCAACGAAGGAAATTCAGGCGGACCGCCGGTCATGTCCGCCTTGTGACAGGGAGCGCAATTGGTCACATAAAGGCTCTGGCCGGACATATTGGCAGATGGCGGCGGCTGCTCGACCATGCGCAGAATCCAAGCCATCTCATTCGCGTTCACGTATAGAAGTCCCGTCTCGGGATCGAAAGCGCTTCCGCCCCACTCGGCGCCGCCATCGAAGCCGGGAAAGATGATGGTGCCTTCCTTCGATCCCGGTATGAATTGACCCGCGCTGCGCAGCTTTTGAAACTTGGCCAATACGGCTGCATTCGCTTCCGGAGTCCGCTGAGTCAGCATGTCAGCGGTCAGGCGTTGACGCGCGAACGGAGGCGGCTGCAGCGGGAGCGGTTGCGTCTTGGCCGTGACTTCACCATCTAGATCCGAAGGCGGATACGAGCGCTCTTCGATCGGGAAAAGAGGTTCGCCCGTTTCCCGATTGAACACATACACGAAACCCTGCTTCGTGGCCTGCGCGACCGCGTCGACGCTGTGCCCGTTGCGCCGCAGGGTAACAAGGTTCGGGGGCGACGGGAAGTCGCGGTCCCAAACGTCGTGATGTACATCCTGAAAATGCCAGACGCGCTCGCCTGTATCGGCCTTCAGTGCGATCAGCGAGTTTGCAAACAGATCGTCGCCGGCACGATTTGCGCCGTAGAAATCAAACGAAGCAGAACCCGTGGGTGCAAACACCAGGCCGCGTTTTACATCGACAGCCATGCCGGTCCAATTGTTCGCGGCCCCGCTATACTTCCAAGCGTCTTTGGGCCAGGTTTCGTAACCAAATTCACCCGGATGAGGGATCGTATGGAAAGACCATCGCAGCTCACCCGTGCGCACGTCGTAGGCGCGGATATCACCCGGAGGCGTCGGCAGCGTTTCGGCTGTTATGCTGCCAATAATCAGGAGATCTTTGTACACAACTCCCGGCGTCGTGAGTCCGATCATGTATTCCGGTTCGCGAAGATGATCCCGGAGATCGATCCGTCCGTCTCGCCCGAACTTTGGGTCGGGCTGGCCGGTCTTTGCATCGAGCGAATAAAGATATTGACGAAACCCGACATAGATACGTGAATTTTGACCGTCCGACCAGTAACTCACGCCGCGATTCCGCATCTTGAAAATAACTGGCTTGCCATTGCTCGGATCGAAGCGCCAGATCAGCTTGCCTGTCGCCGCATCTAGAGCAATGACGTTCACCTTGGGCGTTGTGGCATACAACACGCCGTTAATAATCAGCGGATTGCACTCCAATTCAGAGCCTCGAAACCCGTCACCCGTATCGACTGTCCAGGCAACCTGGAGAGCGGTCACATTCTTGCGGTTGATCTGCTTTAGAGGCGAATAGCGGATATCATCGAGCCCGCCGCCATAAGCCGGCCAATCGGCATTGCCATTTTTCGGTGAGTTCTGCGCGTTCAACTGCGGCATCGGGCCAAGCCCGATTACAAGCAGAAGCGCAATACAATGCGGTAACCCAAAACGATGCTTTGACACTCACGCGGCAGTATACACCGCGGAGCCGAAAACCGCGTTTGAAGCAGAGTCCTGTTTTATACAGCCTGTAACCGCTCCAAATTAATACCCGTGGCCTGCTCGATATCTGCATGAAGGCTATTGCCGCGGGCGTCCATCGTGACGATGGCGACGAAGTCCTCAACCCGCAAATGCCACATCGCTTCGGGGATGCCGAACTCCATCAAATGCACGTCAAGCACTTCTTTAATGGAGCGCGAATAGAACTGCGCCGCTCCGCCGATGCCATTCAAATAGACTGCGCCGCACTCTCTCAGCGCCGCCAGGGTCTTCGCGCCCATGCCGCCTTTGCCGATGACAGCGCGAACTCCATACCGGCGGATGATTTCGCCTTGATACGGCTCTTCGCGCATGCTGGTGGTGGGTCCCGCGCCTTTAACTGCCCACTTCTCACCTTGGTTGAGCATCACAGGGCCGCAGTGATAGAGAATTGCGCCATGCAGATCGACGGGCGGCGCGTTCTTCATCAAGTGAGCATGCACGGCGTCGCGGCCAGTGTACATATCCCCGCTGATAAGCACGACATCGCCAACCTTTAGACTCCGCACAGTCTCCTCTAAGAGCGGCGGCGTCAAGCGGATTTCGCGGCCGGTGAGCGGAATACCTTGCGTCTTGGCCATACGCTTCACTTCTTTAGATGGATCGCGATAGAGCCACTGACGAATTGCTCCGGTCGAAGCGTCGAGGCGCACACCTAAGCGCCGGAAAGCCCAGCATTCGTAGGCTACTGAAACAAAGAAGCTTGCGGGCAGCCGGTTTGCGGCCGCGATCTTACAACCTATCAACGAAACTCCGCCGCCGAATCCCATAGCCCCCACGCCAATGCGGTTCGCTTCCCGCACGATTTCGTCCTCCAGTTGGGCGAGCACCGGATTGGGGTTCGTGTCATCGAGGGTCCGGAAGAGTTGAGCCTTCGCGAGCGCGTAGCCGTGCGCGCGATCGCTGCCGATGCACACCCCAAGAGCCCCCGGAGCACAGCCCTGCCCTTGCGCCTGCCAAACGGCATGTAGAAGGCATTTCTTGACACCCGCGAGATCGCGTCCAGCCTTGCCCATGTGCTGCAGTTCACTAGGAAGTGAATATTGAATATTTTTGTTTTCGCAGCCCCCGCCCTTAAGGATCAGCTTGACCTCGATGTCCTCCTGCTCCCACTGCTCAAAGTGAATCACCGGCGTCTCTTCGCCCAGATTGTTGCCGCTGTTATGCCCCGTAAGGGAGTCGACCGAGTTGGGACGCAGTTTACCGCGCTTAGTGGCTTCGGCAACAGCTTCCTGAATAGCGCGTTTAACGACGATTTGGTTGACGCCGACGGGCGTATGCACGTAAAACGTCGGCATGCCAGTGTCTTGACAGATCGCGCCCTGGTCTTCGGCTGCCATGTCGATGTTTGCGGCGATGATCCCGAGCGCCTGCGACGCTTGCGTCGAAGGCGCTTCTTCTTCGATGGCCATTCCCATAGCCGCGCGCACGTCGGGAGGCAAGTTGGTCGAGGTCTGGGTTATCAAATCGACAAGGCTTTCAAACAACAGATCCATAAACAAACATGGTAGCCCTGGGAACTTTCTCGGGTGTGGCCGCCGTCTCAGTCGATAGCCATACGGCAGGAGAGAGTTATGCAGACCCGAAATTCGATCGTAGTCACCGTATTGTTCGCGCTGACGGCGCAACCGGCGCTGAGTTCCGATATCCCCGTCAAACAAGTCGTCCTGTATAAGCACGGCATCGCGTTTTTTGAAAGGGAAGGCTCCGTACCGGCGGGCGAAGAAGCTCGCCTGGATTTCAAGAGCACGGATATGAACGATATCCTCAAGTCGCTTACCGTGAACGAAGAAGGCGGCGGCCATATCAGCGGGGTCCGCTATGATTCGAACGAATCGCTGGACCAGCAGCTTTCAACCTATCCGTTCAAGCTTGGCGACCAGGAACGGTTGAGCACGCTCCTCGATGGCATGAAGGGCGCGCATATCGAGCTCAAGTACGGCGATGGGCCGATCAAGGGTCAGATTATCGGCGCGCGCTCCATCGAGGCGGACAAGAAAATAGTGCGCGAGCAAATCACGTTACTTCTCGATTCGGGAGATGTCGCGAATTACAACCTCGATACTGTAACTTCGCTGCGGCTGCTCGACCCACGCTTGCAGGAGCAACTGAAACAGTACTTACGGGCTGTGGCGCAATCGCGGGCCAAGGATATCCGCAGCGTCTACATCGATTCAAGCGGGACGGGCACGCGCGAACTACGCGTCTCTTATATCAGCCCCACGGCTATTTGGAAATCCTCATACCGTCTCACTCTCGGCGCGGCATCGATGCTCGAAGGCTGGGCTATCGTGGACAACACAACTGCCGACGATTGGAATAATGTGAAGCTGGCCGTGGTATCGGGGAGGCCGATTTCGTTTATCAGCCTGCTCGATACGCCGCGTTACGGACAAAGGCAAGTGGCCGAGTTGCCGGAGGATAGAGCGGCCGGCCCAGTGGTGTATGCGGGAGGTATGGAAGCGAGCGTAGACGGAGGAGTAATCGGAGACTCTTTGGCGAGAGTACCACCCGCGGCTCCTCCACCACCGCAGCAGGCCCCTGCAGCAAGGCGAAAGAGCGCGTTAAACTACGTCCCCGGCGCCGGGCTGACGCTGCAACATCAACCGCAAGACACGAACGGATTCTTTACGAAAACTCAGCCCAGTTCGGTCGAGGGTGCAACAGGCGAGACGCTCGGCGAATTGTTCGAATACAGCTTCGCCACTCCGATCACAATCAAAAAGAATCAGTCGGCCATGCTGCCATTCCTGCAGGACAAAGTAGAAGCCCGAAAACTGCTGATTTACAACAACAGTGGGAGCGAGCATCCGGTCAACGCGGCGGAGATCAGCAACAGCACTGGCAAGACGCTCGATGGAGGGCCGATCACGGTCTACGATGGCGGCGCATATGCGGGCGAAGCGCTGGTCGAGACATTGAAAGCGGGCGACAAGCGGCTGATTGGTTACGCCGTCGATTACGGCACGCGCATCACGGAGGAGTATGGTTCCGGCCAACAAAACATCCGCGAGATCCACGCGAACAACGGTTTGTTACACATCCGTTACTCCGAGCGCGATACACGCACGTACACAGTCCACAACGTGGATGCGAAGCCCAAAACATTGATCGTGGAACAGGCCGACCAGAGTGGCTACACTGTGCTTTCCCCCAAGCCCTCTGAGCGCACCGCCAAGGCCGATCGTTTCGAACTGAAAGTCGCCGCCAACGGTAATCAGATCTTAAAAGTGGACCAGGAGCATGTCACCTTTGACGCCGTCTCCGTCAGCGACGCTGCGCCGAACTGGATCGTATCCGTACTTGTAAATAAGGAACTGAGTGAGCGCGGCAAAACGCAGCTTCAGGCAGTCAGCGACGCGAAGCAGCACCTTGTCGAAACGAACAGCGCGTTGGCCGATGCCCGGTCTCAATCGGAGGACTTGACCAGAGACCAAACCCGTCTGCGGCAGAACATCGACAGCTTGAACCGGGTGAAGGGACAGGAAGACCTGGTGCGCAAATATTCAGGCCAACTTTCGGATAACGAGGCGCAACTATCCAAGCTGCGGGACCAGATGCGGGATTTGGAACAACGCAAGGCGACCCTCGAAAAACAGCAGCGCGAGCTGATTCAGAAACTGGACTTCTGAGCTAATTGCCCGGCTGAGGCGTGATCAAGCTCATTGGCGATCAGCGCGCGCACCTCCTCCGTGACTCTCCCGCGATCCTTCAACGTAAGCTCGCGCGTATCAATGGGAGGCAAAATGCGCAGCGTGACCGGCCCGGGGACAATGACGCCAGAGCCAAACGGCAGAATACGACGTGTGCCGATAAGGGCCACCGGCACAGCGGGAACGCCGGCGCGGATCGCAATGTAGGCAGCCCCTTCTTTGAACGGCCGCATTATGCCGTCGTGCGAACGGCCGCCTTCAGGAAAGATCAGGAGCGATATTTTGCGGCTCTGGATGGTTTCGGCGGCGAGCTGCATGGTCCGGACCGAGGCGCGGGGATCTTCGCGAGGCACCGGGATGTGGCCGGCTTGGCTCAGATGTGTCCCGAGGAATGGTATCTGGAACAGTCCCTTTTTTGCGAGAAACCGGAACTGGACGGGAATGTTTCCGAGAACCACCGGCGTATCCATATAGCTGAGGTGATTGGCGATGAATACGTAGCTCCCCTCCGGCGAGAGCCGGTCAAGCCCTTCAACGTGCACGCGAACTCCCCCAATACTAAGCAGACTGCGGGCCCAGGCTCGGGCGACGCGGATGGGCGCGTTCCCCGAACGATCAAAAAGCGACGCAATGATGCTGAGGGTACCGAAGAACAACGTGGACAGGATGATGGCCGGATCGGCAAACAGATAGGCGCGAAGCCGGTGCATGCAGCACCCATTTTACGGGAGCGCGGGATGGCTGCCCAGCAGCAGGCCGCGCACCTCGCCCACCAGGAACAGAGAGCCGGTGAAGAAAACGGCTGCTTCGCGCGGAGCGTTGCGAGCCATAGTGAGGGCGGCAGGAACACTTGGGGCGATGGTCGCATTCGGATGTCCGGCAACCTCCAGAATCGCTTCGGGGCGGAGCGCCCGCGGGAAATCGGGCGCAGTCACAATAAGGCGATCGGCGAGCGGGAATAGTTGGGCCGTCACTTCGTCAATGGCTTTGTCCCGCATGGCGCCGTAGACCAGCCAGACCGGGCGGCCGGCATAGAATTCGCGGATATAGGAGGCAAGCGCCCCCGCCCCCGCTGGGTTGTGCGCGCCATCGAGAATGAAATCCGGCTCCGTGGATAGGCGTTCCAGGCGCCCGGGCCAGCGCGCCCGTTGGAGCCCGGTCTGAATGGCGGCTATGGGAATCCCAAGCTGACGCGCTGCCAGGATTGCTGTCAGTGCGTTCTCTACCTGGTGGCGGCCGGGCAGCTCGCACGTGAAGGGATCACCGTAGAGATCAAAAGATATCTCGCGGGGCGTAAGGCGGACGTTAGCCGGCTGGTAATCTGCGGCTCGAGTCACCGGACAATCGAGTTCGCGGGCGCGTTCGAGGATGACGGCCTCCGCCTCCGGGTTCTGGCGGGCGAGGACGACCGGAACGCCCGGTTTCAGTATGCCCGCCTTCTCGCCGGCAATAGACTCGATCCTGTTCCCCAAAAAGCTCTCGTGATCGTAAGAAACGGGCGTGATTACGCACAGTTCCGGCGAGACCACGTTCGTGGCATCCAGACGTCCTCCGAGGCCGACTTCATACACGGCGCGCTCGCATCGTTCCCGGAACAGGAGAAACGCCATCGCGGTCACGGTTTCGAAATAGGAAGGATGAGCGTCCAGCCGATCTTGGCTGAGCAGTGCTTCGGCAGCGCAATGGACCTGGTCGAAAGCAGCGGAAAAGTCTTCCGGGGAAACGGGCTCCGCGTCAATTTGGATCCGTTCGGTAGGAGTCACCAGGTGCGGGGAAGTGTAAAGGCCCGTACGGTGGCGGCCGGCCTGGAAGATACTGGCCAGCATGGCGGCGGTAGAGCCCTTGCCATTGGTCCCGGCAATGTGAATACACGGGACGGTCGTTTCGGGATGACCGAGCGCAGCCACAAGAGTCTGCATCCGTTCGAGGCCAAACTTCGCGCCCGCTTTAAGTTCGTTGCCGAGCGAGTAAAGATAGCGAACAGATTCGGGATAGCTCACGGAATTAAGCTATCAGCGTCACGGATTCACGAACGGGGGAGCGATGGCCGACAGCCCTACGGCCTCTGCGCCGCCCGGCTCTGTGGAGAACTGAAGTTCCCGAACTCAAGCGACTGCGCCGGTCCCGGAACTCCGTTCGGAGCGACCTCCGACCACTGCACCGCACGAGAGAAGGGGCGATTTTCACCGGTACGATATTTATCGCGTACAGTGACTGTGATTCTGTAACCTTGTTTCAGGCGGGCGCTCCACCGCGACTCCAGATCGTGGTAGCTGCCCCCGGGGCCCCGAAACGCCTCTTGCAAGGCGGTGGGAGCGAAAGTATTCATATTGGCGTTCTGTAAACCCAGGTTCCGTTCATCGCCAGGCGCTCCGAATTGAATGCCAATCAAATGCCCGGCGTGTTCACCCGTTCCGCTGGACACCGCTCGCTGGGCGCTAACGATCCGGTGAGTCGTAACCTGCCCCGGTACGCCTAGCTCGCCCGAAGCTTCCTTATAGGAGTAACTGCCCTGGGTCCATCTCCTGAAAACGAATCGCTGACTGATATCGGGGAGAGACATCTATCCTCCTATCGTACGCACGGTAATTGCGAGCAATTCGCCCGCCATTTATCGGGCAGCTAGCCTGGTACCCAAGCGGTACCTACGGAGCGCAGGCGCACAATGGTCAAAGACAACGAATGCGGAATTCGGTCTTAGCGCTCGCAGACGATCTAACGGGTGCCCTCGAAATCGGAGCAAAATTCGCCCAGCAAGGCCTGCCAGCCACCGTGATCACCGACCTTAGCTCTTTGGCCAAACCTGAATGCCCCGTTTTAATCATCGATACAGAGACACGTCACATTGCTGAAGCTGAAGCGGGATCTCGTATCCGCTACGTTGCCGAATGTACACGCTCTCTGTTCGCAACGATTATCTATAAGAAGACTGATTCGACCCTCAGGGGCAACATCGCGGCCGAATTTCGCGCTATTCAGGACGTATACCCAGACCGGCTGATCGTATATGCCCCGGCGTACCCGGATATGGGGCGAACTGTAAAAAATGGAGAACTGTTCGTCTGGGGTACGCCCGTCCATCAGACTGAGTTCGCCAACGACCGCCGGAGCCCGGTCCGCGATTCCAGTATCCGCGCTATCTTGGGCGACGTGCCGGCTCTCATTCTCGACGGCGAATGCAATGCGGATATCCACGCGGCGGCGGGCAAAATCCTCGAATGCCCCGCACCTCAAATTTGTGCCGGTCCCGCGGCCCTGGCCGGAGCGCTGGCAGAACGGCTGCATCCCGGCAAACACCGGAATTCGCTGCCATCCGGATTACGTTGTCTCGTGGTGAACGGAAGCCTTCATCCTGCGTCCATTCGACAGATGTCGTTCGCTCAAGAGCAAGGCTTATTCAACGGAAACTGGAAGCGTCTCGACGAGGAAATCGAGGGCGCAGATAGCGAACGGGCGCTAGAAACCGGCCTCTGTGTTCGGCACATGCTGGCCTCCTCGTCATTCGATGCTCTTATTGTGTTTGGCGGCGATACGGCCTTCGGAATTCATTGCGCGCTTGGCGCCCTTCCGTTTGAATCCATCGGTGAGATCGCGCCCGGTGTGCCAATTTCGAGATCGGGCGGGCTGTTATGGATTACAAAGGCCGGCGGATTTGGACCGCCCGACCTCCTCTCAACAATTCGGAATCGACTGACATGAAGAATCTGTTCGGGATCACGCTCGGAGACTCCAGTGGCGTCGGGCCGGAGATATTGCTCAAGGCCTTCCGGGTTGCCCAAGTCACAAATCCAATCGTCGTCTATGGCGATTATGAAGCGCTGGCGTATTACAACGGCCTCCTGCGGTACGACGTGCCTTTGCGGCGCGTCCAGCATCCCTCCGCATATGGCGAGGGCGCACTCAATGTGATCGACCCCGGTTTACTTACGACAGCCGACATCACTCCTGGCGCCCTGAATCCGAAGTCTGGCGCGGCCGCGCGCGAGTACGTAATCGCCGCCGCCAAAGCCGCACTCGCGGGAGATATCGCCGCGATGGTCACGCTGCCGATGAATAAAGAAGCGACTCAGATGAGCGATGCGTCATTCGTGGGACACACGGAATTGATTGGTGCGGTCTGTGGCGTATATGATGTGACGATCATGCTCGCATCGGATCAGCTCATTGTGACCCACGTCAGTACGCACTGTTCACTCGCGGAGGCGATCGAACGAGTCAAACAGCCGCGCATACGAACGATTCTGCGGCTAACCAGCGATGCCGTCGCGAGGCTCATCCCCAATCCGCGGATCGCCGTGGCCGGGCTCAACCCTCATGCCGGCGAGAATGGCCTGTTCGGCCACGAAGAAATCGAAGAAATCTCACCGGCAGTGCAGTGGGCCCAGGCACAAGGAATGCCTGTCTCAGGCCCATTTCCGCCCGACACCTTGTTCTATCTTGCCGTGCGCAAGAAACGATTCGACGCGATCGTTTGCATGTACCACGACCAGGGACACGTCCCGCTGAAGTTGCTGGACTTTGAAGGCGGCGTGAATATTGCGCTCGGGTTGCCCATCATACGGACGTCGGTGGACCATGGCACTGCATTCGATATCGCCGGAAAGGGCATCGCGCAGACCGGCAGCTTTCTGAAGGCTCTCCGCTTCGCAGTTCGCTTGGCGCAATCCTGATCTCCCGCTGTGATAGCCTTGCGTCCATGTCGGCCTCGGCTCAAACAGATCTTGACCGGATCAAGCTCGCGATGGTACGCACAAATCAGATCTTCAATGCAGAGGTGTTTGGCAAGCGGAACTTTGCCGCTCTGGATGACGTGTATACGGCGGACGCCCGCATTCTTCCGCCTGGCTCGCCAATGATTTCAGGCCGCGAAGCCATTAAGGACTTCTGGTCTGACTTGATCCATTCGGCGAATGCAACCTCTGCGGTCCTCACTTCATTGCACGTGATTCCGGAAGGCGAGGGCGTGGTCGAGATTGGGCGTGCATCGCTCACTATCAATCCGAGCGGACAAGCAGCTACGCAATTCGAAGTGAAGTATGTAGTCTATTGGCGACTCGAAGCCGAGCGCTGGAAGTGGCACGTCGACATTTGGAATCAAAACTCCTGAGTTGCCGGCTTCGCCACGAAGAAAACTGAGCCCACCCGAAGGCCATCGCCTCCGCCTTACACTGACTGGAGTGATTATTTCCTTAATCGCGGTAGCGGTGATCGCGTATTTCGTCGGCGGATTGCCGTTTGGGTATTGGTTCGTCCGTTTGACCCTGGGCAGTGATATCCGCACCATGGGTAGCGGAAACATCGGCGCGACCAATGTTCAACGCACAGCGGGAAGCAAGGCCGGCGTGGTGGTCCTCCTTCTCGATATCGCGAAAGGACTGTTAGCGGTCTGGTTGGGTTCGGCGCTCACCGGAAATCGCCCGCTAGGAATGGCAGTCGCGGCCGTCGCTGTAATGCTCGGCCATTGCTATCCGGCGCTGCTGCGATTCAAAGGCGGAAAGGCGGTCGCCTGCTTCGTGGGCGCGTTCCTCTACATTGCGCCGCTAGCGGTGTTGGCCGTGGTGCCAGTGTTTGTGGTGACTGCGTGGTTAAGCCGGCACATCTCGCTCGGATCACTGGTGGGCGCGATTGTGTTCCCGGTATTCGTGTGGTGGATCCAGCGGCCGCCCGAATCAATCCTGGTGGCAAGTGTGATGGCAGCCGCGCTGATCCTCTATCGGCATAAGGCAAACATCACGCGCTTGCGGCAAGGCACCGAGAGCGTCTTTTCATTCAAAGGCTCGCGGAAGTGAGCCGGCTCGCGATAATTGGCGCGGGCAGTTGGGGCGCCGCACTGGCGATTACGCTTGCGCCGCGATTCTCCTCCGTTGCACTGTGGGCTCGATTGCCCGAACGCGCCGCTGAGATTTCGGCCGCACGCGAGAATCGCCGCTACCTTCCCGGCGCCGTTTTGCCGGCCAACGTGGAGGTTTCAAGCGACCTGCGGATCATCCTAAAGAGTGGCCGCATCGTGTTGATGGTTGTGCCGTCCAAGTATTTGCGAACTGCCGCGGCGGACGTTCGGGAGTACGCAGAACCTGGAGCGCTGTTTGTCAGCGCGGTCAAGGGTATCGAGGAGGGAACGCTGGCGCGCATGTCCTCAGTACTCACCGACGTGCTAGGCGACCAACTGAGCACTCCCGTAGCAGTGCTCTCCGGGCCGACGTTCGCAAAGGAAGTTGCAGCCGGAGAACCGGCCGCCGTGGTGGTCGCGTGTTCCGAGATACGAGTAGCCGAGCACCTACAGCAAGCGTTCTCGACTTCTTGTTTACGCCTGTATACGACCGACGACATGATCGGTGTGGAAATAGGGGCAGCGCTTAAGAACGTGATCGCCATCGGAGCCGGCATATGCCAGGGATTGGGACTAGGCGGCAACAGCGTTGCGGCGCTGGTGACGCGCGGCTTGGCGGAGATCACGCGTTTGGCCGTCGCGATGGGTGGTGAGCCGCGAACGCTGGCAGGCTTGGCGGGTTTGGGCGACCTGGTGCTGACTACGACAGGAGACCTCTCGCGCAACCGTTTCGTAGGAGTGGAGCTTGGCCGCGGCAAAAACATCTCGGACGTTCTCGGATCGATGACCATGGTGGCCGAAGGCGTGCCAACTTGCCGCGCCGCACACGTGCTCGGTCAGCGATTCGCCGTTGATCTGCCGATCATCAATAAAATGAATGAAATCTTATACGAGTCCAAGGACGCCCGCGTCGCAATGCGAGAGTTGATGGATCGACCGTTGACTCGGGAATAGTTCCGAAGCTCGCCTTCGAGACGAGAAGCCGGCCAAGCGCGACTTATCCACAAATTTCGGCAGTACTTTTCAAAACAGTACCTAGGTTTGTAAACCTTTTAAGGATTTCGAACGCTCTAAGCGTCAGGATGCAGGGCCTGCCGTACTGGGCTCCTGGACCGAATTAAAGGGGGCTTTGCCCGTTCTTATGGCTTCTTTTGCCGTCGACTTTGATGTACAACTAATGTGCCGCGTCCGGGAGGGCGACGCCAATTCGTTTAGCGTTCTCCTGGAGAGGCACCGCACGCCCGTAGTTCATTTCTTATATCGAATGGTGCAGAATCAAGCGGTTGCCGAGGAATTGGCGCAGGAAGTTTTTCTGCGGGTATACCGTTCGCGAACAACTTATGAGCCCTCGGCGAAGTTTACGACCTGGCTATTCCGGATTGCAACGCACTTGGCGCTGAATTGGCTGCGCGATGGCAAATACGAGAAAAATCGGGAAAGTCTCGAGTGGGACACGGTGGGAGGAGCGGTCCGCCAACTTCCGGACCGAAAGCCCACGGTGGAACAGAACTTATTGTCCGGTGTTCGGGTTCAAGAAATACGCGAAGCGATTCAGGGGCTACCGGCGAATCAAAAAGCCGCTGTCATCATGCACAAATATCAAGAAATGGATTATGCCCAAATCGCTGGTGTATTGGGCTGTTCGGAGTCCGCGGTCAAGAGTCTCCTATTCAGGGCCTATGAACGCCTCCGCTCACGCCTGGCGCACCTGGTAGCGTAAACTGTAAGCCGGGAGGTGAAACGTGGCGTCGTCCCCGAGTACGGAACGAGGGCCGGAAGGCGATATTTTGGACTGTCTGGACCTGTGGCAGCCTGAGCCTGTTTCACCAGGATTCAATCGACAGCTTCAGGCCAAAATTCAAATCGTCGATCAGAAGCGGCGAGTGCGGCTGTGGCGGATGTCGATGGTGGCGCCAGCCGTCGTGGCTCTTTGTCTGGCGCTTTGGTTTCCTAATATTCCTGGTGTGCCCGCGCCGGCGGAACAGACTCTTACGCCTGGTATGGTTAACTCCGACGGAAATGCTGCCAGAGCGCAGGCCGTTGCCCAGACTCTTGCCGATCTGAATATGCTGAATCAGATCGATTCGGCATCTTTGTAAGCGTCTCCCGTGAGAGTTGCGCTCGTGATTCTCGGCATCACGGTCGCAAGCGCAGCCGGGCGTGCAGGTCCCCAAAGCCACACCTCCCCTGCGAAACCACCCCCAGCTCACAAAGCGGCTGCGCCAAAAGCAATCGCCAAAAAGCCGCCCGGCAAACCTAATCAGAAGCCGCCGACTCCTGGAAATGTCGCGCCATCAGCTCACCCGGCGAGCATTCCCGAAATAGACCGCATGAACCCGGCCGAGCGGAAGAAATTCCTGAACCAATTGACTCCGGCGCAGCGGGCGCAGGCAGAAAGCGAACTGCGCGCGTACGACAGTTTGACGCCGGCACAACGCGACCGGGTCCGCCGGCAGTATGAGGCTTTTCGTGCGATGCCTCCGGCAAAGCAGACCGAGATACGGCGCGCGTTCGACTCTTTTCGGCGAAGCTCACCGGAGCGCCAACAGGCGATTAAGAGCGAAGTCCGGACACTGAATGCGCTCCCGCCGGCGCAGCGGAATGAGCGGATGGCTAGTCCGGATTTCGCAAGCAGCTTTTCTCCCGAGGAGCGGCAGACGATTCACGGCCTCCTGGAAGCGCCTGCGCAGCCCTAGACCGCGAGATTAGGCTCGGCGCCGATGTTCAAGCCAGAGGAAGTAGCCGATAAAAGTCTTGCCATCCATGATGCTGCCGTCGAAAATCATTTTTCCGAAGTCTTTTCGGCTAAACCATTCAATCTGAATACGTTCGTCGTCCATTAAATTCTGGTTCCCAGCCGTCAACTCCTGGGCGAGAAACAGATTCATCTTCTCATCGACATAACCGGGTGTGGGCCAAAACGACACTAATTTCACCCACTTCTTGGCCTTATAGCCAGTCTCTTCCTGGAGCTCTCGCTTGGCGGTTTGAAGAGGCGTTTCGCCTGGGTCCAGTCGGCCGGCGGGCAGTTCCCAGAGTTCCCGCTTTGCGGGTAAACGAAATTGCCGGACCAAAAGGACCCGTTCCTTTTCGTCAACCGCCATCATCACGGCCGATCCGGGGTGCCGGATGATATTGCGATGAATTTCGAAGCCACTCGGATCGACGGCCACTTCATCGGTGACGGTGAACAGCTTGTTCTTCAAAACCTCTTTCGAGGAAACGACCTTCATGCCTCCACGGTACCAGCGGCCGAGACTGTTCAAGCGGACTCTTCCCCCCGGGTGACTGCGGTTTGCCGGGGAAGTGATAACGTAAGTGCGTTACGAGCTCTGTCGCCGTGAGTCTGGAACACTGCGGACCGGTCGCGAATTCGCAACGTGAAGGAGGGTATTCGAGATGAAATTCCAGATCATGCTGGGGACGGTTCTCCTCGCAGTGACCGGGACTGCCGCTGAAGTACCGCCCGCGGACGTCCAAATAGCTGCCGCCATCCTCGCCGCGCCCGCCGATCTCCGGGAAGGCGCAGCCGTCCTCGGTTACAACCCGCAAGGCGAGCTAGTCAGGCTTCGCGACGGCAAAAACGAACTGATCTGCCTCGCGAACAACCCCGGCAATAAATCATTCAGCGTCGCCTGTTACCACCGCGACCTCGAACCCTACATGACTCGCGGCCGTGAACTTCTCGCCCAGGGAATCACTGGGCAGAAGCGCAACGAGGTCCGCTGGAAAGAGGTTGCGGACGGGAAACTCTCACTGCCGCGCGAGGCCCGAACGCTCTATATACTCACCGGTGCCGGTTTCGACACCAATACCGGAAAGGTGACGGACGCCTATCTCAGATGGGTCATTTATCTGCCCTTCGCCACACCCGAAACTACCGGACTGTCGACAAAGGCCAGTGAAAACGCGCCGTGGCTCATGTTCCCGGGTACAGCCGGTGCGCACATCATGATCAACCCTCCGAAGAAATAGCACCGGTGGGCCCGGCGGTTTCGCCTGCCGGGCGCCTGCCGAGCAGCCGCTACCAATTGAACGTCGGTGGTTTGAACGCCTTCACCCGTTCTGCCGCGTTTTGCGATGGAGCGCTAAACGCCGCGCCTCCGCAAAACGCCCCCTGATGAGCTAGGCTGTGAACCATCTTCGCGATGACCTTCTCCTGTCTCTTCCCTTTTGAGCTTTCCAGGTCCGCCGATCGCGCGCTGAATTCCCACGCGATGGAGCGCGTCTGCCGATCCACCAGAACGAAATCGATACGGCCATCCACTCCCGGGACCGTTGTTGACCCGAGAACACAGTCTGCTGACTTCGCGGAGTCAACCACCAGCGCCGGGAAGTGTTCTTGGATCATTTCGAATCCCAGAAGCTTCTCAACCGTGCCGTTGACCGGTTGGATATAGATTCGCCCCAGCCCGCTCGCCGCGTCCTGCCCAAGAACGGAATTCGTCATGCAGAAAAAGCCGATTACGGCCAACAGGAGCGTTCTCGTCACGGTGGTACCTCTCATAAGTCCAGCCATTCAGGCTGCTTACTTGAGAAATCGGAGGAGCGGCGCCAAAACTTTATAGTTGCACTCATACCTGGGAAACATACATACTTACCGCAAGGAGCAACAAACCTCGTATGTCTCACCTCTTTACACGACTCACATCGCGCCGCCGAGCAGCCATCCAGGTGGTCACGGGCGCAGCCGCAGCGCGCTGGCCTCTACCGCTCCGGTTGAAGCCGCCCAGCCCCATATGCAGGCCGCTTTGCGGGCGCTCAACAATGCATCCGAGCAATTGAACGCCGCCGAACCCGACAAGGCAGGCCATCGTGAAAAGGCAATCGGGCTGGTCCGTGACGCAATCGGTCAGGTCCAGGAGGGAATTCGGGCAGGCAGATAATAGTTCCTGGCCCAAAAATGTTCACGATCAGGGTTACGGTTGACCGTGTTATCTGTTAAATAGATAACAAAGGCAACCCAGTGTCCCGATACTACCGTGAATTACATGATCGTGAACTGTTGGTCCAGGCGGAACTGATCCTTCAGGAGATCGGCCGGCGCAAGCTGATCGATGTATTCCTGCCGGAGGAGCCGACTCCCGATGACGCGTTCCCCCGCCGGGTGGCATCCGCTAAGGTTGAGAATGGGCGGTTAGCCATCCAGGTGGAGAATCATTTCTTCCGCAATGCGGCCGGGCAAGGCTGACAGCGGCTCAGGATCTCTGGATCAGCTCGAGAAGCACTCCGCCAGTTGAGGCGGGGTGCACGAAGACGTAGAGGTGTCCTCCTGCGCCGGGGCGTGGCTCATTGAGCAGGCGGGCGCCGGCCAAGGCCAGTCTCTCCACGGTGGCGGCCAGGTCATCCACGCGTAAAGCGACATGATGAAGACCGGGCCCGCGCTTTGCAATAAACTTGGCGATCGTGGAATCGCCGCCGATCGCCTCCAGCAGTTCAATGCGGGGGCCTCCCGCGGGCAGCATAGCCACATTCACTCCCTCGGCCGCCACGGTTTCGGTTTGCACGTTTTCTATGCCGAGTTGGTCGGAATAGAAGCGCAACGCTTCGGCCAGGCTGTTGACCGCGATGCCGAGATGGTCGATGTCAATATTCATAGAGGCAAGACGCTTTTCGCGATCTGTTCGACCGCGGAGTATGGGCTCTCAGCCCGGCTCGAGATGAGTTGGGCGTGACGCTCAATTTCGGCTTGCGGAACAGCCTGATAAAGATAATCACGGAGCATGTGGCGCAGCCGGTTTTGCCACGCGAGTTCGGAGGAGCGGCTTCCGGTCCGGGAATTTGAGACGTTCATGATCGCGCCCAAAAGATCTTCAATCCCCCGTCCTTCAGATGCGATGACCCGACGGACCGGTGCTGCGGCTTTACGCTCGGCCGATTCACCGAAACTCTGCATCGTCCTGATGTCCTGCTCCAACTGATCGGCGCCCGGCAAATCGGCCTTATTGATGGCGAAGACGTCTGCGATCTCCATAATCCCGGCCTTAATTGCTTGCACGTCGTCACCCAGCCCAGGCGCAAGCACCACCACCGTCACATTGGCCATTTCGGCAATGTCGACTTCATCCTGGCCAGTGCCTACGGTCTCGATAAGAATGACGTCGCGACCTGAGGCGTCGAGCAACATCGCGACGTCGAAAGTGGCGCGCGCGAGGCCCCCCAATTGACCACGCGTCGCCATGGATCGGATGAACACCCCGGCATCAGAGTGATGGTCCTGCATGCGGATGCGATCGCCGAGAATGGCGCCATGCGAATAAGGGCTGGTGGGATCGATCGCAAGAATTCCAACCGTCTTGCCTTGGGCCCGCACCACCCTGGTCAATTGTGAGACCAGCGTGCTCTTGCCGGCGCCGGGCGGTCCGGTGATGCCGATGGTAAGGGCCCGCCCAGTATCGGCAAATAAGGCATCCAGCAATTCGCGGCCGCCTGGCATTTGGTTCTCCACAAGGGTTGCAGCGCGGCCTAAAGCGCGCGGATCGCCGGAACGCACGCGGTCTTTTAGAGCGCAAAGGGAAGGGCGTGCCGCCAAACCAGTGTCGGAAACTAGGGCGGCCGCCTCAGGCTCGTTTTGCGCGCGTTCCTCCAAGGTTCCGTCCAAACTACTCTTTTAGCAGTTGGCGCGCGATCACCAGGCGTTGGATTTCGCTGGTCCCCTCGCCGATGGTGCACAGCTTCACGTCGCGATAGAACTTCTCGACGGGATAGTCCTTGATGAAACCATAGCCTCCGTGGATTTGCAAAGCGTCATCGGCCACTTTCACGGCCATTTCGGATGCGTACAGCTTCGCCATGGCAGATTCTTTGGTGACACGCTTGCCCGTGTCCTTCATGGCCGCTGCGCGCCACGTCAGCAAGCGAGCGGACTCGATACCGGTCGCCATATCCGAGAGTTTGTGTTGAATGGCTTGGAACTCCGAGATAAAGCGTCCGAACTGCTTGCGATGTTTCGAATACCGGAGCGCTGCTTCGAAAGCGCCCTGAGCGAGGCCGATGGCGAGCGCCGCGATGGAAATGCGGCCGCCATCAAGAATGCGGAGACTATCGACGAAGCCTTCGCCCCGCTTGCCGAGCAGCTGCGAGGCCGCAAGACGGCAATCGTTGAAAAGCACCTCGCCCGTCGCACTCGCGCGCATGCCTAACTTGTTCTCTTTTTTGCCGACGCGGAAACCCGGGGCACCCTTTTCGAGAATGAACGCCGATATCCCGTGCTGCGAAGCGGAGCGGTCGGTAACCGCCATTGCAACGCATACATCGGCATACTGCGCGTTCGTCGTGAACGTCTTGCCGCCATTAAGTATCCAGTGGCCATCTTTGCAATACGCCGTACTGCGCGTGCCCGCGGCGTCCGACCCCGCTTCCGGTTCCGTTAGAGACCAGCAACCGATGTATTCCCCAGTGGCAAGTTTCGGAATGTAGGCGCGCTTCTGATCCTCATTCCCGGCGAGATAAATATGATTCGTGCAAAGCGAATTATGCGCCGCAATGATAAGCGCAACGCTCGGATCCACGCGGGCCAACTCTTCGATGATCACCGAGTAATCGATGTAGCCGAGCCCCGCTCCACCCAGGTCTTCGGGAAAAATCGCGCCAAGCAGCCCAAGCTGGCCTGCCTTCTTTACAGCGTCAAGAGGGAACACCTGGCCTTCGTCCCACTCGAGTACGTGTGGGCCGAGTTCGCCTTCCGCGAATTCGCGGACCATGTGACGGAGCTGGATCTGCTCCGGCGTCAGTTCGAAATCCATAGAGATTGCGTCCGGTTAGACGATTTCTTCCTTTTCTGAATTCCAGTAAACGGTACGTCGCTGGAGATAGCTCTCGATCGCCATGCGGCATGCGATCGAGACTTTGTATCCGATTTCAAATGGGCAATTGGGTTCTTTGCCGCTGCGGATACAGTCGAGAAAATTTTGCATGTGCGCGCGGGGCGGTGTAGCCGTCGGCCCCGCCAGGGTCTCGGCTTGCGGGCGGTTCATCTTTTCGGGCGAGTAGCGGATTTGCAGGGGCGTTCTAAAGATCGAGCCATCCGTTCCAAGCACGTGTTCGGTGATGCCGGGATTAGAATTGCCAAAACCTGAGGTCCATGTAAAAAGCAGTTCTTCGGGCTGCTCCATCGATACGCTCATCGTGTCGGGAACTTCGCGGCCATCCTTCCATAGATAAACACCGCCGGTCATGGTGACGGCAAATGGAATTTGAAGGCCCAGCGCTTTGGACCAGAACGCAACTTGGTGCGACATGGATTCGTGCACGTTGCCGCCGGAGTAGTCCCAGAACAATCGCCAATTCATGTACCGGTTCGCATTAAACGGCATTTCGGGCGTGCTGCCAAGAAAACGATCCCAAAATATGTTCTCCGGGGTCATGTCGGGATAGACAGGCCGGGACCATTGAGGCCTGCCGTGCGGAGTATTGCGATACATTGCCGCATTGATGGCGGTAATGCGCCCCAGATTTCCGTTGCGCAGGAAATTCGCGGCATCGATGGCGTGACCCGAGGAGCAACTCTGATGCCCGATCTGCACAACCTGCTTGCCTCGGACAGGGAGCCAGGCATCGCGCATGCGCTTGGCCTCATCAACCGTGAAAGCCATCGTTTTTTCCTGATACACGTGTCTGCCGGCGAGCACCGCGCCTATGAAGTGCTCGGCGTGGAGGTGCTGCGGCGTGGCGATGAGCACGGCATCGATACTGTTGTCCTCAAGTAACAGGCGATGGTCGGCGTAGATCTTGCAGTCGGGGAAGCGCTGGAGCGCGCGGTCGCGCTGAGCGCTATAGATGTCGCAAACGCCGGCAATCTCGGTGTGAGGGCACGCCGTAGCCTCGATCGCAAGGTCGGCGCCGCGCGCGCCATAGCCGATGATCCCGAGACGTATGCGGTCATTCGCCCCGGCCACAGTCCCCGGCAACGCGAGAGTGCCCAGACTGGAGGCGACCTGGCCCAGAAACTTTCGGCGGGAACTCATGTTTATAGCATCTCAGCAGCTAAGATCCGACATTCATAATTACAGCAGATGGCCCTCAGCCCCGCTGATAACGAATAAACTTTCGGCTGTTAAACGCTCCGAAATCCCGCTATACTGGGTTCCTAACTGAGGGTCGAAATCGCGCTGGAGCCGTTCATCCCTGCTGTAACCCTCCAAGCTATCTGAACGGAATTATCAAGGCCATCCAGTAAGGCGGGTGGCGGGCCACGACGCCCTGCTTATTTAACGTGTCTTTTGCAGGCGGACGGCCCAACCGATATTCCACGGGGCGTCGCTCATGCGAGACAACTTTGGGGGGCTAGTTACTCACATGAATAAATCTATTTTCGCAACTTTTGTAGCGCTGCTGGGTTGTCTTTGTGCCTCTCTGAGTCAGGCGCAGGACGCGACCGGGAAAATCGCCGGAATCATCACTGATCCTGCCGGAGCCATAGTTCAAGGTGCAACGGTGACGATCACAAATGTCGGCACCGACATCACGAAAACGACAATCACCGATACAAAAGGCTTTTATCAGGTCCAGCAACTGCCGGTGGGCCAGTATCGTGTGGAGGCAGAATCGCCGAACTTCAGCAAGACTGAGTCCGGAGTCGCTTCGCTCGATATTAACCAGACATTGCGCGTGGACCTGGTCCTGCAAATCGGCAAAGTGACGGACGTCGTGAACGTAGAATCCCACGGCAGCACCGTCGAGACCGAAAATTCGACCGTCTCGGGCACGGTGACGGGCAAAGCGATTTTCGAGCTGCCGCTGAACGGCCGCAATACGCTGGACCTTCTGCAGACACAACCGGGCGTGACGGCGACTAATCCGGATAGCACCGCGCGAGGCAGTTACAGCATCGCCGGGGGCCGTACAGATTCGGTAACATATCTGCTCGATGGCGGATTGAATAACGATCTGTTGTCGAACTCTGTCGTCGTCAATCCGAATCCGGATGCTGTAGCCGAGTTCCGCGTCATTGAGAGCACTTACTCCGCCGAATATGGCCGCAACGCCGGAGGCGTCGTCAGCGTGGTGACCAAGAGCGGCACTAACAGCCTTCACGGGACGCTGTTCGATTACGCGCGAAACACGTTCTTCGACGCCAACAATTTCTTTAGCAATGAGCAGGGGCAGCCGCGCTCTGTTCTGAATCGGCAGCAGTACGGAGGAACCATAGGCGGCCCAATCATAATCCCGCATATCGTCAACGGAAAGAACAAGCTGTTCTTTTTCTTCTCCTATCAGGGCCAGCGGCAGACTGCGTTGCAGTTGCAAGGGCAGGTTCCAACCTTTACCCCGGCCGAAGCTCAAGGCGACTTCTCTCAGTCCGCAAACGCATCAACGGTTGCAAGCTTTCTGACGAACAATCCCTATTACCAGTCGAATCCGCAGTTGGCGAGCCAAGGCATCATAGATCCCACCAAAATCGATCCGGTGGCGCAGGCATACTTCAAAAACAATCTGATCCCCACCTCTCCGACCGGCTTTGTCTATCCCGAAGCTTCGGCACTAGACAATGAGAACGAGTATCTAGGACGCCTCGACTACGACATCACAGCTAAAGATACATTGACCGGCACATTTACCGCACACGATGCCAAAATAACTAGTCCCTTTGCGAATGCTTACGTTACCGGCTACACGTCAGCGGCATTTAACCAAACCTATTCAGGCTCGCTCGCGTATACGCACATCTTCACGGCGTCGCTCTTCAACGAAGTGCGTGCGAGTGCGGTTCGCAACACACCCACGAACGCGTCGCCAACTACGAAATTACCCAGCCCGCAGCAGCTTGGCGTGAACATCACGCCGGATGTCACAACCGGCCCGCCGGCCCTCTACTTCTACGGCAGTGGCTTGCAAACCGGGTTTTCGCCGAATGGGCCCACGACATTCGCCAACACGATCTACGCCTATTACGACAATGTCTCCTGGACCAAAGGCACGCACAATCTGAAGTTTGGATTCTACTTTTCGCCGTATCAGAACAACACCAGTTATGACTTCTATGGGAACGGGAGCTTCTTCTTCTATGGGCCATCGACATCCGTGGGTTCCGGATACGACTTCGCTGATTTCCTGCTCGGATTGCCGGACAATTACTTCCAGGCCTCGGACGCCCGAAACAACATACGCTCGCATCAATATGCCGGCTACGGGCAGGATGAGTGGCACGTCTCGAAGCGCTTGACTCTCAACTTGGGGCTCCGCTACGAGTACGCGGAACCGAAGTACGATACGCAGGGTCGTTCGTTCACGTTCATTCCCGGAGCGCAATCACAAAGGTTCACAAACGCGCCGCAGGGCTTACTCTATCCCGGAGATCCGGGAGCGCCGAAAGGCACCAACTTCCCCGATAAAACGAATTTCGCGCCGCGAGCGGGTTTCGCCTGGGATGTGTTTGGAAATGCCAAAACCGCCATACGTGGTGGAGTCGGCATTTTCTACGACGTGCTGAAGGGCGAGGACAATCTCCAGTTCAATGGGGCGCCGCCCTTCTACGCCGAGCCAAGTTTATTCTTCAATGCGCTCGATGGCACTGAGAGTGGCCCCACGGGCTATCTCTCGAACCCATTCGGAACAAATAATACGGGCACGCCCAACGGATTCCCGTCCAAGCCGCCAAGTTCTAACGTGGATTACTCGCCGTTTCTCCCCCTCAGCAGTAATGGCGGAATCTATCTGGTGAACCCGCACCTGAAAACACCTTATGTCTATCAATACAGTTTCAATCTCCAGCAGCAACTCGCGCCGGGCATGACGTTGGAGGTCGGCTACATCGGGTACAGCGCGCATGGGCTCACATCGCTGGTCGATATCAACCCATTTCCGCTCGGTTCGGACACCCGCATCTACGATCCCGATTCGACTAATTCGGTCTACGGCAATCTCCTTCAATTCCGGAACATTTCAAATGCCAACTACAACTCCATGACTGTAAATTTGACAAAGAGAACTGGCGAGACGCGCCTCGGGACGGCTTTCTACACGCTGGCGTATACGTGGGGACATGAGTTGGACAACGCGTCCGGATTCCGCGAACGAAATTCGATAGTGCCCTACTACAACGAGCATGAGTTTTACGCGTCGGGCGATACAGACGTGCGGAATAACCTCGTGTTTTCGGGCGGTTGGGACTTACCGTTCGATCGAATGTGGCAACGGGGCCCGAAACTATTAACCAAGGGCTGGAGCCTTTACCCGATCGTTACCTGGCGCACCGGCTTCCCCCTCGATGTTCTGGCCGGTCTCAACACAACGAACACGGATCCGGGACCGGCAGGCGACGGCGAGCCGGGCCTCGTCCGCGCCGACCTCGTAACCCCAACCGTCGGCATCTACAATCCGCGTACGAACCAGACAGTCAATGGCAACACAGGCAACTATTATTTCAATCCCAATGCGCTTTCAAACTCCCGCCTGCTGAATTTAGACACTACAGCCCAGAACGACCCCGCATCCCTGATTGGACAGTTCACCGAAGGAACGTTGGGACGGAATGCGCTGCGAGGGCCCGGACTGATCAACACCAATGTGACGCTCGCGAAGCACTTCATCTTCGGCGAGAAGTTTACTGCGGAATTGCGCCTGGATGTGTTCAATGTGTTTAACCACACCAATTTCGACAACCCGATCACTAATATCAACAGCTCGCAATTCGGCCAAATCACAACAGCCAATACAAACGGGCCGCGGATTCTGCAGATCGCCTTGCACCTGCAGTTCTAACTGATCGCCAGATCGCTTTTGACGCTCGAAATCGCCTTGTCCTTCCAATGCCGGTTATATTGCTCAACCGGCATTAAGGACCGGCTATACATGCGATCGATGTACAGGCCACCCTGCAAATGGTCGATCTCATGCTGCAGGATGCGCGCATGCCATCCGGAAGCATCGATCTGTTTTGGTTCGCCGTTATGGTCCAGGCAGTCAACGCGGACACGGGAGGCCCGAGGGACGATCGCCATCAAACCGGGCAGGCTTAAACATCCCTCGAAAAACTCGACCGCCGCGCCATCATCCAACCTGATCTTCGGATTGACGATGACGTGAAAGGGTACGGCTTGGCGGCGCATTTCCTTCACACGCTCGGGTGGGACCGATCGGATATATTCCGGCTTGTCTTCTATGACCGCCAACTGCAAGCCAAGGCCAATCTGCGGCGCGGCCAAACCGACGCCAGGTGCATCATACATGGTCTGGCGCATCCACTCGATAAGCTCCTGCGTCGCGCGGTCGCGGACTTCGTCGCGAGTCAATTCCCGCGCCTGTTGCCGGAGAACGGGTTCTCCAGCCTGCACGATTTTCAATTTCATAGCTAAATTGTGCCGCAGCCGTGAAACAAAGCTGACTGCTGTGCATGGGCTACACTCACCGGTAAGCATGCAGCGCCTTAGGTTTGCTCGAGACGAACAGGTTTCCAAGCTGCGCTCGCGTTTCCCGATCCTTCGCGAAAAGGCTTACTTCTATAGTTGCTCGCAAGGGGCGCTCTCCGACGTCGTCGAAGACGGTATGCGAGCCTACGGCTCAAGCTGGCGCGCCTCCTCCGCGCCGTGGGAGGAATGGATGGGCGCATACGAAGAATTGCGCCGCGAGTTTGCAAACTTTATTCATGCTGATCCCGACGAAATCGCGATTGCGACCAGCGTATCCGCCGCAATCGGTGCAATTGCCAGCGCCCTCAGCTTCGAGCGGCGCAACAAAGTGGTCATGGGCGAATATGAATTCCCCACGATGGGGCACGTTTGGCTTGCACAAGAACGTCGCGGCGCGGATGTTCAGTTTTTGAAGGGCGTCGACGGCACAATTCCGCTGGAAGCGTACGAGCACGCAATTGACGAGCGGACGTGCATCGTGCCGGTGACGCAGGTTTCGTTCCTGAATGGGAACCGTGCGGATGCGGTAGCGATCGGAAGGCTGGCGCACGAACGCGGAGCCTTCGTGCTCCTGGACGGTTACCAGGATTGCGGCACTCGCCCTCTTGACGTCAAGGCATTGAATGTGGACTTCTTCGTTACGGGCACGTTGAAGTATTTGTTGGGCCCGCCTGGCCTCGCGTTTCTATATGTCAAGCGCGAGCTGATCGAATCTCTCACCCCAACCGTAACCAGCTGGATGGCGCAACGCGACGTATTCGCATTCAATACCCAGAAATTCGATCCGGCGCCGGCTGCCCGGCGCTTTGAGGGCGGCTCGCCACCCGTGCCGAACATCTATATGGCGCGCCCCGCTCTGAATCTCTTGATCGATTTCGGAATGGATAATGTAGCCGCGCAGATTGAACTGGTCTCGCGAGCGTTCCTCGATGGCGTTGACGCTTTAGGCATTCAAACGAAAACCGAACCTTCGACCGCCGGTCCACTGATTGTGGTCCGCTCAACCGATTCCGCCAAGGCAATCGCGAAGCTGACGGAAAACGGCGTACTGGCATCGGCTCGGCATGACGGCGTGCGTTTTTCTTTTCATGCGTACAACACGATGGACGACGTCCGCACGGCGCTTACCGCGCTGGAGGAGAACCTGACACTGATGGCGCGCACATGAGGGAGCCGCAAAGCATCCGCATTGAAGAAAACGAACAGCTCTCGCGCGAGTTGACCAGCCGCCAATTGAGCATGATCGCGCTAGGCGGAGCCATCGGCACCGGTCTGTTCCTCGGTAGTTCGCTGGCCGTCCACACAGCCGGCCCAGGCGTAATCGTGAGCTATCTTTTGGGCGCAGCAATCGCCATCCTCTTGATGCGCGCCCTGTCGGAGATGGCCGTGGCGCATCCTACCGCCGGCTCTTTTGGCGTATATGCCGGAATATATCTGAATCCATGGGCGGGCTTTGCCGTGCGATACACATATTGGGCCGCCCAGTGCGTAGCAATCGGCGGAGAAGCGGCGGCCATCGCAATCTACTGCCAATGGTGGTTTCCAGACACGCCCAAATGGCTCTGGATTCTGGGGTTCACTGTCGCGCTGCTCTACGTCAACGCCCGCAGCGTCGGAAGTTTTGGCAGCTTTGAGTATTGGTTCGCCATGATCAAGGTCGTAGCCATCGTATTGTTCATCCTCTTCGGCCTGGCACTCATCGTCGGTGCGAAATCGGGACACGGTGTGGGCTTTTCAAACCTGACCGCGCATGGCGGCTTCCTGGCGAACGGCTGGAGCGGAATCTGGATGGCAATGGTCTTCGTAATCTTCAGCTATATCGGCACCGAGGTCGTGGCGGTTACCGCCGGCGAGGCAAAAGATCCGGATATCGCCCTCCCAAAAGCTATCCGAACAATGGCCGCGCGCCTCATTCTTTTTTACCTGTGCGCTATCGTTGTTCTCCTAAGCATCGTCCCTTGGAACCAAATTCAGCCGGGGGCCGATGTCACGGCGAGCCCGTTCGTCCGCGTGTTCCAGTTCGTAGGCGTGCCGGCCGCCGCGCACGTCGTGAACTTTGTCGTAATCACCGCGGCCGCCTCCAGCATGAACTGCAATTTCTATCTGGTCAGCCGGATGATGTTTTCGCTCGCGCGCAGCGGGTATGCCCCCGCCTCATGGGGACGCGTATCGGGCGTGGGCACGCCTTTCAGGGCGCTCCTGATCTCAGCTTGCGGATTGGCATTGGCCATCGTCATCGCGTTCTTCTTTCCGGATAGCGTTTTCGTCTATATGTTTGGCATTTCTCTGTTCGGCGGCCTCTTTACTTGGCTGGCCATCTTTGTCACGCATTGGTTCTTCCGCCGAAAGCGCGGCATGGCCCCGGATTATGGATCGCTTCTCGGAGCAGCCGCCGTATTCGCGATTCTAATCACCACCTGGGCGGTGCCCGGAATGCGGGTGACGCTCATCGCCGGGCTCCCATGGATCGTCCTGCTTACCGTCTGTTATTTCCTGCTCAGCAAACGCCAGCAAGCTCGCGTCTAGCCAGCCTTCATCCCCGCTTTGTACCATCGACAGATGAGTCAAGGCGATCTGAGCACGTTGTGGGAAGAGCACACCGCGCATGAATTTAACACGCGCGATACGGAGGCTACGCTGGCCACAATGACTGACGACGCATACGTCAACCATGTGCCCGTAATGACGGGCGGCTATGGCAAAGAGGCGTTGCGGGCTTTTTATTCGAAGGATTTCATTTCAAAAATGCCTCCGGACACCACATTGACGCCGATATCCCGAACCGTGGGAAGCGATCAGTTGGTCGACGAGATGATTTTTTCGTTCACACACACCGAGGAGATGCCATGGATGCTGCCAGGGATAGCTCCGACTCATAAACGAGTGGAGATCGGGCTGGTGGCAATCGTGCGCTTTCGTGACGGAAAGCTCGCACACGAGCACATCTATTGGGACCAGGCATCCGTATTGAAGCAGATTGGCCTAATCACCGACCCCGCGCTGCCGGTCTTGGGAGCCGAAACCGCCCGCCGCCTAACGCGAGTATTATAGAAACGCTCCGGTCACGAGCACTATATGAATTCGCGCCGTTCGAGATTATCTATCGTTTTACTCGCAGCATCTTTAGCCCTAGTCGCCCAGCATCGCCTTCATAATGAAGGAGAGCAGTCCAACAAATCCTTCCCTTGGATGAATACGAACCTCTCGCCCGACCAGAGGGCGGACATGGTACTGAAGGAGATGACGCTCGACGAGATGATCACACTCTTGCATGGCAACGGAATGCCAGGGTGGGGCAAGCCGAGGCCGAACGCTTATCTAGGCAATGGCGGCGCCGGGTTTGTGCTCGGCATTCCCAGGCTGGGTATTCCGATGATTCAGATGAGCGATGCGGCGTACGGAGTCCGGAGCAGCGCAGAGAACGGCCGTTACTCAACAGCGCTACCGTCGAATTTGGCTGCGGCCTCCAGTTGGGATACCGAGGCGGCTTGCGAATACGGCGCGCTGATCGGCCGTGAGTTGCGCGCACAGGGCTACAACATGACCTTGGGCGGCGGAGTGAACGTCACGCGCGACCCTCGCAACGGAAGAACCTTCGAATATCAGGGCGAAGATCCGATTCTGGCAGGCACGCTGGTTGGAAATCGCATCAAGTGCGAGCAGGCGCAAAACGTGATCGGGGATATCAAGCATTACGCCATCAATGACCAGGAGAGTGGACGTAACGAAGTAGATGTCATCATCAGCAAGCGCGCTATGCGTGAGTCCGATCTGCTGGCGTTCAAGATTGGCATTGATATTGGCAATCCGGCTGCCGTGATGTGCGCATACAACGCCGTCAATGGCGACTTTTCCTGTGAGAACAAATATCTCCTGACCGACGTTCTGAAGAAAGACTGGGGCTTCAAAGGCTTCGTGGTGTCGGATTGGGGCGGCACGCACAGCACGGTCAAGGCTTCCCATGCTGGCTTGGACAACGAGGAGCCGCTCGATGAATTTTTCGGAGACAAGCTGAAGCAAGCGGTGGATTCGGACAAGATTTCAATGGCGGAATTGGATGACCACGCGCGTCGCATGCTGCGTTCGGAGTTTGCGAGTGGCATTGTGGATCACCCCGTGCAGAAAAACGTGGTCGATGTCGAACGCGGTTTTGAAACGGCGCGGCGGATCGCGGAACAGAGCACCGTTTTGCTCAAAAACAATGGCGTACTTCCGCTGAACGCACCAAACATCAAATCCATCGCGATCATCGGCCCGCATGCCGACATGGGCATGATTTCAGGTGGCGGATCAGCGCAGGTGGACCCGCCCGGCAGCCCGCCCTCTAAATGGCAAGCGCACGTTTGGTTTCCCACGTCGCCTTTGAAAGCAGTGTCGACGAAGGCGCCGCATGCCAAGGTGCAATTTGATTCCGGCGCAAACCTGGAATCGGCCGCCGCATTGGCGAAAGCATCTGATGTGGCGATCGTGTTCGCCTATCAATGGTCCAGCGAAGGCATGGACATGCGGGATCTCTCGTTACCGGAAAACCAGGATGCGCTGATACAACAAGTCGCGGCGGCTAACCCCCGCACCATCGTAGTTCTGGAGACCGGGACGGCGGTGACAATGCCATGGATTGACAGCGTGAGCGCCGTGGCTGAAGCCTGGTTTGCAGGCGGTAAGGGAGCGGACGCCGTTGCTAACATTCTCTTCGGCGATGTCAATCCTAGCGCGAAGCTGCCCATGACGTTTCCGCGAAGCATTGACGATCTGCCGCATCCCCAATTGGTCACACCGCCGCCGGGAGCGCAAGGACGCGAGGCCGTGATGCGCACCGGAGAAGCCAAACCAACATTCAGCGTCACCTATGATGAAGGTTTGAAGGTCGGCTACAAGTGGTATGACGCGGAGCATAAACCCGTGTTGTTTCCGTTCGGCTTTGGCCTCTCGTATACGAAGTACCAGTATTCGGGCCTCGAACTCCAGCCGGGCAACGAAACCAGGATACGCTTCACGTTGAAGAATACGGGCACTCGCGCCGGCGCCGAGATCGCGGAAGTCTATGCGGCGCTGCCCCAGGAAGCGAATGAACCCCCGAAGCGCCTCGTAGGCTGGGCAAAGGTGCCTCTCCAGACGGGCGAAAGCAAAGAAGTGAGTGTCGCGATACCTCCCAAGTACCTCTCGATTTATGACGAGGCGCAAGACGATTGGAAGCTGGTTCCCGGCGAGTACAAAATTATGGTCGGTTCTTCATCCAAAGAACTTCCGCTGACCAAATCAATCACGATGAAATGACGCGGCAGCCAGACCAAGACACTCTATGATTAAGGAGAGGTTTGACGATGGCGAGTCTCGCCACGATGACAGGCGCACAGTTCGATGCTCTGCCCTATGAAGAGGGGCGGCGTTGGGAGTTGGTTGCGGGAGATCTGGTCGAAGTGTCCAGCCCCACTCCGGAACATCAGGACATTGTGTTTAACCTACTGAGTGCTCTAAAGCAGTTCTTACGAACCCGCGGCGCGGCAAGGGCTCATCAGGATATCGAGTTTGCTTTGAGCGTCCGGGATCGGCTTCGGCCGGACGTTTGCGTCTTGTTAAACGATCGCGCCGATCTCGACCCCCGGAAGACGCCAATTCACGGTTCGCCGAATATTGCCGCCGAAGTGATCTCGCCGAGCGAGCGTGCCGGAGAGTCGCGGCGGAAGGTCCTGACGTATCTGGCTTCGGGTGTTGAAGAAGTTTGGCAAATCTATCCAGCCACGCGCGAAGTGCTCGTATACGCAGTCGACAAGCGGCGGGAATTGCGCCAGGATCAGGATCTGACGACGGACTTGCTGCCCGGCTGGAGCTTACGGGTGGCGTCGTTGTTCGAGTAGCCAAACGGTGTTCGGCAATAACGCGGACACTCAGGCGTTACTCTAGGAGAAAGATGGCTGCCGCACATCCAGCGTATATGGAATTCATCGATTTCATCGCCGCAGGTACAACTCCGGAACAAGTCATCGCCTTTCGCCCGTCAGCCGTGGCCCAAGAACGCGTTGCCCAGTTGATCACTCGAGAAAAAGAAGATCATCTTTCCATGGATGAGCAGGCCGAGTTGGATTATTTCTTCCAGCTCGAACATATTCTTCGGGTGGCAAAGGCGCGCGCCGAACAAATCCTAACGGGTGCGTCCTGATCTGAAGCACGAACTGCGGCGTGAAGTTGCCAGGCGGGCGCAGTTTCGTTGTGAGTATTGTCTTTATCCTGAAAGCCATTCCGCTTTCGCTCACGAAATCGACCACGCCGTGAACCGTAAACACGGCGGCAGTTCGGCTCTCGACAATCTCGCTTATTGTTGCGTATTTTGTACCTGAACACCCTCAACCCAGTTGCGACCAGCAAATTGCAAAAGGCTTGGCAGCGAGAAGTGGCCAAATATCTCCCGCATGGTCAAAATCAAAAGCCCGACTCGGCAGATCCGAATCTTATGAATCATGCGATTTGGTACTCGACAAAAGGTTATTCCACGCCTTATCCAGGCGACAGCCGCGTTTTGTATCCCAAGGAGGTAAAGCTTGTGGAGTCCGCCAAGCTCGATGCGGACGACGAACACGGTACGAAGTAGTCCGCAGGCAGAAAAGGACCACAATCGTGTGGTCCTTTTCCTTTTTTATTGCCAGATGATTTGAGCATCGCAAGCGGCTGGTACGCTGAAAACGCCCAAGGCAGTAGCCCCAGTCGTCTATGCGTCATTCAAAGATCGCCATTTTAGGCGCGCCGCTTGATCTCGGCGCCGCTCGCCGCGGTGTGGACATGGGCCCTTCCGCGCTTCGCCTCGCAGGCTTAAACCGCAAGTTGCCGTCGTTGGGTTATCAAATCGAAGACTTGGGCAACATCGCCGCCCCACAGCAAGAGAGTGTTCCCTCCGGGCCGGCTACCGCGAAGTACCTGCCACAGATCGCCAAGGCCTGTGAAAAGCTTGCGCAAACAGCGGCGGACGCGATCGCGCAAGGTGAGTTCCCGCTTATCTTGGGCGGGGATCATTCGATCGCAGTAGGAACCGTGGCGGGGGTTGCCGAGGCATATCGCGCAAGGGGCGGAAAAATCGGGGTCATCTGGATTGACGCGCATGCTGACATGAATACGCCCGAGTCCAGCCCCAGCGGCAACATTCACGGCATGCCGCTCGCCTGCTGCCTCGGCCTCGGACCCGATGAATTGACTCGGCTCTATGGCTATGCCCCCAAAGTCGCGGGCAAGAACGTTGCGCTCGTGGGCATTCGCGATGTGGACGAGCGCGAGCGTGATCTCGTCCGCCGCTCCGGTATAACTGCCTTCACTATGCGTGAGATCGACGAGCGTGGTCTGCGCTCGGTAATGGAGCAGGCGATTGCCCTCGCGACGGACGGCGCGGCGGGCTTTCACCTTTCGCTCGATATGGATGCTGTCGATCCCGACGAAGCCCCTGGCGTCGGAACGCCCGTTCGCGGCGGTATGACCTATCGCGAGGCGCATCTGGCGATGGAAACCGTTTGCGATTCCGGGCAGATGCTCTCCATGGAAGTTGTCGAGGTGAATCCAGTCCTCGACGTCGCGAACCGGACGGCTCTCCTGGGCGTAGAACTTGTCATGTCGGCGATGGGCAAGAAAATCCTCTGACCGTACCGCGAAATTCTTACGAATATTCCTCGTTGTTACAATGGCTGGGCTTGTGCTCGCTTTATTTAGGAGTGGTGACGGGAGGAACTGCGGTTGAGGGCTTTTGGATTCATATTGCGCGCCTATAGCTACGTGTTCCACTTTATCCTTAGCCTTTTCTTAGTAGCCACGGCGCTGCTGGCAGCCTCCGGCGAGCAATTGAGACTCACTGGGTTGCTCCCCTTCACTGCCGATAGCATAGTTCGCGGCCTCCTGGTGATGGGTATTGTGGGGTTGCTATCCACGTTACTTGCTGCCACAGGAATCTTCCGCTATCTGTTTCCTATCTGGGTAACTATCGTCCTGATTCTGACAATACGTGGGATTTTCTTCAGCTCTTATATATTCGCAGGCGAGCACGCCTTCAAAGTCGCGCTCTGGCTAGCATTCGGCGTGCTCGCAGCCTTCTTCGGCGGCATCTGGGTGTTGAAGCCCCGCAAGGGACGGCTCTAACCCGTCGGGCGTAGCACTCCCGATGCAAATTGGTTTCGACTTCGGTACCACCAACAGTTCCATCGCTTGTCTGACGAACGAAGGCGACGTGAAACTCGCGAAATTTGCGCACAGCGGCGGTTCCACGTCATCCTATCGATCGCTTCTCTATCTGGAACTGCTGGCTCATGCCTCGCGCAAGACGATAAAATCCTGGTCTGGTCCCGCGGCTATCGACCGCTATTTGAATGCTGACGAACGCGGCCGATTGATCCAATCGCTCAAATCATTCCTATCGAACCGCGGATTGCAAAGCACGGAGGTATTCGGGCGGCGCATCACGCTTGAGGACTTAGTCGCAAACATTCTCCGAGACATCCGCACTGAAGCCAGCGCTTACTTCGGCTTTCCGATTAAGGAGGCGGTGGTTGGCAGGCCTATCCGCTTCGTTGGGGCCGAGAGCGAGGCTGAGGACACCTATGCCGTTTCACGCCTCGAAACAGCGATGTACCGCGCAGGCTTTGAGCGCATAACCTTCGAATATGAGCCTGTGGCGGCTGCGTATCACTACGAATCCACTCTCGATCGAAACGAATTGATCCTCATCGGCGATTTCGGCGGCGGCACCAGCGACTTCTCACTCCTGCGTGTCGGCCCTGAAATTCGTAAGCGTGGCCGCGAACCGCGCGACCTGTTGGGGAACGAAGGCCTCGGCTTGGCAGGCGATGCGTTCGACGCTAAGATCGTCCGCCATCTGGTGTCCCCGGCCTTAGGCGCGGGGTCACTGCTCCATTCCTTCGGCAAGAAGTTGCCGGTCCCCAACTGGGTCTACTTCAAGTTGGAGCGTTGGCACCACCTCTCGTTCCTCCGCTCATCGGAAACTTTGAACATGCTACGGACCGTCCGCGCCCAAGCGGAGGAGCGTGCGAAATTGAATGCGCTGCTCTATCTGGTCGAGAACGACCTCGGCTATCAGTTGCACCGCTCCGTACAGCGCGCGAAAGTGACTCTTTCACATGCCGACCGAACCGTTTTTCGCTTCACCGACGGCGATTTGGAACTGGAAGAGGAAGTGCGGCGCGACCAATTCGAGGAATGGATCGGTGAAGAATTAGCGTTGATTGAGCGAAGCGTCGACAACTTACTGGCTAAGACCGGAGCCGCGGCGCACGACGTCGATATGGTCTTCCTCACCGGCGGATCATCCTTGGTTCCCGCGGTGCGGCGCATTTTCGAGCGGCGCTTCGGGACGGCCAAAATACGCACGGGCGATGAGTTCACGTCCGTCGCACGAGGCCTGGCGCTGAAATGACGGAAGTTACTTTCCGGTACTTGCGCGCAACGCTTCGATCAACACCATAACATCCCGTTCATCATTGTAGAAATGAGTGGAAATGCGTAGGTAGCCTTTTCGCGCCGAAACGAAAATGTTTTGGGCTGCTAACTCTCTGGCCAGTAGCGATGAGTCCGTTCCCGGCAGTCGCGCCAGCACAATTTGCGAAGGAAGATGGTCGCCGCGATGGGGATACATCTCCGCCCCCAGCCCTTGCAGTTCTTTGCGCAACAGCCCGCTCAGATACAGAACGCGCGCTTCGATCGCCGCCGGGCCCAACTGTTCCAGCAGACCCACCGAACCTTGCATGCCATAGAGAGATGGGAACGCTAACATTCCGCCTTCATACTTCTCTGCGTCGCCGCTGAATTCCGGAGCTCCGTGATGCAAATCGTCTACATTCCGCCAATCCCAATGACTGCGCCAACCGATCACGTTAGGCCGCAGCCACGCGCGCACATCCGGGCGAACATAAAAGAATCCTGCTCCGTTTGGCGAGATCATCCACTTGTATGCGTCCACAGCCAAAACGTCGGGCTGAATCGCACCGCAATCGAAATCCAATGCGCCAATGCTTTGGGTGCCATCCAGATATACGAAAATTCCGCGTCTTCGCAACGAAGCCACTATCTCGGCCAAGTTGGGCCGCAGGCCGGTCACGTAATTAACCGTGCTCAGCAGAACCAGCCGCGTTCGCGGCGAAATGCTAGATTCGAGGCTCTCCCAAGCACATTCGATGCCGCGGACACCCAGCTCCGATTGTGCCGCATAGAGTTGGTTCGGGAACTCATGTTCGAGCGTAAGGATCTCATCGCCCTCTCGCCAATCGAAACCGCTCATCACAAGCGATAGCGCCTGGCTCGCCGTTGTGGTGAAGGCAATATCTTGAGCTTGCACGTGCAGCAGCCTCGCCAACGCGGCGCGCAGTTGTGCCAAATCGTCGAACCAGGATAAAAAATCCTGGCAGGCTCCCTCGTCACGGTGATCCAGGTGTCGCTTGACGGCTTCCACCGCACGCCGCGGCAGTTGTCCATACGTCGCCGTATTTAAATAAGTGCGTCCGGCAAGTGCGGGAAACTCCTGCCGGACGGTGTTCCAATCCGGTTCCCCCATTTACGTCACCGGCATCCCGAGCTTTTTTTGCAAATGAGGCAGCGCTCCGTGCAGTAGCACGTCTTCCGATGCCTTCGTCCGGCGGTCGACAAACTCGATCAAGCCTTGTGTAAGCTTCTTTCCCAGCGTGATGCGATACGGAATACCGATCAAGTCCGCATCCTTAAATTTCACGCCTGGACGTTCGTCGCGGTCGTCTAGCAGCGCGTCGATCCCCGCCCGCTGGCACTCGCGATACAGCAAATCGGCCGCTTCGCGTTGCATGGCGTCAGCGTAGTTGACCGGTGTAATGACAACCGTAAACGGAGCAATAGCCGCGGGCAGAGACATGCCATCCTTATCGTGATAAAGCTCGATCGCGCAGGTGAGAATACGCTCCACACCCATTCCGTAACATCCCATGATGGGCATCACTTCCTTGCCGGCGGCTGATAAGACACGCAGCCCCATTGATTCGGAATACTTATATCCGAGCTTGAAGATGTGGCCCACTTCTATTGCCTTCACAATCTCAAGCGGCGCGCCGCAATCGCCGCAAGTGTCCCCCGCTGCAACCTGACGTAAGTCGAAGTATTCCGCTTGAAAATCTTCGTCTGGAGTAACGTTCTTCAGATGGTAATCATCCTTGTTCGCCCCGGCGATCATGTTGCGGCGCCCGCGCAGCGCAGCATCGGCAATGATGCGGATTGAGCGCACTCCCACCGGTCCCAGCGAGCCCGCATTTGCCCCAAACGCCTTCAAAATCTCGTGGGCATGCGCCGGCCGCACTTCCTTTGCCTTTAAAACCGCCATGAGCTTCGTTTCACTAAGCTGATGATCGCCGCGCATCATGATCAGAACCAAATCGCCATCGGCCGTGTAAACCAGGCTCTTCATCTGTGACGTTTCCGGCAGCTTGGTAAACCCGGCGATGTCCGCGATGGTCTTCAATCCTGGCGTGTGAAACTCCTCCGGATTCAGATTGTCCTCGGCATCGTCAAGCTGCGCCTTGCTGGGCGTCGACACGGCCTTCTCGAGGTTCGCCGAATAGCCGCATTTCAGGCAGCGCACGACAAAGTCCTCGCCGGCATCGGAGGCGACCATAAACTCCTCCGATTGGCTGCCGCCCATGGCGCCCGAATCGGCTTCGACCGCGGTGTACTGAAGGCCGCAGCGGTCGAAAATCTTGCAGTATGCCTGATGGTGCTTTTGATAAGACACATCCAGCCCGGCCGCGTCCATATCGAAGGAATAGGAGTCCTTCATGATGAATTGGCGTACCCGCAGCAGTCCTGATCTTGGACGCGGCTCATCGCGAAATTTCGTTTGAATCTGATACCAGATCTGCGGAAGCTGCTTATAGCTGCGCAACTCGCCTCGCGCGATGAAGGTCATCACTTCTTCGTGCGTCATGCCCAGACAAAGATCGCGGCCGAAGCGATCCTTAAGGCGGAACATGTTGTCCCCCATCACTTCCCAGCGGCCGGATTCCTGCCACAACTCGGCGGGATGCAAGGTAGCCAACAGCATCTCCTGGCCGCCGATTGCATTCATCTCGTCGCGAACAATGTTCTGGATTTTCAGTAGCGATCGCTGCGCCAGCGGCAAGTAATTATAAATGCCTGCCGCGAGCTGCCGGATGTAGCCCGCCCGTATCAGCAACTGGTGGCTCACCACCTCGGCGTCCACGGGGTTTTCCCGCAGCGTGGGTATGAAAAGAGTGCTCCAATGCATTGAGGGTTATTAGACAATTAGAACAGACACATGAATCATCAACATGCGATGGAGCGGCCTCTGGCCGAAGTGGATCCGGAAGTCTACAACGCGATTCAACACGAAGTAGATCGCCAGAATACGCGGCTCGAACTGATTGCCAGCGAGAACTTCACTTCTGAAGCCGTGTTTGAAGCGACAGCCAGCGTTTTTATGAACAAGTATGCCGAGGGCTATCCCGGCAAACGCTATTACGGCGGCTGCGAGTTCGCCGACGTTGTGGAGAACCTGGCCCGCGATCGCGCCAAGGCGCTGTTCGGCGCGGAATACGCAAATGTCCAGCCGCATTCCGGATCTCAGGCGAATGCCGCCGCCTATGCGTCCATCCTCAAGCCCGGCGACACCATTCTGGGCATGAACCTTTCACACGGCGGCCACCTGACTCACGGGCATCCTTTAAATTTTTCCGGGCAGCTTTATAAAGTAGTGGCTTACGGCGTTCGCCGCGATGACGAGTTGATCGATTATGACGAGCTGGCGCGGCTCGCCGAGGAGCACCGCCCGAAGATGATCATCGCGGGCGCCAGCGCCTATTCCCGCGTCATCGATTTCGCCCGATTCCGGCAAATCGCCGATGCCGTCGGCGCCGCCTTCGTGGTGGACATGGCGCATTATTCGGGTTTGATCGCAGCCGGCGTCTATCCGAACCCCTGTGAACACGCTGACATCGTAACTTCCACCACCCATAAGACACTGCGCGGCCCGCGCGCGGGATTGATTCTCGCCAAGGCCCAATTTGGCCCGGCTATCGACAAGGCAGTGTTTCCGGGTGCGCAGGGTGGACCACTCGTCCACGTAATTGCCGCAAAGGCAGTTTGCTTCCTCGAAGCCATGACTAGTGAATTCCGCACCTATCAGCAACAGGTGCTTCGGAACGCTCGCGCCTTGGCCAAATGTCTGCAGGATGAAAATTTCCATGTCGTGAGCGGCGGCACCGATTCGCACCTCCTTTTAATAGATGTCTTCGCCAAAGGCGTACAAGGCAAAGAAGCGGAGAAGGCGCTTGATGAGGCGTACATCACCGTGAACAAAAACTCGATACCGTTCGATTCCAATCCTCCTCTGAATCCCAGCGGTGTCCGTCTCGGCAGTCCGGCTGTCACTACGCGTGGCTTTGGAGAAGCGGAGATGGTGGAAGTCGGGAAGCTGATCGCGTCCGTCATCGCGAACCCGCGTTCACCCGAGGTTATCCAGGAAGCGCGGCGCCGGGTAAAAGTGTTGACCGACCGCCATCCTCTTTACTCGTGGAAACAGCAGATGGCCCTGGCACATCCGTAACCGGACCGCCACATGTCGTCGTTATCCGTTTCCGATAGCGGATTAACCAAGCAGCGATGCCAGAAGGTTTAACAGTCCTATCGCGCCAAAAAGCGCTTACGGTCGGTCATGCCTCGAAGGCCCCGCAAAACGGGCGTTTTACGCGAATCGGTGGTTTTTGTGCGTTGACCGTCAGGCTTGGCCACTCAAATGCAAATAGTGGGAACCGTACCGGCGGACGAAACGGGACCTCTGGGCTCCAATAAACTCTGGTAATATCTTGAGCACGTCATATCGGCGGCCAGAGGACTGTCGAAAATGCGAGATTTCTCCCGTAAAGAAAGCGTATATTGAGGTTTTTATAAATGGCAAGAGAAAGCATACAGAAGAAGCTGTCACGCGTCCGTCCCCCACGCGTGCAGATTTCCTACGATGTCGAGATTGGCGACGCAATTCAACTTAAGGAATTGCCGTTTGTTCTTGGCGTTGTTGGCGATTTCACCGGGCAACCCACCGAACCCCTGCCGGCATTAAAGAGCCGGCGTTTTGTCGAAGTGACTCCGGATAACTTCGACGGCGTGCTCGAAAGCATGCACCCACACGTCAACTTCGTGGTTGAGAATAAGTTGGCCGAAGAAGCCGACGCGCCTCAACTCAAAGTAGATTTGCACTTCAAGAGTCTCGAAGATTTCGAGCCTGAACAGGTAGCCCGTCAGATTCGCCCACTCCGCGAATTGCTGGACCTGCGCACCAAGCTGAACGATCTGCGGGGAACCCTGCAGACTAACGAGAAGCTGGACACGCTGCTGCTCGACGCCGTCTCCAATTCGGAAAAGCTGAATCAGCTTCGTGGCGAGATGGGTCTGGATGCCAAGAAGGAAGGTGAATCCAAATGAGCGAAGTTCAAAACGCAACCGCAACTACAGCTACAACTGTTAACGCAGAGCAGGGCAGCCTGCTCGATCAGATTGTCGAACAAGGCCGGTTTGGCGAGGAAACCGCCGCGAAGGAACGCGGCAAAGACCTTATCAAGGAATTCCTCGCGCAGGTCATGCAAGGCGAGGTTACTGTCTCGCGCGATACGGAGGTCATGATTAATGCCCGTATCGCCCAGATTGATCACCTTATTTCACTGCAATTGAACGAAGTGATGCACCATCCTTCGTTTCAGAAGCTCGAAGGCACTTGGCGCGGGCTGAAATACGTTTTGGATAGTTCGGAATGTTCTTCGATGTTGAAGATCAAAGTCCTGAACGCTTCGAAGCGCGATGTTCTCCGCGACCTCCAGCGCGCCCCCGATTTCGACCAAAGCGCGCTCTTCAAAAAGGTATACGAAGAAGAATACGGAGTTTTCGGCGGCGAGCCTTTCGGCGGCTTGGTTGGCGATTTCGAATTCACCAAGCATCCGGAAGATATCGAATTGTTGGAGCGCATCTCGCACGTTGCCGCTGCCGCGCATGCCCCGTTCTTCACGGCTGCTGGTCCCGAGCTGCTGAGCCTCGACAGCTTTACCAACCTGGGCCAACCGCGCGACCTTGGGAAGATCTTCGACAACACCGAATACATGAAATGGCGCGGATTCCGCGAGAGCGACGACTCCCGATACGTCGGGTTGTGCCTGCCTCGCATCCTCATGCGTCTTCCTTACGGCCGGGATACCAAGCCGGTCGACGGCTTCAATTACGAAGAGGGCGTGGACGGTACCGATCACAGCAAATATCTGTGGGGTAACGCGGCTTACGCCATGGCTGCCCGTTTGACCAACTCCTTCGCCCTTTACGGCTGGTGCGCCTCTATCCGCGGCGTTGAAGGCGGCGGCTTGGTCGAGGATCTACCCTCGCACACGTTCCGCACCGACGAAGGCGACGTGGCCCTGAAGTGCCCTTGCGAAGTGGCCATCACGGACCGCCGCGAGAAAGAATTGGCCGATGCCGGTTTCATCCCGCTTGTCCACTGCAAAGGCGCCGATTACGCGGCCTTCTTCAGCGTGCAATCGGCTCAGAAGCCCAAGCTCTACAACAAAGACGCGGCGAATGCCAACGCGCGCCTCTCTACCCAGATGCCGTACATTCTGGCGGTCTCCCGTTTCGCTCATTACCTCAAGGCGATGATGCGGGACAAGATCGGCAGCTTCATGTCGCGTGACCAATGCGAGCGTTTCTTGAACAATTGGATCCAGACATACGCCATTGCTGACGACAGCGCCAGCGCCATCGTCAAGGCTAAGAACCCTCTTCGTGAGGCTCGAGTGGAAGTTATGGATGTTCCGGGTAAGCCCGGGGCCTATCGAGCTGTTGCGTTCCTACGCCCGCATTTCCAGTTAGACGAATTATCCGTTTCATTACGTCTGGTGGCAGACCTTCCGGCATCCGCACGGTAAGGCCAGCAAACAGATAAACATCAACCAATCAACCGGGCTTCGAGCCCGCTTGCTACAAGTGTGTCTTCAAATAGACTGAAAGAGGAATAACATGGCAGTTGAAATTTTCTTCACTGTGGCCGGAATCACAGGTGAATCAACAAAGACCGGAGCAGAAGGATGGATCGAAATCTTCAGCTTCAGCAATGGCGCTAGCAACCCATCGAGCGTCGCGTTTGGTACCGGTTCGGGCGCTGGCAAAGTGGACCTCAGCAGCATTAGCTTCCAGAAGCAATTAGACAAATCGTCTCCGTTTCTGTTTGCCAATTGCTGCGCCGGTACTCACGTGGCGACCGGTACGATGATCGTCCGCGAAGCCACGGGCGACTCGACAACCCAGGTCTACTTCCAGTACGATCTGACCGAGGTCTTCATCGATTCGATTAGCTGGGGCGGTGCGGCTGGCGGCGGTAAGCCTTCCGAATCTCTCTCCGTTTCAGCCAAGTCGATCATGGTTACCTACTCGGCCCAGGATGCGACCGGCAAACTGGCCAAGGTGGCGTCGAAGGGCTGGAATCAAACCACCAACCAGGGGATGTAATCTATCCGGCGGCGTCTGTCGCCGGCATATTCCTTACAGCACAATTCGTCCGGCCATTCGTGGCCGGATTTTTTGTGCTTGAGAATCGCGTCAATAACGCCAAACTCTTAACTCGGTTGGCCGCCGTCTTCAAAGTGCGAGTGACGATTTGTGTATTTCAGGTGTGTATCCCTGGCGAATGCACCGAACGAGTGGCTCTGGCGTGAGGGCGTCTCGGAAAGCGTTGAACCGCGCCCAGCGGCATTCGGCGCAGGGCCTGTGGCCCGCGGGCAAGCGCTACCGCCTCGTCCAGGAAGAACAGCTCTGTGTAACGGCCGGGAGACATCACAGAACGTCGTCGGCCTTTGAATTCCAGCAGACACGTAATCCAACGCCGGCTCGCGTACTGGCGAACAATCTCCCGTTTCTGATTGTGCAGCGCCCCGCCGCGATTTCCCATGAACGTTCCACGGGCGTCACAGGAAGAAATCGTCCCGCAGGGATCCACACGATTTTGCAGCGGCATCCAAAATCCCAGAACTCAATATCACACGGTGAGAAGCCCCAGAGAATGGGGACCGATCTATTCGATCGGCCACGCTCCCCGCCGCCAGAACCGCTCCGCCAAACCGCTCAGCAAAATCTTCCACCACGGCGCCGGTCTTTTGCAGTAAGATCAATCTGCATGTCTGCCGAAACTCTATTCAAAGCGGGGAAGCTCGACGAGGCAATCTCGGCCTTGAACTCCCAATTGAAAGATAACCCGTCCGACCAGCGTGGCCGGACGTTTCTTTTCGAGCTGTTATGTTTCGCCGGCGATTTCGACCGCGCCGAAAAACAGCTCAATATTCTCGAGCAGGAAGGCAATAAAGATTCGGTGCTCGCGACGCTCCTCTACAAGACTGCCTTGCATGGCGAGCGCACCCGCCTCGATATGTTTGAGAATAAAAGCTACCCCAAACAGGCTATCAACGGGAAAACTACACTCGTGCGAGGCAAGTTGAACGGCAAGGAGTTCACTACTCTGTCCGATGCCGATCCCCGTATTGGCCCTAAACTCGAACTGTTTGCGGCAGGCGAGTACCTCTGGATCTCCTTTGAGGACATCGCCTCGATCCATATCGAACCACCCAAGCGGTTGCGCGACCTGTTCTGGATTCCTGCCAAGGTCGGCACCGGACCTTCGTTCCGCTCCCGCGAGCTGGGCGAGATCCTTTTGCCGGCGCTGTCGCCGCTCTCCTGGCAGCATCCCGAAGACGAAGTGAGACTGGGACGCGTCTCAGAATGGTGCGAAGACGAAGCTGGCGAAATCTCTCCGTTCGGCCAAAAGAATCTGCTGGTCGACGGCGAAGAGTTCCCGCTGCTCGAAGTTCGCGAACTCTATATCTATCCCGCCCCCGGCTCTGCGCCAGTCGAGGATTCGGCAGAAGAGGAAGAGGAAGAAGCGCCTGAGAGTACCATGCAGTAAATGTTTTTCTTGACCGATCGTAATGGCTGATCTCGAACCCTTTCTTGAGCCCATACCGGGTGACAACCCGTGTGGGCAATATCTCAACTACGCCCCGGTTTACGACAAGATCAAAGAAGCGCGCCGCATGGAGGATACCGGGCCCATGGGCGCGTGGGAGCGCGAAGCAAAGACAGCGGATTTCAAGCTGGTCATCAAGCTGGCCGAAGAGGCTCTCCGCAAGAACACCAAGGATCTCCAAATCGCGGCTTGGCTCCTCGAAGCTTGGATTAACCGCGATCGCCTGCCCGGCCTTCTCTCCGGCCTCCAGCTACTAAAACGGCTCCTTGAGACATTCTGGGATCATATCTACCCCGAGGCGGAGGACGGCGACCTGGAGATGAGAGCCACGCCACTCGAATGGGTTGGTTCCTATTTTGATCCCGGGAAGGGCTCCTCGCCGATTTTCCAGCTCCGCAGTCTTCCGCTGTCCCAAAGTGGCTTCAATTACTTCGTCTATCAGGAATCGCGCCGCGTTGGCTACGAAAAGGAACTTGCCGGTAACGAGCCTAGAAGAAAGGCCCGCGAAGCCGCGGTCAAAGAAGGGAAAGTAACTCCGGAAAAGTTCGACAAGGATTTTGAGGCCACCCCCAAGGCCAACTACAAGAAGTTGGAGGCAGACGGCAAAGCCATCCTTGAGGCGTTGGGCGAGCTGGACGACTTCTGCCACGAAAAGTTCGGTAACTTTGCGCCCACGTTCCTGCCTCTTCGCAAGGCCCTTGAGGAGTTTGCCAACGTCGTCCATATCCTGCTGCTGAAGAAGCTGGAGACGGAACCCGATCCGGTCGAGCCGATTCCGACGGAAGAAACCGCGCCCGGCGACCAGCCGCAAGGGGAAGAGGCGCAGGACGGAACTGCACCCGGCGTGAGCCGAACCCTCGATCTCTCCGCGCTGTCCGGTGGCGAGATAGCCAACGGTGATCAGGCAGTCCTTCACGTCCTCGCCGCCGCTCAATACCTCCGCAGAAATGCGCCCAACAGCCCCGTCGCTTACATGCTTCTACGTGCTCTGCGGTGGGGAGAGGTCCGCGCCAGCGGCGACGTCCAAAACCTGCCCGCGCCTTCGTCTGATGTCCGGATGCAACTGAAGAATGCCGCTGCTGCTAATGACTGGAAGCGCGTGCTCGAAACGGCCGAGAATGCCATGAGCACCTCCTGCGGCCGTGGCTGGCTTGATCTGCAGCGCTACGCCATTCGTGCCTGTGACGAACTGGGCTATACGCAGGCAGCAAAGGGTCTTCGCGCCGAGCTTAGGGCTTTCCTGACCGAGTTCCCTCAGTTGGCAAACGCTATGCTGAGTGACGACACTGGTACTGCCAACCCCGACACCATGGCGTGGTTGAAGAAGGAAACCATGATCGCGTGACCCGGCCCGCTGTGGCTGTGTCCGTTGAGATAAAAGGAGCATTGCCGAAATGGCCCGCATACGCGGCGAAGGACCGGTAACCATTTCCGTCCTGGACCGCTTAATTGACGAAGACCCGAAGAGATCAGAGGAAATGATGCCCACCCGCGCGCAGTCTCTCCGGACCTTGAAAGCCGGCGTACGCCGCGATTTGGAATGGCTCCTCAACACTCGCCAGCCGGTGGACATTCCCACCGGAGTTGAGCTGCAAAAGTCTGTTTATCTATATGGCCTGCCCGACATCTCCTCTATGTCGCTGTCCAACCTGAATGACCGCGAGCGTCTCACTCGCGCCATTGAGGCCGCCGTTGCACGCTTCGAGCCGCGATTGGCCAATGTCCGCGTGTCACTAACCTCCATGGCCGGTGATAAAGTTCCGCAGCTTCGTTTCGCTATCGAAGGCATGCTCCGCATCGATCCCCGCCCCGAGCACGTCACATTCGATACTCTGTTGGAGTTGTCGAGCAGGGAATATAAGGTGCAAGGGGAAGCCGGTGCGCGATGAACTCTTAGACTATTACGAGCGCGAGCTGACTTTCCTGCGCCAGATGGGCGCCGAGTTCGCCGACAAATATCCAAAGGTCGCTTCCCGCCTCGTTCTCGAAGCCGACCGCTGCGAAGATCCGCACGTAGAGCGCCTGCTCGAAGGTTTTGCATTCCTCGCCGCGCGGGTCCACCTCAAAATCGAGGACGAATTTCCGGAGATCACCGAATCGCTCCTCAACATTCTCTACCCGCATCTCCTGCGCCCTATTCCCGCGATGTCGGTAGTCGAGTTCAATGTCGATTCCGAGCAGGGCAAGCTGACCAAGAGCTTCACCGTGCCGCGCAACTCCATTCTTTATTCCCGCCCGGTCGACGGCGTTCCGTGTAAATTTCGCACCTGTTACGAAACCACCGTGTGGCCGGTTAAAACGGCCCAGGCAAAGTGGTGCTCTCCGGAGCGTTTGGACCCGCCCGTGAAGGCGCCTGACGCGATTGCCGCTTGCGGTCTCACGCTCGAGTGCTTTGAAGATGTCGAGTTCAAAGCGCTTCAGACCAAAACCCTGCGCATTTATCTGAATGGCGAGAGCAACCTGCTCCACACGCTATACGAGCTGCTATTCAACAATTGCTTCCGCATTCTCCTCCGCAATCCGCAGGATCCATTTCAAACCCCGATTACGCTGCCGAAAGGCTCGCTGCGCGCTATGGGATTCAACAATGATGAAGCCATCCTGCCTTATCCCAACCGCTCGTTCACCGGTTACCGCATCCTTCAGGAATACTTCGCTTTTTCGGAAAAATTCTTTTTCCTTGAGTTAGGAAATTTGGAACCGCTATCGCTCGGCGGGTTTACCACCCATGCGGAGATCGTCTTTCTGTTCTCGCCCTTTGAGCGTAACGACCGCCAGCAATCGCTTGAGATCGGTATTTCGGAAAAAACTTTTCGTCTCGGCTGTACGCCCATCGTCAACCTCTTCGCTAAAACGGCCGAGCCCATCCTCCTCGAACAAACGCGATTCGAACACATGGTACTGCCCGACGTCCGGCGCCGGAACGCAATGGAGATCTTCTCCATCGACGAAGTCGTTTCCGTAAGCCCCGACCGGCGAGAGGTCAAGAACTTCGAACCCTTCTACTCCCATCGCCATGGGCGTGAAGCCCGCAATCAGGCATTTTGGTATGCTTCCCGCCGCCCATCTACCCGCGCGAACGATTCAGGTACGGAGATGTTTTTGTCTCTCGTCGATTCATCCGGCGCAACCTCGCGCAGCGGCAACGATACGCTCACTGTCCGCTGCACCTGCACGAATCGCGACCTGCCTTCGCGCCTGCCGTTTGGCAATGACGCCGGCGATTTCGAAATTGAAGGCGGCTCGGCCGTCAAACGCATTCTTACTTTACGAAAACCCACCGCAACCCTGCGGCCGCCCTTGCGCCGCGAGCTGAACTGGCGCCTTATTTCACATTTTTCGCTCAATTATCTCTCCCTGGTTGAAGAGGGCCGCGGCGCTCTTCAGGAGATCCTCCGGCTCTACAATTACACCGACTCCACTTCACTCGAACGGCAGATTTCCGGCATCTCCGCGCTGAGCAGCCGCCGGCACTTCGCTCGTGTCGTTTCTGAGCACGGCATCAGCTTTGCCCGCGGGGTACGCGTCGATATGGAGTTCGATGAGGAACTGTTCGTCGGCAGCGGCGTCTTTCTTCTCGCCTCCGTTTTGGAGTACTTCCTCGGCCTCTATGCGTCCTTGAACAGCTTTAGCCAATTGGCCGTGCGCACTAAGCAGAGAAAGGAGGTCATGCGCGTATGGCAACCACGAGCGGGACAGAGAATCTTGCTCTAACTCGTAACAGAGTGGAGGAGCGTATATTCGCCGAGCCCTATAGCTTCGAATTCATGCAAGCGGTTCGCCTGCTTCGGCAGTTCAATCCCGATCGCGACGGGGTAGGCCTATTTCGCTCACCCTCCGGCGAGGTCGCGCGCTTCGGTGTCAATGCCTCACTCTCTTTCCCCGCTAGTGAAATTCAGGAAATCGAAAAGCAGGAAGACGGCCCGCCGCTGTTTCGAGTCAACTTCATGGGTTTAGTCGGACCGCTTGGAATTCTGCCGATCTACTACACGGAGCTGGTCGCAAACCGCACCTGGCTGCGCGACCGGGCCGTCCGCGACTTCCTCGACCTCTTTCATCATCGGGTGATCTCCCTTTTCTACCGCGCCTGGCAGAAGTATCGTTTCATCGTCGCCTTCGAACAGGGCGAAAACGACCGTCTCTCTGAATATCTGCTCGACGTTATTGGCCTGGGCACTCCTCAACTGGCCAATCGCCAGCCGATTTCGGATCAATCTCTGCTCTATTATGCCGGCCTAATCGGGCAGCAGCCTCGCAGCGCGGAGGCTCTCAAACTCATGCTGCATGACTATTTCGGCGTTCCCGTACGCATCGAACAGTTTCTTGGCGCTTGGTATCGCTTGGATTGGGATTCCCAATGCAACCTGGACGATGATATGCTCGACTCTCAGCAGCTTGGGTTCGGTGTGGTGGTCGGAGATGAGATCTGGGATCCTCAGTCGCGCATTCGCGTGGTGATGGGTCCGCTTCCTCTGCGCGAGTATCTCGATTTCCTTCCCTCCGGTACTGCTTTCGCGCCGCTGCGCAGTCTTGTCCGCTTCTTCGCAGGCGACGAGTTCGACGTGGAGGCGCAACTCATCCTCCGCCGTGAAGATGTCCCAGGCTGCCAACTCGGCGGGAGCGGTGAGTCCGCGCCGCAACTTGGATGGGTCAGTTGGTCTAAGAGTAAGATGATGGACCGGGATGTTTCGGAAACGATATTGCAATTGTAAGGCCCGTAAGCGTGCAAGCTCCGCGAGTTGTGCGCACTCAAGAGGTGATTAAAAAAGATGACTGTTAACTTTAGATCGCTTATCGGAAAGATGAACGATACGACACGCGGCGCCCTCGAGGCAGCCGCCGGTTTCTGCCTTTCGCGCACCAACTATAACATCGAAATCGAACATTTCTTGATGAAGTTGCTGGATGTGCAGGATAGCGATTTCACGCGCATTATCCAACACTATCGAATTAACAAGGCCCGGTTAACAGCCGAACTGACCAGGTCTCTCGAAACCTTGAAGACCGGCAATGGCAGCAGTCCATCGCTGAGCCCTAACGTGGTCAAGCTCTTTGAAAGGGCCTGGACGCTTGGTTCGGTGGATTACGCATCGCAGAAGCTCCGCTCCGGATTCACCATTGTGGCGCTGCTGGCCGACGAGGAATTGTCGCGCATTGCTCGCGAGTTTAGCAAAGAACTGCAAATCATCCAAGCTGAGGCCCTTCGCCGCGATTTCTTCAACATTATCGCCGGCTCCCCGGAGGATGAAACCCTGAACGTGCCGGGTGAAGCGCCTGCCGACACGGGCGCCGTTCCGCCCGCACAGGGCAAGACGCCAAATCTCGATCAGTACACCGTAAACCTTACCGAAAATGCCAAGAGAGGCAAGATCGATACGGTGCTCGGACGCGACTTCGAAATCCGTCAGATCGTCGATATCCTAACGCGCCGCCGCCAGAACAATCCCATCCTCACCGGTGAAGCCGGCGTCGGTAAAACCGCCGTTGTCGAGGGATTCGCGCTTCGCGTGGCGCAGGGAGATGTTCCTCCACCGCTTAAAAACGTGGTTGTCCGCACGCTCGACTTGGCTTTACTGCAGGCTGGGGCCGGCATCAAAGGCGAATTTGAGAATCGCTTGAAAAATCTGGTCGAAGAAGTAAAGAAATCTCCCGTCCCGATCATCCTGTTCATCGATGAGGCGCACACCATGATTGGCGCCGGCGGCCAAGCCGGCCAGAACGATGCCGCCAACATCCTGAAGCCCGCCTTAGCCCGCGGTGAACTCCGCACCATCGCCGCCACCACTTGGTCCGAATACAAAAAATATTTTGAAAAGGACCCCGCCCTGGCCCGCCGCTTCCAGGTCGTGAAAGTCGAGGAGCCCACGGAAGCGCAGTGCATGGTCATGATGCGCGGTATCGTTCCGTTCCTCGAAAAGCACCACAAAGTCCGCATCCTGGACGACGGCCTCGCCGCCGCCGTTCGTCTGTCCCATCGCTACCTGGCTGGCCGCCAGCTTCCCGACAAGGCCGTCAGTATTCTCGACACCGCTTGCGCCCGTCTTGCCCTAAGCCAAAGCGCTACGCCCGCCGCTCTCGAGGATCTGACCCGCCATATCGACGACCTGGAGGTCCAGGAGCGCATTCTTCGCCGCGAAGCCGCCACCGGGACCGATCACGACGAGCGCCTGGCCCATGTCGTCTCTCAAACCGCAACCCTGAAACAAGCGCGCGAAGAGGTCAAGGCCAAGCTTGAAAAAGTGCAAGGTCTGGTTACGAAAATACGCGACATCCGCACCCAGCTCGAAGAGATGGCCGACAAGAGCCACGCCCAGGCTCAGGCTGCTGCCGCGGGTACCGCCAAGGCCGGCGGCTCGTCTGCTGCAACCGAGGCCGGAGGCGGCGCCACGACTGCCGTAAGTTCCGCTGCGGCCACTGCCACCGCAACTGAGGTAACAAACGGTTCGGCAGGCAATGGGAAGCCCGATGGGTTCGCTCTCAAGACGGAACTAGCCGATCTAACAGCGCAGCTCGACGCCATTCAGGGTGAAACCCCTCTCATGCAGGTCTGCGTCGATGCCCAAATCGTCGGCCAGGTGATCTCCGGCTGGACCGGCATCCCCGTCGGCAAAATGGTGAAGGACGAGATCGGAATGATTCTCGAGATGGAGAATCATCTCGGCCGCCGCGTCATCGGCCAGAACGATGCACTCTCCGTCGTCGCGCAGCGCATTCGCACCGGCCGCGCTTCGCTCGATGATCCGGGCAAACCCGTTGGCGTGTTCCTTCTGGTCGGCCCCAGCGGCGTCGGCAAAACCGAAACCGCTCTGGCCCTCTCCGATCTTCTGTATGGCGGCGAACACAACCTGATCACCATCAACATGTCAGAGTTCCAGGAAGCCCATACCGTCTCCACTCTCAAAGGTTCGCCTCCCGGTTATGTGGGTTATGGCGAAGGCGGAGTCCTGACGGAAGCCGTACGTCGCCGGCCTTACTCAGTCGTGTTGTTGGATGAAGTCGAGAAGGCCCATCCCGATGTTCTGGAACTCTTCTATCAGGTCTTCGACAAGGGCCACATGGAAGATGGCGAAGGACGTGAAATCGATTTCAAGAACACGATTATCCTTTTGACTACAAACGCTTGTACGGATCAGTTAATGAAACTATGTGACGATCCGGAAACAATGCCGAGTCCCGAGGCGATCGTCCGCACCATCAAACCCGAACTGAACAAGATCTTCAAGCCCGCCTTCCTGGGCCGCATGGTCGTTGTTCCCTACTTCCCCGTTCGCGACGAAACGCTGAAGAGAATCGTGGAACTGAAACTTGGCAAAATCAAGCGCCGTATGACCGAAAACCATAAGATTCTCCTCGATTACGACGGTTCTGTCATCGACCAGGTCGCTAAGCGCTGTACCGAAGTGGAGAGCGGCGCCCGCAACGTCGATAACATCCTGACCAACAGCCTGCTCCCCGATATTTCACGTCAGCTTCTGAGCAGCATCTCCGAAGGGCGAAAGCTCAGCTCCATTCGTGTCACCATTGGCGAGGATGGAGCATTCCTCTACTCCTAACGGGGTTGGAACTACACTTGCCAGGAGTTCTGCGGAGCGTTCTGCGCCCGTAAGCTTCGGCGACGAAATCAGCCCGGCGAGGGCTTACCCACTGGCCCTCGCCTAAGGAAACGCGCATGCCCGATACGATCACACAAGCGAACCGGCTTTTAGCTGCAACCACGCCTGCCGGCACGGATGTTCTTCTGCTCCAGAGTTTCTCCGGCTCCGAGGGCGTGTCCCGCCCGTACCGGTTTACGGTCAAACTGGTCGCCGACGTCATGAATAACATGCCCAGTCGGGTGCAGCCCCCGCAAATCGTCGGCCAGCCCATGTCGATCCGCATTACTCTATCTGACCCCAGTTCAGCCGACTCCGGAGAACGCTACATCTCAGGGATGTGTGAGCGGTTCAGTGTGGAGGATTCGGACGATGAATTCGCCCATTACACCGCCGTCATGGTCCCGTGGTTCTCCTTCCTCAACTACGCCTCCAACTGCCGCATTTTTGAGCATATGGCCGTGCCCGACATCATCACAAAAGTGGTCAGCGATCTGGGATATAGCGGCAAACTCCAAAACAATCTCACCAAGACCTATACCAGTTGGGACTACTGCGTTCAATATCGCGAAACCGATTTCAATTTCTTGAGCCGGTTGATGGAGCACGAAGGGATCTTCTACTACTTCGAACATACTGCGTCGGACCACAAGATGGTCCTCGCCGACGCTCCCAGCTGTTATAACGCCATGCCGGGCCAGTCCAGCTTTCGCTATTCTCCCGAAACCGGCGTTTCCCCGATGGAAGACACCATACGCCGCTGGCGTTTGGAGGAGGAGATTCATCCCGGCAAATGGACCATGCGGGATTATCACCACGAAATGCCTTCGAGCAACTTGGAGCAGACTTCGACATCCGGGTCCGATTGCACCGAAGGCATGAAATACGAAGTCTTCGACTATCCCGGCGATTACGCGAAGAAGTTCAACGATCCCACATCCCGGCTGGCCGACGTCATGCCCGAAGGCGAGAAACTGGATGACTTACGCATCGCGAAGGAAGAAACTTATTTCAAGGTTGCAGGCGGAATTTCAAGGTGCCGCGCCTTCTGTACCGGCTACAAATTCACAGTTACCGGAGTGCCGGCCGCGGCCCCTCCAACCTACTTCATGACCGAGGTGGAGCACAGCGCGGTGCAACAACCGGCCTATCGAAGCCGCGATAACGTCGGTTTCGCCTACGAAAATCGCTTTCGAGCCATCGCGTCCACTGTGGTCTATGTGCCGGAGCACCGTACGCCCAAGCCGGTCGTCTACGGCTTACAAACCGCGCTGGTCGTCGACGAAACAGAGTCCGGAAATTCGGAAGAAATCTGGCCCGATAAGTATGGCCGCGTGCGCGTGCGTTTCCAT
>DATBEF010000040.1:0-3018 GCA_036269625.1 Bryobacteraceae bacterium | reverse complement strand
ATTGATAAACCGCGCCGACCGGTCCTCTTCATGGCCGCCGCACCACAACATATCGAGCATGTAGCTGAGCGCGGGTTTGCAAACTTCGCAGCCTTTTCGGTTCCCATATATCGCAAGCACCTCTTCTACGGACTTCAGCTTTTGCCCACGCACGATGTCGCGCAAGCGCTCGTAGGAAAACGGCAGGCAAGAACACAACGTCGTTTGGGTTTCTTGTTCGAAGTCGGGCGCCACCGCGCGTAACAGCTTCTCGCAAAGATTCGTACAACTGCCGCAACTGGTTGAAGCCTTCGTGCGTTCCTTCAACTGCCGCAAGGTAGTGATGCCGTGTTTATGGATCGCTTGGATGATTTCACCCTTGCGGACACCGTTGCAGCCGCAGATAGTGTTGTTATCCGGCATGTCGGCCACTTCAAGGCCAAAGTCTTCGGCGGCAGGCGGGAAGAGCAGTTGCCGGCGCAGCGGCGCAAGGTCCACCGCGTTGCGCATCCAGTCCAGGTAGATCTGCTCGTCCGTGATGTCACCGACCAGGATCATCCCCCGCAGCCGGTGGTCCTTGAGAAGCAGTTTTTTGTAGACACCCATCGCGGGATCCTCATAGCGGATCGCTTCGACGCCGGGTTCCGCCTCATCGATCGAGCCCGCCGAGAAGATATCTATTCCCATGATCTTGAGCTTCGCCGATAGGGTCGGGGCCGAAAACCCGGGTCCGCGATTGTCAGTGATCGTGGCCGCCAGCACGCGCGCCTGATCGAACAATGGCGCAACCAGACCGAATACCTGGCCGCGATGTTCCGTGCATTCGCCAACCGCGAAGACACAGGGGTCGGAGGTCTGCATGAAATCGTCGACGACAATACCGCGGTTTACCTGCAGACCGGCTTCACGGGCGAGCGCGGTATTCGGTTTGATACCGACGGCAATGACCACCAAGTCAGCTTCGAGTTCTTCTCCCGTTGCGAAGCGCAACCCATCTACGTGCCCGTTGCCGAGTAGTGCCGCGGTCTGCCGGCGCAGCAACACCTGGATTCCGAGGCTTTCGATGCGCCGCTTCAGAAATTCACCTCCGGTCGCGTCCAGTTGGCGCTCCATCAGCGAGTCCATCAGGTGAATCACCGTCACATCGCATCCGCGCACCTGCAGCCCGCGCGCCGCTTCAAGCCCGAGCAATCCGCCGCCGATAACGACAGTCTTCAATCCTTTTCGGGCTTTCGCCAGCAGAGCCCGTGTATCGTCAAGCGTACGGAACACGTGCACGTTTTCCTTGTCCACGCCGGGAATCGGCGGAACAAAGGGGCTGCTGCCCAGGGCGAGAATCAGCTTATCGTACGGCGTTGCGCCGCCTTCATCGTCGATCACCGTCCGGGCCGCGCGATCGATCCGCGCAATCCTGACTCCCAGCCGAGTGTGGATGCCGTTCGACCGGTACCACTCGATATCGTTGAGGACGATTTCATCGGCGGACTTTTCGCCGGCTAACACCATGGAAAGCAGAATCCGGTTATAGTTCGGATGCGGTTCATCGCCGAAGACAGTGATCTCGAATTCGGGATGTTGTTTTAGAATGTGCTCGACGCAGGCGATCCCGGCCATCCCGTTGCCGATCACAACTAGTTTTTTCATCGTGGCGCTCGCTGCGGCCTCGACTTCAAGCTCGTCACAGAGGGTCATGTGTGGTGTCTCCTTTCTCTTCTATTCGTGTGGCTCGGTTCTACCCGAACCGCACATTGCTTGTAATTGGGCTCGCGCGAAATGGGATCGAACGCGCTCTGGGTTATCTCGTTCACGTTAGTCTCAAAAAAATGAAATGGCATGAAGACCTGTCCCGGCCCAGTGATCTCAGTTAGCCGCAATTCGACTCCAAAGGTGCGTCCACGCCGCGAAATTACGTCCACCAAGTCATAGCTCTTTAGCCGGAGCGGTTGCGCGTCGCGCGGGTTCATTTCGAGCCACGCGCGAGGAGATAAATGTTCCAGGATCGGCGTCTCACGGGTCTTCGTGCGTGTATGCCAGTGTTCCACCGTTCGCCCTGTGTTCAGAATCAACGGATAATCGCCGCCCGGCTGTTCCGGGAATGGCTCCCAATCGGCGCAAATGAGCCGGGCCCGCCCATCAGGCGTCTCAAATTGGCCATCGGCGTACAGGCGTGACGCGCGTTCGGGTGTGGCGCCTTCAGTGAGCGGCCATTGTACTGGACCGTAACTCGCCAGCAGGTCATAGCTGATGCCCGAGTAATCGCACAGGCGGCCGCGCGAAACCCGGCGCCATTCGTTGAACGCGTCCTCCGTTCCGCTCCAGTCAGGGAACAATTCGTCGCGGCAACCGAGCTGCTCAGCCAGCGCGAGGAAGATATCGAAGTCCGATCGCGCCTCGCCCGGCGGTTCCAACGCTTTGTTCACCTTGCTGACGCGGCGCTCGGAGTTGGTGTACGTGCCTTCCTTCTCACCCCAGATCGCGGCGGGAAGCACCAAATCCGCAAGCTCCGTTGTAGGCGTGGGATGATAACCGTCCTGCACAACAAGGAAATCGAGATTGGAGAGCGCATGCCGCAGCAATCCCTGGTTGGGATAAGACACCAGCGGATTCGTTGCGATAATCCAGAGGGCGCGGATTTTCTTCGCGACCGCCGCCTCGACGATATCGGGATAAGCGAGGCCCCGCTTGGGGGGCAATCTCGCCTGGTCAATGCCCAACAACGCAGCCAACTCCGCCCGATCCGCCGGGTCCTCAAACTTGCGATACCCGGGCATGCTCGCCGTAAATCCAGTTTCGCGCGTTCCCATTGCGTTGCACTGGCCGGTGATTGAAAACGGAGCAGCGCCGGGGCGGCCAATCTGCCCCGTGAGTAGCGCCAGGTTGCAAATTGCGTTCACCGTTGCGGTACCGATGGTGCTGTGGTTTACGCCCATCGTCCAACCGATGAAAGCGGCTTTCGCCTGTCCATAAAGGAACGCCGTCTTGAAAATAACGTCCGGGCTGAGGCCTGTGATTCCCGCGACTCGTTCGGGCGTATAGGTC
>DATBEF010000028.1:0-63936 GCA_036269625.1 Bryobacteraceae bacterium | reverse complement strand
GTAGTAGAACCGAACGATCTCTGCGGTCGGAACCATCACCGCATACGGATCGCCGTTCTGCTCCACCGCCACCAGGAGGGTTCGGCGGACATGTGGCCAGGACGAACCGAACAGGTAACTGCTTCTGGGAATGGCGTTAGCGCTGCTCGTCACATCGCCTAAAGCCACGGTTCGACACGATGATGTATCGATGCGCAGTTGATGGCGGCAAGCCGCGAAATCCGTTTTTACTGGTCGTCGTCGCTGCCAAACCGAAGCAATTGAGATGTAAGGTAGCAAGCCAACACTGATCTTCACGGTTCGTTTGGTTTGAAAGGAACGCGATCTCGCGCTGAGCGGATTCGTCTCGTCCGCGGGAAGCTGCGCCAGGCAAACATCGATTAGGGGGTCGCTCGGAACGTTCGCGTTGTAACCAACGCCCGCGACCCACTCGATTCGCCAAAGCAGGTCGTCGTCAGGAAATTCGTCAATCGCATAGACGGCCTCAACCATTCGAAAATCATAACCAACCCGTGCTCTCCATTCGCAAATAATGTGCTACGGTTCGCACTCAATTTGCACGGAGCATCGAATATTCGCGAATAATTTGCGAATTGACAGCTCCAGAACGGGTTTCGCGGCAGGCATCCCCCTGTCGTGCACTCCAGCTCTGCGGAATGATCTCGACCCTGGCTGTAACCCCGCTGCGGCGGGATAATGCAGTGGTGCATCAGATACGCCAAGGGCCCGTCGGTCGCCGGTTCCAGTCCCCCTCCGCCACAGAGTTTCCAAGCGGATGTTCGAATCAGCGGGGTGACGACTGCAGGTCAGCCGTCGGGACGCGAACGGCGATCTCCGAGGAAAGATCCCATTTTCGTTCGCCATTTTTTGTCAGCAGTTTTGTCAGCAGGGCGTCCCAGTCTCATCTGTTTTACATAGTTCTCAGCAATCTCGCCGAGGCCTCAGAAATGCTCAAAACAGGCCGAAAACGAGAAAAATAATCACAGAAGAGGCTTGACACGTATGGTTTCGTAATCAGCAGGTCGCCGGTTGGATCCCAGGTGGGTGACGACGACTGCTGACACAGCGGTGAACTAAAGTGTAACTTCCGTTGTAACTACTTCTCTCTAAAAGCGAGCGTTGCCGCGCTCGGACACACGGGCTATCCTGCTGAAATTGCAATAGGACGTGTATCTACCTTCGCATGGCTTCGCGTCGAATTTCGGCTGTTAACCGAAGGGTTGTAGGTTCGAATCCTACTCGAGGAGCCAAATTAGCCATCCCTTGTCAGTTCCGCGAGAGCTTCAGAAAATATCCGAGTAGTCTCAAAACTCATGAGTCGCCTCACAGCAAGGAAATCAGGAGCAGGATGCTCGTCCCGCTATATGGGCATTTTTGTTCATTCCGGCGATTCTCATAGCTGTAATCGTGTGCGGCGGACGTGCTCTGAACGCTTCGCTTAGGGGCAGCCGAGAATTGCCACGTTAGCCGAGTGGACATAAACTGAAAGGGACGACATGCCAATACCCCTGATCACCAGCAAGTACGCGGAGTCGCGCAACGGCGGTTACTACGTGGCAGGCTCGTCGGTATCACTTGCATCACTTTCATTCTCGAAAACGCTGCCGTTATCGATGCGTACCTAGCTGACCAGGAACGTCTCTGGAATGCGTTGGAAGAAAGATATCGCTTCCGCCCGATATGCTTGCACGTTTCGAGAACGGGCGGAAAGGATTAAAGCAGCAGCCGGCTTGAGCCTTCGATTTCAGGCAGATGCGGATTTCAAGAATTCGGCGTAGCAGCAGTCACACGGCGATGCCCCGACACTTCGAAAAGTACATAGAGGACCGTGAATCGCCCGGAGTAATTCTGGTCCGGCAAGAACGATCCATAGCGTCCATCATGGAAGGTATCTTATCTTGCGGTCCGGTGGCTGCCACGGTGACGAATGTATCCTTTCCGACCGCTTATCTAAGTTATTCGGGGCGGTCCAGAGTTTCTCGCCGGGCCGCCCCATGAAGCGGCATTTAGTTTTCGCCCTTCGCAGCAACATCGTTCTGACTCGTGGCGGTGCCCCAAACCCCGCTTGCCGCTGCATCAGAACCGGTTCCCCAGATGCCGCTGGTTCCCCAGATGCCGCTGGTTCCCCAGATCCCGCTGGTTCCCCAAATTCCGCTCGTTCCCCAGATCCCACTCGTTCCCCAGATCCCACTGGTTCCCCAGATCCCACTCGTTCCCCAAATCCCACTGCTTGACGCGATACCGGTGGTACCCCAGATCCCACTCGTTCCCCAGATTCCGCTCACTCCCCAGATGCTCAATGTAGACCACACGGACGAAGGATCGAAATTCAGGAAAATGGTATGGGCGCTACTGTTGAACGTGGCCGTGGGTGAAAGTGCAGTGCCCCATGGCTGATAAGGAATGGATACCGCAGCGCCGAGATCCAGATAACCAGCACCCACGGTAAAAATGTCATAGTAGCTGGTATAAGTCAGCCCCGTAGTCGGATCTGCCGCGAGGCTGGACTGCGGAAATGTCTTATAAGCGGTCATCATCAACCGGGCTTTCACCTCGTCGGGGGTCAAATTCCATTGCGACGAGAGCAGATCTGCAACAGCACCGCTCACCGCCGCGGCCGCCATACTAGTGCCGCTTAGAGTGAAGTAAGTGCTCGACGGCGACTGGTCGCCGTTGGACATATAGTGACTCTGTGGAACGAGGTTACTTCGATGCTCAGAGACCAGGGTCGAACCGGGCGCTTGCACAGAAACCACCAGATTTCCTGGCGCAACGAGATCCGGCTTGACCACGTTGTCGAACAGAGTCGGACCCTTGGAACTATAGCTGCCAATCAAGTCGTCGGTTCGCGGATAAGTTGCCATCGTCTTCATCGCTCCAACGGTGATCACGTATGGGTCGTTACCGGGAGCATTGATCGTTCCATAGCCTTCCTCTCCCACCGAATTGTCCCGTCCATCGTTACCAGCCGCCACGACGACTACAATCCCGGCCTTCCAAGCAGCCTCGACCGCTTGGCATAGCGGATCCTGTTTGTAGCTCTCAAATATTCCTCGTCCGAGCGAAAGATTGATTACGCGGATATTATAGGTGGCCTTTAGTTTGATTGCTTCGCTGATTGCAGCGATCACGGTGCTATCGGAACTCTCGCCCTTTTGGTCCAGCACGCGCAAGTTAATCAGGTTCGCATTCGGAGCCATGCCGCTCAGATTTCTCGTGCATTCGCCGCAATGCGAGTTGGCGCCGTCTCCAGCAATAATACCGGCCACATGGGTCCCATGTCCATATAAGTCGTTTGTGGTGCCCGTGGCGGTAAAGTCCTGAGCGTATACGACCCTATTGCCAAAGTCCCGAGAGGCGTATATGCCACTGTCGATTACGGCTACTCCAACGCCGGAACCAGACCAGCGCGACAGCCACGAGACGGAGGCGTTGGCCGCTGCGGATGTGTAATCCAGCTTCGCCTTCAGCTTGTGATCGACGGAGATATGCACGATGTTGGGGTCACCGGCGAGGCCCGCGACCGCAAAAGCCGGCACGGTGTATGCGCCGGCTCTTGCAAAGTCGAGCTTACGCCGCAACTGCCCGCCCCGGCTGAGCATTCTCTGATGTTGCGCCTCGGAGGGGGGTTGAGCGTATTGAACAATAACGTCTACATTCGATTGACTGTTTAGGTACTGCAATTCGGGGGATAGTTTGTTTGTCGACGTTTGCGCAAGCGACATCCCCTCTGCGCACATCAATAACATTGGCAACCATGCGGCCTTCATCTTAAGAACTCCTCACGGGACTCCGGCTAATAGGTCGATTCCTCCGGATCCCTTACTAAAGTTGATGAACGGCTTATCGACGCCTTGAGAATTCCTTTAGAGGGATATAAGGAGAAAAGAGGTTCTAAGTAGTACTGCCGCCGCTGCAGCGCTGATTATCCTCCGCCGACCTGGGGTTCTCTAGAGTGTTCTTATGCGGCCGATAAGCATGGTGTGCTGGGAACTGTTGGTACTGCGCCCGCGAATCGGTGGGATTCTAAACACTCACTGCGAGTGTCGCGTATCCAGCGGACTCTCTGGTCTAAAGGTTGGCTCTTGCCATGATTGGATTTGCCCGATCCTTGGTCTTGATCAACGCCCTGCTCTTCGCGTCCAGTTCCGCTTGGGCCGGGCTAGACCCCACGAAAGCCATAACTCAGTACACCCAAGATCTGTGGGGGACCGACGCTGGCCTGAATAATAACTCAGTAACAGCTATCGCACAGACTCGAGATGGGTACTTATGGCTTGGCACTGAAGAGGGCTTGGCCCGGTTTGATGGTGTTCGCTTCACTATCTTCAGCACGCAGAATACTCCGAGCATCCGCAGTAATCAGATTTCAGCGCTCCTCGCGGATTCGCAGGGGGGACTTTGGATCGGCACCGATGGAGGCGGTCTGACTCGGCTGAAAGATGGCAAGTTCACCACATATACGACCCGCGACGCCCTCTCTAACGACGTAATCTTGTCGCTCTATGAGGATAAGAAAGGTGTTCTTTGGGTGGGCACCAACGGCGGAGGATTGTGTCGCTTTCAGAATGGGGTTTTAACGAAATACACCTCAGCGCGCGGTCTTCCGGACGCAGCCGTGTTTTCTATTTCGGGCGGCGATGACGGAACGCTTTGGGTCGGAACTCACGCGGGGCTCGCCCATCTGATTAATGAGAAATTCGCAGTCTATACGAAAAGAGACGGCCTGGCCGACGACTACGTCAAGTGTGTTCACTTGGGACGGCACGGAGATCTCTGGATTGGTACCAACGGGGGCGGCTTGAGCCATCTTGTCGATGGCCGCTTCGTCAACTACACGACTCGCGATGGCCTCTCTAGCAATTCGATTTGGTCTATTTATGAGGACAGAGATGGAAGCCTTTGGGTAGGGACCATCGACGCTGGATTAACTCGATTCCATGACGGCAGATTCAGCTCTTATACGTCCAAGGACGGTCTTCCGGTCAATCGTGTGCTGACCATTCTTGAAGATAAAGAGGCGAACCTCTGGATCGGAACCGGCGGGGCGGGTCTGGTTCGGCTAAAGAACGGCTCATTCACTTCCTTCACCACGCGCGAAGGGCTTTCCGACGATACGGTATTGCCGGTGTACGAAGACCGGCAAGGCACAATTTGGCTTGGCACGAATGGAGGCGGGCTGAACGCTCTCAAAAACGGGCGTGTTACCAAATACACGACCCAAAATGGTTTGAGCGACAACATCGTTTTCTCGATAGCGGAGGACGATCGAGGCCGCCTGTGGGTTGCGACGCGAAAAGGGCTCGATCGGTTTGAAGGCGGAAAATTCACTGTATTCACCACAGCCAATGGGCTCCCGAGCAACATCGTTCTTTCTCTCTACAAGGATCACGAGGGAATTCTTTGGGCCGGCAGCCGAGGCGGCCTGAGCCGATTCGATGGCCAACGCTTCAAGACATACACAACTGCGGACGGCCTGTCCAATAACTACGTCACGTCGGTTTATGAGAACCAGCGCAAGAAGCTTTGGATCGGGACGGGTGGAGGTGGATTGAACAGCTTTTCGAATGGCCATTTTTCTTTCTATTCCACCAAAGACGGGCTCTCTAGCGATGCGATTGAATCACTCAGCGGAGATCCGGATGGAACCTTGTGGATCGGTACCAGTGGCGGCGGCCTGGATCGCTTCAAGGACGGTAAATTCACCGCCTATACAAGCAGAGTAGGCATCCTCGACGATCAGCTTTTTCAGGTCCTTTCCGACCGCAATGGATATCTGTGGATGAGCTCAAACAAGGGCATCTCGCGCGTTCCGAAGTGGCAGTTGCAGGAGTATGCCGAGGGCCGGCGTTCATCCATCACTTCCACGTCCTACGGAACCTCGGACGGCCTCAAGAACAAGGAGTGCAACGGAGGCTTTCAACCGGCCGGATGGCAGACGAAAGATGGACGGCTCCTGTTTCCTACCATGAAAGGCCTCGTCATTGTCGATCCGGACGATTTAAAAAGGAACCAACCACCGCCCAAAGTTATCGTGGAACGCGCAGCTATCGACGGAAAGAGTTTTGGCCTGGACAAACCGATCGAGGCCAAGCCGGGTAAGGGGCAATTGGAATTTGAGTTCACAGCGCTTAGTCTGGTTGCCTCCGACAAAATCCATTTTAAGTACAAGCTGGAGGGATTTGATAAAGAATGGGTCGACGCAGGACAACGCAGAGTCGCCTTTTACACAAACATCTCTCCGGGCGAATATCGCTTTGCTGTAACGGCGTGTAACAACGATGGCGTTTGGAACCCAGCTGGCGCGTCGATTCCCTTGCGGCTCGAGCCTCATTTCTATGAGACGCGCCTATTCATTTCCTTCTGCATAGCTTTGCTCGGGGCGATGTCTTTTGGGATCTATCGTATTCGAATCAATCGGCTGATAGCCAACGAGAAAAGGCTCGTGCTGCTCGTGAATGATCGCACGCAAGCGCTCCAAGCAGAGGTGCAGGAGAAAGAGCGCGCCCGTAGCGAACTGGCGGCCGCACAGCAGCATCTCATGGAGCTTTCACGCCGATCCGGGATGGCCGAGGTCGCAACAGGAGTGCTGCACAACGTAGGCAACGTTTTGAACAGCGTCAATGTGGGGGCAACCGTCATCGCCGACAAACTTCGAGAGTCGCGAACAGAAAATCTTACCGCCGCGGTAAATCTGCTACAGGAGCACGCTGGCCATCTCTCAACGTTTGTCGAGACTGATCCAAAGGGGCAGCGAGTATTGCCCTATCTGGCAAAGCTCTCTTCCCATTTCCAGGGCGAACGCCGGCAGCTATTAAACGAAGTCGAATCGCTGACGGCCCACATCGACCATATAAAAGAGATCGTCGCCACGCAACAGGACTACGCGAAGGGCTCCGTATTAACCGAAGTCATCTCGATTCCTAAATTGGTTGATGACGCAGTCAAATTGGTTCAGGCAAGTTTCGAACGCCACCATCTCGAAGTGCTGCGCGAAATCGAAGACGTTCCCGACGTGACCGCGGCGAGACACAAAGTTCTCGAGATCCTGGTGAACTTGTTAAGAAACGCGAAGCACGCTGTTATTGAACACAGCGGGCCCCTCCGTCAGGTACGTATTTGTGCCAAACGTCATTCCGGCGATCGAGTCCGGATCGAGGTGCATGACACCGGGACAGGAATTCCTGCGGAAAACCTGGTGCGGATTTTCGCTCACGGCTTCACGACCAAGCGTAATGGACACGGCTTTGGTCTTCACTCGGGCGCTCTGGCCGCGCGTCAGATGCAGGGATCACTATGGGCCGAAAGTGGAGGACCGGGATGGGGAGCAACTTTCATCCTGGAACTACCGGTGGGCGAGAGCGCGACCCGCCAAGAATTGACCGCGGCATGAAAAACATTTCCTCTCTCGAACGTAATCATAGAATTCTCGTCATAGATGACAACCGCGCCATCCACGCAGATTTGCGCAAAATTCTGGCGGGTGATAACGAGGAGAATCCTGACCTGCTCTCCGATGAGAGCCTGCTGTTTGACTCACCTAAGCCGAATGTAGCGATCCCGAAATTCGAGCTCGAATCGGCATACCAGGGCCAGGAAGGATTAGAGCAGGTTCGGGCGAAAATCGCCGGCGGCCTGCCATACGCGCTTGCTTTTGTAGACGTCCGAATGCCCCCGGGCTGGGACGGCATTGAGACGATCATGCGTCTATGGGAAGCCGATCCCAATCTGCAGGTCGTCATATGCACGGCCTATTCAGATTATTCGTGGAACAGTATCCTGGCCAAGCTGGGGCAATCGGACAATCTTCTCATTCTCAAAAAACCTTTCGACAGCATTGAGGTGATACAACTCGCCCATGCATTAACCCGCAAATGGATTGTCAGCCGGCAGGCCCGCGCGAAACTGGAAGATCTGGATCTGATGGTTGCCCGGCGTACAGCCGAATTGCAATCCGCCAATGACTCTCTGGAGAGAGAATTTGCGGAGCGTACGAAGGCCGAAGAGGCTTTTCGAATCGTTTTCGAAGCAAGCCCTATCGCCATCGCGCTCCTCAGCGCGGATCTTCGCATTATCAATGTGAACTCCGCATTAGAGCGCCTTCATGGTCTTTCCCGAAGCGCGATCGTCGGCAATGACCCGCTGGAGCTCGGGTGGTTCAATACGTCTGAAGATTTGAGATCCATCATAGGAGCGGGACTGGCGGCTGACGGCATCGATCAATCCGAAGTTACCCTGAAGCATGCGACGCTTGGCGACAGAACCGGACTGCTTTGGGCACGGCAGGTCGAGATTCGTAATACCGCTCATGTCCTTTGTTTCTTGCTCGATATAACTGAGCGTAAGCAGATAGAAGACGAGCTTCGGCGCGCAAGACACGATGCGGAAGCTGCGGCGAGAGCGAAAAGTGAATTCGTGGCGAACATGAGCCATGAAATCCGCACACCTCTCAATGGCGTTTTGGGTCTGAGCAGCTTTCTCGAAGAGCAATCGCTGCCCGAGTCCATCCGCGAGCTGGGAAGCTTGATTCGCACGTCTGGCGAAATGCTGAGACGAGTGCTTGATGACGTACTGGATTTCAGCAAAATCGAGTCGGGGAAGCTGGAACTGGAGAATGAACCCTTCTCGCTTCGAGAATCAGTGGAGTGGAGTATTGGCATCTTCAGGAAAGCAGCGGATGACAAGCATCTCGAGCTCAGTATCAGCATTGCGGAGAATGTCCCGGGCCGGCTCGTAGGAGATGCGACCCGTATTCGGCAAGTACTCACTAACCTGATAAATAACGCTGTGAAATTCACAGAAAGTGGCTCGATCCGAGTGACCGTGCGATTTGAGGGCGCGCAAACAGAAGCCGGCCGGTGCAGGCTCTGTATGGAGGTATCCGACACTGGCATTGGTATACCCGCGGATCGCATCGATCGCCTGTTTCAACCTTTCAGCCAGGTAGACGCCTCGACCAACCGGCGTTTCGGTGGAACCGGACTTGGTCTGTCTATTTGCAAGCGGATTCTCGAAATGATGGGCGGTGAAATCAACGTCCAGAGCCAAATATCGCGAGGGACAAAATTCGCCTTCAGCGTGCCCATTCGCATTGCCGACTCGGAACTCCCGCTTATCAGTGACACGGCGCGGTCAACCTCTCCCAAACGAATCCTCGTGGTCGAAGACAACATGATCAACCAAATTGTCATTCGACGCATGGCGGAGAACCTTGGGCACATGGTTGATGTTGCCGCGAACGGCAGCACCGCCCTGCAACAGGCGAAAAAGGTGACCTACGACTTAGTGCTGACGGACCTTAATATGCCGGATATCGACGGTCTGCAGGTGACACGATTGATTAGAAACTTGCCTGCTCCAAAGGCCTCAGTTCCTATCGTGGCACTTACAGCTTCGGCAACCGCGGCCGACCGTGAAGCATGTCTTTCAGCTGGGATGGATGATTATTTGTGTAAACCGATAACCTCCGAAGCCCTCCGCACGGTGATCGACCGCTGGGGCTCGGACCCGGAGCGCGCTCGCCGCGAATCGCCAAAGTTCTTAGGAGTCAATTATCGCGCTCTACTAACATAGCTGAGACGGACTTACAAAAATGATTCAGCTATCTGGGCTATGGCAAGACATTTGGCACAACTTCGAACACGTCGCAATCGCATTTCTCTTGACCGCCATCGTCGGCTGGCAAAGCGAACGGGAAGCCCACAGTGCCGGCGTCCGAACGTTCCCAATCGTCGGTATGGCGAGCTGCGGGTATGTGCTCCTGCTCGGTGCTCAGCCGAATAGCGCCGACCAATCGCGCGTGCTTCAGGGCCTAATCACCGGGATTGGCTTCATCGGTGGCGGCGCGATCCTGAAGGAGGGCGCTACCGTCAGAGGAACCGCAACCGCCGCTAGCGTCTGGAACGCGGGCGTGATTGGGTCCGCCGTCGCCATGAATCACTACGGTATTGCCATCACCCTCGTTGTTCTCAACCTGTTTACGCTGCGCACTCTGCTGCCGCTCAAGAACTGGCTCGACCGAAAAGAAGATTTAAAAAAAGATTCCTCTGGTTCAATAGATTTAGACCATGGCCGCCAGTAAACCACGTATTTCGCAAGCCAAGACCAACGGACGAGAGCAAAGGCTCGCGCAAGGGCGGAGCCATCGCACGCAGTTGAGCCGTGCTGCATTAGGTCAACTGCATCCGAGGAAACCTGGATTCGATTCACTTCAGCTGCTTCTAAGCGCGACGGAGGGCCGCGTTCCCGCGTTGCTGCCGGTGAAATATTCGCGCATGATGATTTCGCCGTTCGCCTTCTTCCGCGGCGCCGTCTCCATCATGGCAGCGGATCTGGCCCGCGAGCCGCACTCCGGTCTGTTCGTCCAACTTTGTGGCGATGCTCACGTCCAGAATCTTGGGTCTTTCGAAGGACCGGACGGGCGTTTGGTATTCGACATCAACGACTTTGACGAGACCATCCCCGGGCCGTGGGAGTGGGACGTGAAGCGAATGGCCGCGAGCGTCGTTCTGGCCGGCATCGCCGCCGACCACCGCCGTTCGGCTTGCGCCAGCGCGGTTGAGGCCTTTGCCGCTAGCTACTGCAATGCCATAGAGACGCTGGCCGAGCAGCCTGTTCTGGTCGCGGCCCGTCATCAGGTTCACGGCGTCAGAAAAGCGCAGGCTGTTTCCGCGGCTCTTCAGCAGGCTCAGCGGGCGAACGCTTGCGACCTATTGAAGAAGTACACCGAGAAGGCGGCCCGCGGGCGCGTTCAATTCAAGAAAATCGAGCGTGCCATATGGCGCCTGCATGGCCAGCGCCGGCAGGAAACCCTTGCCAGCCTGCCGCTGTATAAGGAGTCCCTCCCGCCCGAGCGCCTCCATTTGTTTGACTTCTTTCGACCCCTCGACGTGGCATTCAAAGTAGTGGGCACCGGCAGTGTCGGCCTTCGCGATTACGTGGTTCTCATGGAGGGCAACGGCGCGGAAGATCCGCTGTTCCTTCAAATCAAGCAAGAGGTGTCGTCGGCCTACGCCGCTGACCTGAAGGGCCGGGAATACCCGAATCAAGGCCAACGCGTCGCCGAAGGCCAGCGTAGAATTCAGCCCGTATCCGACTTGCTGCTTGGCTGGACCCGAATCGGAGAACACGATTACCTTGTCCGCCAACTGAACGATCACAAGGGCAGCGTGGATCTGAACAATTTGAAAGGCGAAGGCCTGGCCAGTCTGGGCACGGTAGCCGGCGAACTGCTGGCGCGGGGCCACGCCCGATCCGGAGACGCCCTAATGATCAAGGGCTATATCGGCGCTCCCGAAAAGCTGTTGAAGTCCATCGTTCGTTACGGGCTCGATTACGCCACCTTAACGGAAGCCGACTTCGAGATCTTTAAACGAGCAATCGAGCAAGAGCGCGTCAAGGTCGCCGCCTAAAGCGGAAAGGCGTGGATGTGCGCCGCCAATCGATACAGGAACTCGCCTGATAAGCCCTCAGCTTTCGTCTTCCTCCCATTTTCCCCACTCGCTCAGCGGCGCATTCATTCGCGCCTTGATTACAGAGAGAGGCGTGCGTTTGCGCGGAGGCGGTTCGGGCTTGGGTGTTAGTTTCTTGATCTGCAGTTCGGTTTTTACGCGCACCTGTTCGGCTTTTTCGACGGCGATTTTGTCGCGACGGCAATCGCGGAAATAGGTCTCTACGGCACGGAAAGCCTTATCGAAGGCGCGTTGCGAGGCAGTTTTATAGCGCTGGATGGTGTTGAAAATCTTGGTCTGATCGACGGTCCAGCTGAAGACGTCGTCGGGCATTCCGAAATCGACCTGTTCCATGCGTCTGCTGGCGCGTAAAAGGAACCAATGGTTATTGATGAGCTGTTCGACGAGCGCTTCGGCGGCCTGGCCGGAGGGTTGGTATTGATCCCACCAATTTTTATAGAGCGCTTCGTATTCGGCGGGATCTTCATGGCGAAGAATGAGCGTTTTCGAGCGGCAACCGTGTGTGGTGGCGTTTTGCGAGGAGATGGCTTTCCCTTCGGGCGTGCGCGGACCCGTCGATGCGCCTCCTTGATACTCGGGGTTCTGTTGATTTTCGGAACTCATCTGCTTTTGTGCATGAGTATGGCAGCGGGGGTATGCGGGCGAGAGCGGAATTTCGCTTCAATCTATTGCAACGGCGCGAGATAAAAAATTTGTTAGAACTGGGAACAGGAGTGGGGCAGCGCGAAGGAAACGAAATTACCAAACGAACTGCGGCGGCCTGCTGAGAAATGCGCCTTTAGTCCTTTGCCCACATCTGATCTAAGAATAAATACCGCTCTCGATAGGGGTCTGGCTTTGCAGCCGGATGAGCATCCAGGTACAAAACCTCCCACTTGGGCGGGTCGTAGGCGGGCCATTTAGGCAAATCGCCTCCGTTTGGGTCGCCGGTGCGCGCGAAATTCGTCCAATAAGTCTGCATCTGTTCGGAGAGCTTGCGGTCTTCGGGCCGCCAGACCGCGCCCGGCCGGGAGTCCAATGTCCCAAACACATACTCAATATCGTCGGAGTGGAAAGCGCCCATTGCTGCTGAGTGATTCTTATCTCCGGGCGAGCCGAAATCAAAGAAGTAACGGTACACCGTCGCGTCGCCTGTTTTAACGTGCGCCTCAAGCCACCGCCAAGTCGAGTACGCGATGAACCGGTCGCCAGCGAAGTCTCCCGCCGACTTCTCGGCCTCAGCATCCGTCTTCGCCGCGTAAACGTCTAAAAACTTTTGAGCGTTCTCCCCAAACTGCTCTTTCGCCTCGTTGGTAAAGCTTTCCGCGGTTGGCTTCTTTTTTGCATTCAGAACCGCGCCTCTTGCCTCATCGGCATTCCAGCCGGCCAGCACGGGAATATGCGCCTGTTTCCCGGCCGCATAGATCGAAGGAACGGTATCGGGTAGGAAGTATCCGTCGATGTCCGGGCCGAAGTGCGGAGGCGGCGGCGTAGTCTTCGCTGTCGCGGCTTTCACCAGATCCTCCGCCGGTATCTTTCGCAGCTCAGCCAGCGTGTTTGCATGCAGCGCGCTTTGGGCAAAGTGGGCATCGCGGTCCTCACGCACGGTCCGCGGCTCAAACGGCAGGCCGCCACTGAAGAACGCACCGCCACTTTCCCCAATGGCCTTTGATAATAGGCCTTTCGCCAGTGGCGACGCCATCTGTGCGCTGACTGAGAACGACCCCGCCGATTCGCCAAAAATCGTAATGTTCGACGGATTTCCTCCGAACGCGGCAATGTTGCGCTTAACCCACTCAATTGCCGCCGCCTGATCGAGCAGGCCGTAATTGCCCGATGCATGGTGAATCGACTCAGAGGTCAGTTCCGGGTGGGTGAAGAATCCAAAGATTCCAAGCCGATAGTTCATCGAGGCCACGACAACATCCTTGTGCGCCAGGAATTGGCCGTCCTGCCGTCTCTCCGAAGTACCGCCTGCAACAAAGCCTCCTCCAAAAATCCAGACCATTACGGGCAAACTTCCTGCTCTCGCATTCGCTGGTGTCCAGACATTCAGCGTCAGGCAGTCTTCACTCGGACCAGGGTCGTGGAAAACCATGTCGTTGTAGGTTGCGGATTGAAAGCAGTGTGAGCCGAACTCCTTCGCGGAACGAACTCCCTCCCAGGCCGTAGCGGGCTGCGGCGGCTGCCAACGCAAATCGCCCACCGGCGGCGCCGCAAACGGAATCCCTTTGAACGCCCGAGCCTTTTGGTCACTGGTAAAGGAACCTTCGACTTTGCCCTTGTCCGTCCTGATCTGCAGAGAATCGGAGGCTTGGGCCGAGGTCGAGAGCATGATCGTCATTGACAGCAATGTTACGTAAGACTTGGTCGAGCGCAGTTGCATTGAAAAAAATTGGCCGCTGCCCAACTTATCACGGCCCCCAGATTGCCATCACTTACTATGCTTCCACTCCGGATGCTCCGAGATGCTTAAGATGTTGCCATCGGGGTCCTTGAACCATGCGACTCGCGCCCCAGTAGGCGCGGTCCAGATGCCCTGTGCATCGGGCTTCAGGAATTCGTACCGCTCGAAACGGACTCCGGCTTGTTCCAGCTCCGTCACCGCGACTGCCGCATCGGGAACCTGCCAACCGAGCACCGTACCAGGAACTGCCGGACGCTCCTTCGCCATTCCCAGACGCAGCATGATACCGTTTGCCTCGAAGACCAAAGCGTACGGAGGTTCTTCGCTGACCAGACGCAAGCCGAGAGTGTCACGGTAGAATTCCTTCGCGCGATCCACATCGACAATCGTGATGAAGCCGACTATGTTGTACTTCCCCAACCCAGGTCGCATGCGAATATCATGCCCCAATCTCTGCGCGGTCGCAATGCTGCTGTTGCGCCATAATGGAGTGCTATTGCGACACCCCAGGTTCTGAAACAATTCGATCCTAAGCCAGGCGTTTCCGTCGCTACCCTGGCCTATGAATATGCGCCCGGCTTCAACGTTCCCGAACATGCGCATGGATCCGATCAGTTGGTCTACGCGATTCGCGGCATAATGGAAGTATCATCCGGCCAGAGCATGTGGCTCATCCCGCCGTGTTTTGCGCTTTGGATTCCAGTGCGTACCCAGCATCGGATTCACATGCCCAGGGCTGTTTCGATGCGCACGTTATATTTCGCGCCCGGGCAAGTCTCTGTGTTGCCGTCAAGTTGCGCCGTGCTGCACGTTTCTTCGATATTGCGAGAACTGATCCTTGAGACGGTACGCCTTGGGAAGCTTCGCAATAACAATCGACTGGAGCGTGCGCTTCGCGACCTGACGGTCTTCCATATCGAGAAGGCGTCACCCTTGCCCAGTTTTCTAACGCTGCCCAGACAGCCGCAAGCGCTCGTGGTAGCGAAAGCCATTTTAGAGAGCCCCGGTCAATCCCAGAGCCTGGCCGCGCTGTGTGCCGGTGCGGGTGCAAGTGTCAGAACAATTCAGAGAGCATTCCAAAGGGATATCGGGATTGACTTCGAAACGTGGCGGCGCCAAGCTCGCGTGATAAAGGCCATCGAACTACTCGTCGCCGGATTTTCAGTAAAGGAAGTGAGCTTTGCGGTCGGTTATCGGCAATCGAGCGCATTTGTCGAATCATTCCGCCGTACGTTTGGTACGACTCCAAGCACTTGGGTTTCGCAGTTGGGGAAGCTCGACGGGAAGGCGCCGGGGTCATAATGGAGCCATTCATGCCCGCTTCATGGAGCGGACAGGAATCGCAGGATCTCCCGCATGAGCCGCGGGCCCTGATCCGTGTCAAAAAGAAACTGAGCGTGCGCGGAGCCATTGAGCACGATCAGTTCCTTTGGATCACCAGTCCTCTCGTAGTTGTCACGAATTTTGGGGAGCCGCGGTCCATCGTCGTTCGCGTCGTCGCGAGCCACGATAAACAGCTTGCGGCCTCTCAGCTTCTCGGGTGCGTCGGTCCAGGCCCCCAGCAATACGATGCGGTCGATTTCGCCGGGCGCCTCAATCGACGCCTCTGCAGCCGCACTGCCGCCAAAGCTTGCCCCGACCACCGAAACAGTTTTCGCGGCGTGCTGCCGTAGGTATCGTACGGCGCCGATGACGTCAAACCGGAACCCGTCGTCGCCAGGCTTCAACCGCGTTCCTTCGCGCGACTGGCCGCGTCCGCGGAAGTCGATTGCAAGCGCGCAAAACCCAGCCTTTTCCAACTCTCGCGCCTGTTTGTCCCAACTCTCCTTACTAAAACGGCCTCCATGAGCCAGCACGACACCGCGGTCACTCTTGCCGTACAGATCGGCGAAGATGAGTCCACCGTCCTGGGTCGGGAAGGAAACGCGCTCCTGTGCCGAGGCCAGAAAGCTCAGCGCGAATAACCAGAGGATGGCCTGACACGCGGACATAAAGCCAGTCTACTTGGGATCCGTTATTCGTCGAGCAGCAGGCCGCGTCAAAGATCGAGGCCCAACGCCTAACCGATACCGGCACTTCTGCGGATGGCCGCTCTTATATATCACGCAGTGTTCGGGAACATTCACGACCTCAATAAACTCCGCTCCTGCAAGTTCCAGGCTTCGGCGCGACGCGAGGTTTTCCGGATCGCACGTGATCCACAGCGGATCAAGCCCCAGGCGGCCGGCCAATGGCATCAGCAAGCGAACTGAGCGGCTCGCATAACGGTGACCGCGATGAGCCTCGTGAACGGCATAGCCAATATGACCGGCATACAACTGCACATGAGGCGTGGAGCCGACGCGCAGTCTTATGCTGCCCAGTTCTTGAGCAGAAGGGGCGTGGACCATCCGGAAGTGATATGTGGGCACTTTGTGAACCGGATGAGGAGCGAAACCGGTCAACTCCAGCTGAAGATCCGCATCCTGAAGCACTCCCGGATCAATGGGCGGCATTGGACTGAAATCCATTACGGAAAGGACCTAGAGATTGCACACGGTACTTCATGGCATGAAAAGTCGGCTGATCTCCCGATAACTAGCTGCCTCGTCAGCGAAGGCGAACGTGCCGTGATCCCGCATCTCCCGCGCGGCGCGAAGGAAGGCGCCGAGAGCAGCCCGAGAGAGGGCGCTTCCAACACTGATGCGCTTAACTCCAACTTCCGAAAGTTCAGCTTGGCTGAGTTGGACGCCTTGTAGTCCCATAACAACGTTCACCGGGCGATCCACTGCACTGACCACCGCAGCAATATCTTGCTTGCTGGTCAAACCCGGGGCGTAGAGAACGTCCGCGCCAGCCTCCTGATAGGCCTGCAATCGCTTGATCGTGTCTCTTAGGTCGGGCCGGCCAACGAGGTAATTTTCCGCCCGCGCAGTCAACGTAAAACGAAACGGGAGCCCACACGCCACGTCTGCGGCCGCCCGCACTCGCTCAGCCGCGTGCTCGATCCGATAGACGGCGGGCTCCGCTCGTCTGGAGACGTCTTCAATCGAACCGCCGGCCAGCCCCGTCAGCGCCGCGAGTCGAATGGTTTCGGCGACCACTTCCGGCGCGTCTCCGAAACAATTCTCAAGATCGGCGCTGACCGGCAAGTCCGTCGCCGAAACGATAGCGGCCGCGTGCGCCAACGTTTCATCGCGATCAATCGAGCCGTCGCCCTTTCCTACAGAGAAGGCATAACCCGCGCTGGTTGTGGCCAGAGCCTCAAAACCGAGATGCGCCAGTAATCGAGCCGTACCGGCATCCCAAGGATTGGGGATGATGAATGCGCTGTCACGCTCATGTAGTTCGCCAAAGATCCGCCCTTTTTCCGTTTGCGTCCGCATCGATTAAGCCTATCCTGCGGTGGCTGCGGGAACTTCGAAGGTGCCGTCGACTACCTCTACAAAGTTTCTTTCTTCCCGAAGAATAAACCGCTTGCTTTGCGCCATTGCAAAGTTCTCCTTTCCTTCGGGATCCGACCGCAAGCGCGCCTTGTAGGTCTCATACGAAGCCAAACTATCGAATCCAATTAAGCCCCAGGCCACGTCATTAGTGCCCTCGTACGGAAGAAAATACCCGACCAGGTAGCCGCCGCATCGAGGAATGATCCGGCCCCAATTCTCGGCATACTTTTTAAATTCATCTCGCTGGAATGGGTCGATCTGGTAACGGATGACACATACGATTTTCACGATTCTTCTCCTGCGTGGCGGTACATCGCAGCGAAGAGCGGGCGTGATACCGATCGTTGCCAGGCCCAAAATGGCTTCACGGCGACTAAGCTCTCCTAGTAGCTGCACATCAGGCAGTATGTCGCTTGCCTAACCACAATAATTCGCTTACTGTCAAAGTATGGATGTCGGGAAGCGCGTCGACCTGGCGGTGTCCAAGCTGGCGGCCGCCATCGGTGAACCGGCGCGAGCCTCCATACTCTATTGCCTGATGGACGGCCGTGCACGGACAAGCACCGAGCTTGCAATGGTTGCGGAGGTCAGTCCATCAACAGCGAGCGTGCATCTTAGCCGGCTGAAGACAGAGCGCCTGGTGAAGGTCCTGATTCAAGGCAGGCATCGCTATTACAGCCTGGAGGGACCCAATGTCGCTCGCGCGCTAGAGGGGCTCGTCGTGCTCGCGGGCGCTAAGCGCAATGTCTTCGTACCAACGACGCCCAGCCGGCTTATTCTCGCACGCACTTGCTACGACCACCTAGCGGGAAGATTCGCGGTGACTCTACACGACCGCTTCAAAGAACTGGGGTGGGTCTCGGTGGAACCGAGAAAGGGCAACAGGGCATCATACCGTCTCACGGAGCCCGGAACAAAGGTGTTTGAGGCTCTTGGGGTCGATATAGAGGCCACACGGGCGTTGCGCCGGCGATTCGCCTATCCATGTCTCGATTGGAGTGAACGCCGGCCTCACCTGGGCGGGGCGATTGGCGCGGCCCTTTTGAAAGTCGCGCTGAAGAGGAAATGGGTGGTCCAGGATCTCGATAGCAGGGCCTTAGGCGTGACGAATTTCGGGCGACGCGAAATGCTGGCTCGATTCGGCCTTCGTATTTGAGCGGTGCTCTTCCGCGGGGCGAGACGAGAGGGAGATCTCTCCCGCAGTTCTCGCATCAGCTCTGGTTTCGACGCTGCCGGATTGAACAGGTGAGTGACTCGGGGACCGTGGTCGATCGTTCGGGAGACAGACCGCGGTCAGTCCCCTCGGCTTGCAGTTGGTCCGCCCAATGCGGGCCATCTCAGCAGCGATAACTCATGTTAAGCTGATGCTCGGCAGGAGGGTGCGGTTTTTGTGCGGTCTTCAGTCGCTCTTTCCCTGGTATGGGCTCTCGTTTTCGGATTTCAATATACGATTCCGGCAGCGGCCCAGCAAACTCCAACATCTGCCGCGAACCCGTCATCTGAAGCGATAAACGATCAGACGACGGTAAAATTTGGCGTTGGCACAACTCTGATTCTGGTTCCGGTATCCGTTACCGATTCGTCCAACCGGATTGTGCTCGGCCTCGAAAAGCAAGATTTCCAGGTTTTCGAAGATGGAACTGAGCAAAAGATTTCCCAGTTTTCGGGTGAGGACGCACCAATATCGGTTGGCATCATTGTCGATACGAGCGGAAGCATCGGGGAGAAGCTGGACAGGTCCCGGGAAGCCGTATCCCAGTTCTTGAAAACGATGAATGAACATGACGAAGCCTTTCTCATCACGTTCAATCAGCAGGCTAAACTCCAGGTCGGATTCACGGCCGTGAGCCAGCGTATCGAAGACAAGTTAGTCGGCATCGAATCGAGTGGCTACACGGCGCTTCTCGATGCCGTGAATGTCGGGCTAGAAGAAATGAAGAAAGCGAAAAACGCACGGAAGGCGATTCTGATCATTTCCGATGGCGGCGACAACATCAGCCACTATACGCCGCGCGAAATCGCCGATGTGGTCCGCAAGGCGGATGTGCAGATCTACGCGATGGGCGTGTTCGAGCCGATTATGCTCCGGCTTAGCTCTGAAGAGATCGGAGGACCCAAATTACTATCGAACCTGTCACAACAGACGGGAGGGCGCATCTTTGCGGTCGCAAATGACAATCAGCTCCCGCTAGCCGCCGAAAAAATAGGCATTGAGCTACGCAACCAGTATCTTCTCGCGTACTCAACCACGAATCAGGACAGGGACGGCTCGTACCGTAAGATCGCTGTGAAGGTTAACCCGCCTAAAGAACTACCGCCCGTCAAAGTTCGGTGGAGACAAGGCTACTACGCTGGGTCGCAGTAAGAAACTCCCGACTGAGCTTTTATCTGTGTCCTACTGCCATTGGACGAGCTGCCATTGGACGCACTGCCATTGGACGAGGGGCCGCGATCATCGCCGGTCTGGTTGGAGGTCTACTGGGCATCGTGCCAATCATTGAAGGCCTAGTGGGCATAGTCACGGTCGCAGGCGTCCGCGGATGCCAGATAGGAAAACCTGAGACCGGCCGGGAACCGAATGGCGATATCGGGAGAACAGGATTGATCCCGATTACGCGTGACGGCCGCAGAACTACTGGCAGAACGTATATGCCGAATGGATATGGAAGACCCGGCACGAATGCCCCGTAAGGAGAAATTGACGAGTAAGTGTCCACCGGGCTAAGCGGTGCGACGTAAAGCGAACCATCAGGCGCATTTGGAGAAACACCGTACGGAGATAATAGCGCCGATGGAGACGAGGGAGAAATTCCGGAAGAGGAATCGCCAAGCCCGGAGTCACCCAGCCAACCTTCCGCAACACTGAGGTCGTCGGTCGTTTTGCTCGCCGCGTCGTCATCCGCCTCCAAAGTCTGGTCCCGCTGCTTCGCCCAGCTATCAAGGACGTCTTCGCCGTGAGTGTCCATATTCTTTGCCTGCAAGGCGCCGGTGAATTCAATTGCCTGATCTTTTCCGATCACCAGCGACTGGGCGTGAAGAGATACCTTTGCCTTCCCCTTCAGAACGGTTACGGCGGCAGACCCCGAATCGAATTTGTACGTGCTGTTTTCCCGTGACTGAACTTCGTAATCCTTATAAAGAATCGTGGCGGGAGTATCCGCCGATTCCTGAGATTCGAGAATCGCGGAGCCGCTGAGAAACTCGACACGCGTATCCGCAAAACTGTTCGACACCATGCGGATTGCGCTATTCGCGCCTACGCGGAGGATGACATTTGGCGTAAGAAGCACTTCTGCGCGTCCGTCTTCCGTCCGCAGCGTGCTGCCCTCCTTGAGGCTGGTAAACTTTCCAGGCCTTTGGGCAAACGGCTGGCTATCGATCGAAACCGATCCCTCAGCAACGTTGATTACTCCAGAATGAGTTGAGATGACTGCCTGCGGCAGAACGGGGAAACAGGCGAACGCACTCAAAACCAGCAGCGAGAACGATCGATTAAGCACGGCAATGTCCTCGTTGAAAGAATCTACCTTGTTGCCGGATTTGTCAACGGGTGAAATTCGCCTGTCGGCTGGGCGGGTTTATTTCACGCCCGGGATAGGCCCGGTTGCCAAAAACTTCCAGCTTGTCGTGTACTCGCGATTCAGCTTCTGACCGGTCAGGCTGGCGCGAATCAGTTCAATCGGCATCATGTTCTCACGCAGCACGGCGTCGTTAAATTGCCGGTTGGTCATTTTACCCGATCCAACCAGGGCGGTATGCAGCGAATAGAGTTGCATGCCGCCCAGCAGATAGGCCGCCTGGTAAAGGGGTTCGTCTTGACCTGCGACAGATCGGCGAACTTCCGCAATCGCGTTCTCGCGCTCATGTCCAACGCGTTCTACGAGGAAATTCACACATTCGTCGGGGGTCATTTTCCCCAAGTGAAAGCTTAAGGAGAAGATAATGCGCGCGCAACGATGCATACGCCAGAAGAGTGCGCCAACACGATCTTCCGGGGTTTTCTGAAATTTCATGTCCCAGAAGAGCAGTTCCCAGTACAGTGACCAGCCTTCGATGGTAAAGGGCGTGGAACCCAGATCCCGGCGGTAGGCATGATAACGATCGGCCATGAAGAGCTGCAGCTCGTGTCCCGGAATGAGCTCATGAAAGACGGTCGCGCGTGCGAAGGGAATGTTGTTCCCGCGCATGCTCATCATCTTCTGTTCATAGGTCATTTCGGCGGTGGGATAGGAAACGCTGATGGTGTCGCCTCCCGTAAAAAAGGGATTGATCAGCTGACGTTCGGGCGACATCATCTGCATCCGCCAAGTCTCGCGAGCGAGGGGTGGAATCGTGACCAGGTCGTGTTGATCTACAAACTGCTCGGCTTCGTGCTCCAGTTCTCGAATCAGCTGGGGCTGCTTACCGGGCTCAACATACATGTTCTTTACTTTTTCGAGAGCCTTCTTCCAATCGTCGCCGAAACCCATTTCGTTGGCGGCGCGGCGCATCTCGCTCTCACACCAAGCAAATTCGCGATTCGCGACGTCGATCAGCTCTTCCGGTGTATAGGGAATCATCTCGTAGCTGAGTTCTTCCAACAAGCGCTCACGGCCGATCGGGCTGCCTATGATATCGCTGGTATCGCCCGGGGCCGCTGCTTGGACGGCATGCGAGTTGAAGGCTTCCCCGTCCTCATTCGGCTTGGGAGGGCCTGAGTTCGTCGCCTTCACCCCGGCAATCTTCTGTCGAAGAAAACGCCCGTACTCATCGAGCGCGGAATCCGCCCGATGATAGGATTCACTGTTCCACCACGTGAATAGCGGATCGTAATTGTCATAGAAGGCGTACCAGTGGTGCAGCGTTTGTTTGAGAAGCTCTACCTGATCCGCGGCGCGATTCGCGTCGATTTTCTGTTTCTGAATGGAGGCGGTATCTGTCTTCGACGGCGGCTTAGCCAAGTCCTTTTGCAAGGCTTCAATCTGATGTTGTAACTGCGAGAGCGTGGCGGCGCTTGCCTGGGAATCGACTGGATGCCCATTGCGGCGCGATTCCTCAAGGCCAATAATGATTGCCGCGAAGGGAACGTAAGGCGCCGAATCAGCATCTTGACGCGCATTGAAATCGAGCTGCTTCAATGCATGATCGAGAAAATTGTGAAACAAGACATAATCGATCTCACCATCCTGATTCATGGCATCAAAATCCAGGCCCGCCAAGCGAGCTTCCCATTCTCGATAGAAGTGCCGGAAGCGCTCGCGCCGGTCCTGGGCTGCATGGATGTTGTAATACCGGGTGAGATCCGCGCGATCGTGCGTAAATCGCTCAATAAGAGGACGCAGCGGACTGTTTGATTGGTCGACCGCTTCGCTTGATGTCGGGTTACCGGCATCCTGTGCCCGGCCGTGCGGAAGGCACGCCAGGATGCACGCTAACAAGAACCGGGAGATACAGCGCATAGCTACTTCGATCTAGAGAAGGACGCGGTCATGTACTGCTCCGGCCGCGTTGTCAGCGCCTGGCGAATAACCGCGTTCACGTTCTCTAATTCCGCTCCAACCAGTTCCAGACGCGGGGGACGAACGCGCGCGTTACCCATCCCGACCTCGGCCTGAACCAGCTTGATCAATTGGACAAACTTAATGACCGTGTCGAAACGAAGCAGTGGCAGGAACCAACGGTAGAGTTCAAAGGCTTCTTTGCGCTGGCCGTTTGCGGCTAGATTGAACAGCTCGACAGACTCGCGAGGTAGCGCGTTCGCAAGACCGGCGATCCAGCCGCTGGCCCCGACGCCGAGCGCTTCCACAATGGCGTCGTCGACGCCGACTAAGATCTCCAGACGATCTCCGAGCAGAGCGCGAATCCCACAAACTCTCCGCACATCAGCACTTGATTCCTTGACTGCATGGAAATTGTGATGCTCCTCCGCGAGCTCCTGAATCTGCTCCGGCGTAAAGTCGGTTCCATATGCCACGGGGTTGTTGTAGAGCATCACGGAGAGCGATGTCGCTTTGAAAACGGCTGTAACATGCGTTTTCATCTCGCGCCAGTCTCCACGGTAGACATATGGCGGGAGGACCATGAGGCCGTCGCACCCGAGGTCGGCAGCAGCTTTCGCAAGCGCGACAGCTTCTTGGGTTGAAAGTGCCGAGATGGCAGCGACCAGAGGAGCGCCGCCGCGAACTGCATCGCGACACGTCCGTAGGACCTGGCATTTTTCGTCGAAGGATAGCGTTGCTCCCTCTCCTAGAGAGCCCAAGGCCACAATGCCAGCACACCCGTTCTCAAGCAGCCAGCGGCAGTGTTCTTTTATAAACTCGTGGTCCAGCTTGTAGTCTTGGTCGAAGCTGGTTGTGATGGCGGGCATCACACCTTTCCAGATCATTGAAATTCTCCTGTACTCTTGCTCTGTGCGCTTACCATCCCGGCAAGATTTTGAAGTCTTACCGGCAAAATAGGCGGCCGAATCGACTCCTGCTGCCAGCCATAAAGGAATTGCGTTGCAGGACCGCATACGCGTCCCTGACACGGCCCCATGCCACAACGTGTTTGATTCTTGGCGTCGCGCCAGGACTTATATTGAGCCAAGCGGCCATGTGTCACGTCTTCGCACCGGCATACGATGGTGTCCCTGTCGGGGAGAGCCTTCAATTCAGGCCTCAGTCTGAAAGCCCTCTCGAGGTTTTTGGCGAAGCTTTGCGATCTCTGCCATTTTCGCCGCAGATCCTGAGTATGGCCGGCTTTGCCCGTGGCTGCGAGCCCAGCGATTTGTCCCTCGATCAGCGAAATCTCAAGTCCTCCGATTCCCGTCGGCTCGCCCGCGCAAAACACATCGGGTACGGATGTCTGCTGCAACTGATCTACCTCGACATACCCGTTCTTGAGACGGCAACCAAGCAAGGAGGCCAGTTCGATATTCGGTACGAGATGAAAACCGCAGGCAAGATAGTCGCAAGCAAGTTCGTTTAATTTGCCACTGCGGGAGAGAATAACGCCATTCAGTTTCTCATTGCCCAACGCGCGGACCGGCCAACTGTTGGACCAAAAAGGAATGGGGCGAATCTCACGCTCGATCGCTAGCGCCTCCGCCAATTTTCCTGGTTGGCGAAACAAGCTTGCAGCAAAACCAATAAGCGCATTCCGGGAGGTCTGCTCGCAAATTACCAGAACGTTCGCGCCATGCTTCCGGAGATAAGCTGCTACCGCGAGCAGCAGCGGACCGGTACCTGCCAAGACGACGCGTTTGCCTGCAATCGGAAGGCCCGACTTCACCATCGCCTGCAGACCGCCCGCGGCCATCACGTTCGGAAGAGTCCAGCCCGGAAAAGGCAGAAAGCGCTCACGTGCTCCCGTCGCGATGATCAGCTTTGAGAAGCCAACTTCAAACAGGCCATCGCATTGCTCGGCAAATATCGTTTGCGATTTGAGGTCATGATGTACGACAGTAGTGCCGCAAAGGACTTCTGCTTTCCCGGCGCTCAGCTTAGTTGCCCACTTTGATGTCTCGGAATTGCGTCGCGATCGTTCATTGCGCCAGATCTGTCCTCCAACATCGGGATTGTCGTCAAGAACTCCTACGTTCGCACCGGCATTTGCCGCTGATGCCGCAGTGGCCAGACCAGCAGGCCCGGCGCCCACAACCAAAACCTCGAAGTGCTTGAGGGTCTTCTCAGTCACTGGTTCGGACGTCCATGCCGGGTGTGCAGAGAATTTGACAACTTCGACAATGCGGCTCGCCGTCGATGGTCACTCGGCACTCCAAGCAGATGCCCATGCCACAAAGAGGCGCGCGCGGTTGACCAGTTATGGAGTAGCGGCAAATATCTCCCGCAAGAGCGACCGCGATTGCAACCGATGAACCGATTGGCGCCGAAACCGCTTTGCCGTTCACCGTTAACGTGAGTTGGTCAAGCATGGGCGGGGGCGAAGGCTCGTGCGGGCGTGTAAGGCTCAATCGGAATGGCAGGCGTTCTGCCCATTACTTGATCGGCTATAAGAGCGGCAGTTCCTAAAGAAGTGGTGATTCCGAGACCTTCATGTCCGGTTGCCAGCAACAGGCTTTGGTTCTCCGGCCAACGTCCGATGAGAGGAAGTTTGTCTGGCGTTGCGGCGCGGAAGCCCGTCCAGGTTCGGATGGCGGAAGTTTTATCAAGCCCGGGCATATATTCGAGCGCGCGCTGAAGCATGCGGCTGAGAATAAGGTCATCCACCTGTTTGTATTCGATTCCGTACTGGCGAGAGGAGCCGATGAGAATCTGCCCGGTACTGCGAGGCTGGACATTGAAGGCGACAGAGTCGCTGGTCAACGAGTGCGCGCTTTTTAGATAACCCAGTTCGACGAGTTGATGGCGAACGAAATCCGGATGGCGGTCCGTGATGACGAGATGGCCCTTCCGCATTTTGATGTCAAGGCCTGGGGTCAACTTCGGCGCCGATGCTCCCGTGGCACTGACGATGACGGCTGCGCAAAGACGCGTTCCGTCACTTAGCTGTACCGAGCCATCATCGATCTGTTGCACGGTTAGGCCTAGAAAAGCTTCCGCGCCGCGCCGTTGACTACGTTCGAACAGGAAGCGAGCGGCGCAAGGCGGGTAAACGACGGCATCTTCAGGAACCAGGAGAGCGCCAGCCATTCCCTTGCGCAGATTCGGCTCAAGATCGGCGAGCGTATCGCCGTCGATAACCGATACAGGGACATCGTGCTGCGTGTAATATTCGCGCTTCCGAAGCACCTCCGCCATTTCTTCTTCATCGGCGGCAATCCATAGAGTTCCGCACTGCTGGTATTCCACATCAGGGGGCAACTCGGCGCGCATTTCCTTCCAAAGCTGCTGGGAGTAGCGGGTCAAAGCGAACTGCGCTTCGGAATCGTCCATGACAACGATGTGGCCCATTCCGGCCGCCGTTGCGCCGCCGCCCACCAGATCGCGCTCGACAATCGCCACACGCAGGCCTTCCCGCGACAAGCTTTCGGCACAAGCGGCGCCGACGATGCCAGCGCCTATCACGATCGCATCGTAGACTTGGGAACTCACGCCGAGATGCCCATGCAGAACGGGTCCCGCGAATCGAAGACCAAATCGGATTCCGAAGTCACGAAAGCAGACCCTTTGATGCTGGGGTAGACGTGCCCGTCATGCACCCGAATACTGCCTTCGAAAATGCTGCCGACGATACTTTCCTGGCGCCACATTTGTCCTGGCGCTAGCTTTCCGTCGGCATAGAGACAAGCCAATTTTGCGCTGGTGCCCGTGCCGCAAGGGGACCTGTCGAAGGCTTTTCCCGGGCACAGAACGAAGTTTTTGCTATTCACGCCCGGTTTGTCCGAGGGAGCAAATAGCTCGATATGGTCGATCTCGTTTCCGTCCGCGCCGGTAATGGCCTCACGGTTCAGCGATTGACGAATACGCCATGCGAAATCGGTCAGAGCCTCAACATTGCTGAGCGCAACCTGCATCCGGTGGTCCTGAACCAGGAAAAACCAGTTGCCGCCCCACGCGATGTCGCCGCGAACGACGCCATATCCGGGAACATCCACTGCGACATTGGTTGCGCTGCGATAACTGAGGATGTTGTTCACCGTGACCTCGCCGCTCTCATGCAGCACGGCGGTTACGGTCCCGACGGGCGTTTCGATGCGATGCTCTCCGGGTGCAATTCGTCCCGCATAAGCGAGCGTCACCAACAGACCGATAGTGCCATGGCCGCACATTCCGAGATATCCCACGTTGTTGAAGAAGATTACGCCCGCAGTGCAGGACGGATCTACCGGCTCACAAAGGAGTGCGCCTACCGTGATGTCGGACCCACGCGGCTCATTTACTATCCCGGAACGAAACCAGTCAAACTCCTTACGAAAACGCTGCACGCGCTCTGATAAAGGTCCGTTGCCCAGTTCCGGTCCACCCGCCATAACGACCCGGGTCGGTTCACCACCGGTATGAGAATCAATGACCCGCGCTTTAGAGAAACGGTTATCCATCACGCGTGGGGATTCCAAGTTCCCATCGTAATCGACTATTGCTGAAACTTTTACTCTGCGATCATTGAAGACAATATGCAAGCTCAGCCGGACTTACCGGCAACGCAACATACGGGCGAATCGAAGCAGACGTTCGTCCGCGGGCTCAGCCTGTTCGATTCCACGATGATCGTCGTTGGTGTCATGATCGGCTCGGGTATTTTCATCGTTCCCGCCGAAATGGGCCGCGAAATCGGCGGCCCTGGTTGGCTTGTGGTGTCGTGGATCTTCGCGGGCGCTCTCACTATCACGGGCGCCCTCTGTTACGGAGAACTCGCGGCTATGATGCCGGGCGCTGGAGGGATGTACGTCTATCTCCGCGAAGCCTACTCTCCGCTATGGGGATTTCTTTACGGCTGGACTCTATTCACCGTTATCCAAACCGGCACCATCGCCGCCGTTGCCATTGCCTGTGCTCGCTTCGCCGGCGTTCTTTTCCCGTTCATCTCGGAAAACAATTACATTTGGGGACCATTCCGTCTCTCCGAGCACTATGCGGTTTCGCTATCCACCACGCAAGCCGTTGCGGTCTTCGTCATTGCTTTGATTGGCTTCACAAATTCTCGTGGACTCCAATACGGCAAATTCGTACAGAATTTTTTCACGCTGATCAAGACGGCTGCGTTGCTTGGGTTAATCGTGCTCGGTTTCACCATCGGGCGAAACGCCGCGGCCATCCAGGCCAACTTTTCTCACTTCTGGTCGACTAGTTCTCATGTGACGAAAGAAGCGTTTGACGTGGCGACGCCGTTGGGGCTATTGATCGTTATCTGCGTCTCCCAAACCGGAGCGCTATTCTCGGCCGATTCCTGGCACGACATCACGTTCGCGGGAGGCGAAGTTCGCGATGCCCGCCGTACCCTTCCCTTATGTCTCGGACTGGGCACCGCCGCGGTCATTCTCATGTATGTTCTGGCGAATCTCGCTTATTTGCAGGTCTTGCCGTTTACAGACATTCAAAACGCCCCGTCCGATCGCGTCGGCAGCCTCATGATGGAGAAACTCTTTCCCACAATCGGTGGCCTGGCGATGGCGGCCGTGATCATCTGCTCCACCATGGGGACGGTGAACGCACTCACTCTTGCCGGCGCGCGCGCTTTCTACGCGATGGCGTGTGACCGTCTTTTCCTTCCTGGCGCCTCACGGCTCAACAAAGCGCACGTACCCGGCTTCGCATTGCTGATGCAAGGCGTCTGGTCCGTTTTCCTTGTATTGCCCAGAACCTACGATCCGGCGACGGGCCAATACGGAAACCTTTACAGCAATCTTTTGAACTACGTCATCTCCGCCGCGCTCATTTTTTACATATTGACCATTGCCGGAGTTATCCGTCTGCGCTTCAAACGCCCGGACGCCGAGCGCCCGTATCGGACTGTCGCCTACCCGTGGCTCCCTCTTTTCTACATTGCGGGAGCGTTGACGATCGTCGTCTGCTTGTTCACTTATCGCGCCGCAACCACCTGGCCTGGTCTGATGATCGTCGGGGTCGGCATCCCGATCTATTTTCTCCTCAGGAAAGGGGCCTACGCTATCCACTTAAAAAAGTAGAACCGCATCGGAACTGTCCCGGTGTTCTTGATCCCGTGCAACCGGTTTCCTTCGCAATACATCAGCGATCCGGGTCCAACCTGAGTGGTCTCGCCATGCACCAGAATTTCGCCGGCGCCTTCCCCGATTAACACGAATTCTTCTTCGGGGTGCTGGTGAGGCGGATGCGGCTCCTGGCCGGGAAGAAGCACCAGGCTCCCCGCGGTCATATCTTTCAACTGGCCGGTTTTGCCTTCGAAATAGACCGTGGTGTCTCCAAAACTGGCGTGCGTGGTTTTTGACCCTTTGATGGTGAAAACCGCGTCCGGCCAACCGGCCTTCACCCCGTCACCACTCGCACCAGCTTCTCCCGCCAACATCATCAGCATTGCGCCCATTGCATCTCTACGGTTTGTCATCAGTTTTGTCCTATCTGCTTGAGTTCGTCTGTTCGAGTTCGCGCACGGATTCCAGCACGACATCGCCCACCACCTGAAGGCTGTGCGCGCTCAACTTGTCCATGGTGTCTTGTGCTGTGTGCCAATAAGCGTTATTGGGACCGTAATCAAGGTCGATCACATCGATCACGTTTACGCCGGCGTCGGCGAAGGGCTTATGGTCGTCATCAATGGCCATGTGATCGGTACGGAAGTACTTGGAATTGCCTTGCTTTGCAGCGATTTTACCAAACAAGACACGCAGCTCCGAAGAGGAGTTGTCGTCGTTGGCCAAGTCCAACTGCTTGTCCCCAATCATATCAATGTTGATCAAGTATCTTAGCTTTGAAAGCGTTCCGTCACCACCCCATTTCGCCGCCAAGTGACGGCTGCCGTAGACGCTGTCCGTGGCGGTCCAATTTACGAGGTCTTCTTCGCCGTCGAAAAATACAATATAAATGGTATCCGGATGTTTTATTTTCGCGACAACGCGCGCGAATTCGATCAGAAATCCCGTAGAAGAACCAGCATCGTTCGCCCCCACGAAATGCACCATCGGGATATGTTTTGTATCGAAGTGTCCTGTCACCGCGATCGCCTGTCCCGAGCTACCTGGAAACGACACGATGATGTTGGTCATCGGGATGGGACCAGTGGGCGTTTGTCCAGTGAAGGAATCGAGTGAGATTTCGCCAGGCAAAGGCTTGATTTCAGACACGATCCACTCCCGCAGTTTGGCGTTGGCATCTGATCCGGAATATCTTTCGCCGAAAGCTGTTGCCTGACGGGTCGCCTCAAGGGCAGCCGCGCCCGAAAACCGGTCTGGAAGTTGCGCGGCATTCCCGATCCGTAATAGGGTAAGGGAAATCACCGAGAGATTCAGCATTTCTAGAGCGGACATTCGGAAATTCATGAGAGTAAAAAATATTTGAGAAAAATGTGATGCAGGAAATACTACCTAGCAGGAGAACTAGGCCAATGCAGGGGACTGTTGTATTATAACGGTACCCCCAAAAGAGAGCATTTGCAGTTCGGGAACTTTATGGAGTCAGTAGGACAAACACTCCGGGAAGAGCGTCTGCGCCAATTACTCACGCTGGAACAGGTGAGCGCAAGCACTCGAATATCCGTTAAAAACCTCGATGCCATCGAGCGAGACGAACTCAAAGAGATCAGTTCAGCGTTCTTTTACAGGAGCTTCGTCCGACAATTCGCCGATCGGCTCGGATTAGATTTTTCGACGGTTTCGTCGGCGGTGGAACAGTCGGTGAGCAGCATGCCCCGGCCTTTAATTCCTGGCGAGCCCGGCACACCTTTGCCGCGGGTGTCTGGATTGCGGCCGGCCCGGAAATTCAATCTTCGATGGGTTTCTTCGGTTGCATCGTTGGTATCTGTATTGGCTGGCTGCTCCCTCGTGTATGCCTTCTGGCATGACGGCGATGGCGCTTCAAAGATCAGTTCCCTGGAAGGTTTCGTTAGCCATGTAGCGGCTAGTTGGACAGCTCGCGCGGCAGATGCGAAGCAAAGTGCACCGCCGGCTGCGGTCTCCCGCCCCGCCACTAGCACCCAAACAACGTCTCAAGCAGTTCCCCCGGCCCCTCCGCAAGCAGTACCTCCCGCATCCGCTCAAACAGCACCTTCAGCGATTCCTCAGACATCCGCGCAGCTAACACCCGACCCGAGCCCTTCAGACACTGAGGCGGGCTTCCGAATCGAAGTTTCGGCACTTGAGAGGACCTGGCTTTCTATCGTGTCCGATGGCAAACAGATCTACAGCGGTGTTCTGCAAGTGGATCAAAGCAAAATCCTGGAAAGCCGCAAATCGGCGCTTATAAGAACCGGGAATGCCGGTGGTGTCGAGGTGGTTTTCAATGGCAAGCAGATTGGACCGTTAGGCCCCAAAGGTCAAGTTCGCACGGTGGTCTTCACGAAGGATAATTATGAAATTGTCCAGCCAGCAGACCGTGCATCCTTAAGCAGCTTCAGGCTCGCCTCCTTCAAGGAACACGCGCAAAACGGACCCGGTGTTGAGCACGCCACCCGAAGGGCGGGCGAGTTCCTGTATTGACTGGCGGCGCGTAGCCGTGCCCTTTGCGCTTTCAGGAGGACCGTCGAATAGCCCTGGCGGTTTCGCGCTCCGCCTTGCGGTGCGCGTGTTCCAGTTTACGTTTCTGCCGTTCCATCAAGATCAGTTCGTTCCGCCGCCGCTGCTTAATACTCAGGTCGACTTTACGCCAGAATTTGTGAAAGTAATCGACTGCGGAAGCTAATCCAAAGATCACCATCACCCACATTGCGATTAGGGAATACTGGCGCAGCGCGGGCCAACGGATCGAAAGCATGACAAGTGTTATGCCCAGAACTTGGAACACCATTTTCGTTTTGCCGAGTTCGCCCGCCTTGATGGTGTAGCCTTCGGCTGCGGCGATGCTGCGCAGCCCCGTTACGGCGAATTCACGGCTGATGATCAGAATGGCCATCCAACCGGGCAGAAGGCGAATCTCGACCAGCGAAATCAAGGCCGCCGAGATGAGCAGCTTATCCGCCACGGGATCAAGCAGCGTGCCGACGGTGGTCACCTGTTTCCACCGCCGTGCGAGATAGCCGTCCAGCAGATCAGTGAGCGCCGCCGCCAGGAAGACGACGAGAGCAAAAAAGTCGTCCGCGACCAGCAGCGTGCCGCCGATTCGGATGTGGAAATTGTGCTGCACCAGGGCCGCGACCAGGAGAGGCACCAAGAAAATACGGACCAGCGTGAGTGAATTGGGCAGATTCATCCGTGCGATTCGGATTTGCAATCTCACTCAGATTGTATCTTCTAAGGAACACGCGCAAGGCGGACACAACGTGGCCGCCCGAGTTCCTGATATTGCCTTGGCGGCACGCCGCGCCCTTTGCGCTTTTCGGTCTTGATTACAAGCGATTCCGATGGCAGCGCAAGTCCCGGCGCAGACCTGTTGCTTTCCCAATGGACGTGTGTCATGCTTTCCTATTGGGAACCCAATAGAACCTGAAATGAAAAGGCTGTGAAATGAGAACAATCAGGCGATTCTTCAGGCGGCTGATTTCCTGGGCGACGACGCAGCGAGACGAAGAGCGATTGCGGGCGGAAATTGAAGAGCATCTAGCTCTCCAGACTGACGAAAATGTTCGGGCTGGTTTATCGCCTATTGAGGCGCGGCGCCAGGCCGTTTTGAAGTTCGGAGCGGTGGAAGCAGTCAGAGAAAGCTATCGAGCGCAGAAAGGATTGCCACTTATGGAAACTCTGGTGCAGGATATCCGCCACGGATTGCGGAGGCTGCGAAATGCCCCGGCGTTCACCATCACCACGGTTCTGACACTGGCGCTGGGAATTGGCGCAACCACTTCGATTTTTACTCTGGTCTACGCGGTCATGATGAAATCGCTGGCGGTCGCGAATCCGCATGAATTGTACAAGCTGGGGAAAGAAGCACGCTGCTGCTACGAGGGTGGGTATAGCCAAGAGAAAGAATTTTCCCTGGTTTCGTACGAGTTGTACAAATATTTAAGAGACAACACTAAAGGCTTCGTGGAATTGGCGGCGTTCCCGGCCGTTGAGCCATTATTCGGTATCCGGCGGGCAGGCCGGGCGGAAGCGGCGCAAAGCTATCCAGGAGAGTTCGTTTCCGGTAATTACTTCGCGATGTTCGGGATAAGGGCGTATGCAGGACGAGTGCTTACAGCCAGCGACGATCAACCGAACGCTGCGCCTGTCGCGGTGATGAGCTATCGCCTATGGCAGCGGGAGTATGGATCGGATCCGTCCGTCATCGGCGCGGTCTTCAATCTGGATGACAAGCCATTTACCGTAGTGGGAGTTACGCCGCCTGGTTTTTTTGGCGACACTTTACGGGACACTCCGCCTGATTTCTTTGTGCCGTTGAACACTGAACCGCTTGTGGAGGCCGATGCGGATTTGAACAAGGTGGACACCCACTGGTTAGACTTGATCGGCCGAATCCAGCCGGGAGCAACGCCTGGTTTCATAGAGGCTGAAATGCGGGTGGAGCTGAAGCAATGGCTGCGTTCGCATTGGGGTGAGATGAGCGCCAACGATCGCGCGAATTTTCCCAGCCAGACCCTATTTCTAAGCCCGGGAGGCGCCGGCATCACCAGCATGCGCGAGGAGTATGAACACTGGCTCCAGATCCTGATGATGGTTTCGGGATTTGTGCTGCTCATCGTCTGCGCCAACGTCGCCAATCTCCTGCTCGTTCGTGGCATGGAGCGACGCCGCCAGATATCGTTGAGCATGGCGCTGGGAGCGAAGCCATCGCGGCTGGTGAAGCAGGCCCTTACCGAAAGTATTTTGCTCTCGCTGCTAGGTGGCATGGCGGGTCTGGCGATTGCATTCGCAGGCACGCGCGTTATTTTGCATTTTGCATTTCCTCCGGCCGGCGGCATGGCAGGCATACCCATCAGCGCGTCGCCATCCATGGCGGTGCTGCTGTTTGCCTTCGGCGTCTCTGTGATTACCGGGCTTGCGTTTGGCATTGCTCCCGCATGGATGGCGACGCGCGTGGATCCGATTGAGGCGCTTCGCGGCGCCAGCCGCTCGACTGTCCGCACCAGATCTCTGCCGCGCAAAGCACTTGTGGTCTTGCAGGCTGCGCTCTCGCTCGCTTTGCTAACGACGTCAGGACTGCTCGCAACCGCGCTGCATCGGCTGGAGCATCAGGATTTCGGATTCGATCGGGACCGGCGGATCGTGGCAAACATGAATCCAAGACTTGCGGGCTACCGGTATGATCAGGTCACGCCGCTTTATGGACGCATACACGATTCGCTCGTCGAGATTCCCGGCGTTTCCGGAGTAGCGCTCTGCACATATTCACCGCTAAGCGGCAACGCTTGGGGCGCTGGCGTCTGGGTGGATGGACATCCCGCTCCCGGACCCAACGCTGACAATCTTGCTTTTTGGAATCGAGTCACAGCCGGATATTTTGACGTCATCGGAAATCCAATCGTCAGAGGACGCGGCATTTCGGAGCAGGACACCGCGGCTTCGCGTCACGTGGCCGTCATCAATGAAGCGTTTGCCCGCAAGTTCTTCAAGAATGAAGATCCGATTGGAAAACACTTCGGCCGCGGGAATATCGACTCTCAGCGCGACTACGAAATTGTGGGCATCGCCAAGGACGCCCGCTATCTGACTTTCGGCCTCGACGCGCCGGTTAGGCCGTTCTTTTCTCTGCCGGAAATGCAGCATGACCTCTCTCCTGGCGCCGGGCTCATGGAGAGTGCTCCGAGTTCGCATTTCCTCAGCGACGTTGTCATTGTGACCAGGCCGAGCGTTTACTTGTCCGAAACGCGGCTGCGCCAAGCGCTGGCTTCTGTCGATCCGAATCTGCCGGTTATTTCGATTCGCAGTCTAAAAGAGCAAGTAGATGGTCAGTTCAGACAGCAGCGGCTGATTGCGCGACTCACTTCGTTTTTCGGAGTTCTTTCGCTCGTCCTAGCGTCCATCGGGCTATATGGAGCTACTGCCTACAATGCCGGACGCCGCACCAGCGAGATTGGCGTGCGGATAGCACTCGGTGCGGATCGCGGCGATGTTGTCGGGCTGGTACTTCGCGGCGCATTTGGACTGATTGTTTTTGGACTGCTAATTGGGTTGCCGTTGACGTTCGCCGCGGGACGATTCCTGGGCAATCAGCTTTATGGCATGAATCCATATAATCCCGTGGTGACGTTAATAGCCGTTGTGACGCTGGGACTATCGGCATTGCTGGCGTCCTTGATTCCAGCGCTCCGGGCAAGCTCGATTTCGCCTGTGGAAGCATTGCGCGTAGAGTAACAGACCTGTTGCTTTCCCAATAGGCGTATGTCATGCTTCCTATTGGGAACCCAATAGACTAGATGAAAGAGAAAACGGACGTCCTGCAGGGCACGCTGGCGTTGATGGTTTTGAAAACGCTAGATGTGCTCGGACCGCTGCACGGCTACGGTGTCGCCCGGCGCATCGAGCAGATTAGCGGGGATCTTCTCACCGTCAATCAAGGCACGCTCTATCCGGTCCTATTGAAGCTGGAGCAGGAAGGTTCTATCGCCTCCGAATGGGGCGCTTCCGAGAATAACCGCAAGGCGCGCTTCTACCGGCTGACCCGCGACGGGCGCAAACGATTACAGGCCGAGACGCGAGGCTGGGAACAGACTGCGGCGATCATCGGGCGCTTCTTCGCGGTGAAAGCAGAGGATCTGAAATAAGAAGCCCTCAAATGAGAACAATAAGGCGGTTCTTCAAGCGGCTGAGTTCCTGGGCGACAACGCAGCGAGACGATCAGCGATTGCGGGCTGAGATTGAAGAACATCTCGCGCTGCAAACTGCCGAAAACGTTCGGGCTGGTTTATCGTCTGTCGAGGCGCGGCGTCAAGCGGTGCTGAAGTTCGGAGCGGTGGAATCAGTGAGGGAAGGTTATCGGGACCAGAAAGGACTGCCATTCATGGAAACTCTGCTGCAGGATATCCGACAGGGATTGCGACGTCTGCGAAATGCTCCGGCGTTCACCATCACTACGGTGCTGACGCTGGCGCTGGGCATTGGCGCGACCACTTCCATTTTTACTTTGGTCTACGCCGTCCTGATGAAATCGCTGGCGGTGGCGAATCCGAATGAATTGTACAAGCTGGGGAAAGAAGCGCGCTGCTGCTACTGGGGTGGATATAGCCAATACAAAGAGTATTCTCTGGTCTCCTATGACTTGTATAAACACTTCAGAGACTACACCAAAGATTTTTCGGAATTGGCGGCGTTCCAGGCATCGAACCAGTTGTTTGGCGTGCGTCGGGCAGGCAGGGCGGAGGCGGCCCAAAGCTATCCAGGCGAGTTCGTCTCCGGCAATTACTTTGCGATGTTCGGCATCAGGGCGTATGCCGGACGGGTGTTCAGCGGAAGCGACGATCGAGCCGAGGCTCAAGCGGTCGCGGTGATGAGCTATCGGTTATGGCAGGACCGGTATGGATCAGATCCGTCCGTCATCGGCGCGGTCTTCAATCTGGACGACAAGCCATTTACCGTGGTGGGAATCGCGCCGCCGGGTTTCTTTGGCGACAGTTTGCGCAACACTCCGCCCGATTTTTTTCTGCCGCTGAACACCGAACCATTTGCGTTATCCGATACCGATCTGTATAAACCCGACAATTATTGGTTGGAGTTGATCGGCCGAATCCGGCCAGGCGCGCGGGCCGCGTCGATTGAGGCCGAAATGCGCGTGGAACTCAAGCGATGGCTAAGGTCACATTGGGGAGAGATGACTGCGAACGATCGCGCGAAATTTCCCAAACAGACCCTGTTCCTGAGGCCGGGGGGCGCCGGCATCACGGCTATGCGCGAGGAGTATGAACACTGGCTGCGAATCCTGATGATGGTTTCGGCGTTCGTGCTGCTGATCGTTTGCGCCAACGTGGCGAATCTGATGCTGGTTCGCGGCATGGAGCGGCGGCGGCAGATATCGTTGAGCATGGCGCTGGGGGCCCGGCCATCTCGGCTGGTTAAACAGGCCCTTACCGAAAGCATTTTGCTTTCGTTGCTGGGTGGCGTGGCGGGTCTGGCGATCGCATTTGCCGGCACGAGTCTGATATTGCATTTCGCATTCCCACAGAGGGGCGGCATGGCGGGAGTGCCCATCAGTGCATCGCCTTCCACACCAGTACTGCTGTTCGCCTTCGGGCTTTCGTTGATCACTGGACTTGCCTTTGGCATCGGTCCGGCATGGATGGCCACACGGGTTGATCCGATTGAAGCCCTTCGCGGAGCCAGCCGCTCGACTGCACGCACAGGCTCACTGCCGCGAAAGACATTGGTCGTGTTCCAGGCCGCGCTGGCACTGGTGTTGTTATCGGTATCAGGGCTGCTCACGGCCGCCTTGCACCGCCTGGAAAATCAAAATTTTGGATTCGATCAGGAACGGCGCATTGTGGCGAACATCAATCCAATGCTTGCCGGCTATGGAGGAGACCGACTCACCCCGCTTTACCGGCGGATACAGGATTCGCTATCGAGTATTCCCGGTGTGTCGGGAGTGGCTCTCTGCATATATTCCCCACTCGGTGGCAACAATTGGGGCAGTGGTATCAGGGTGGATGGGCATCCATCTCCCGGGCCGAACGATGACGATATGGCTTTTTGGGATCGAGTTACGGCTGGATACTTTGACATTATCGCCACTCCGATTCTGAGGGGACGCGGCATTACCGAGCAAGATACGGCAACATCGCGCCACGTGGCGGTGATCAGCGAAGCGTTCGCGCGGAAGTTTTTCAAAAATGAAGATCCGATCGGAAGGCATTTTGGCCAGCACGGTATCGGATCAGAGCGCGAATACGAGATTGTGGGCATTACCAAAGACGCCGTCTATCTAAGCATGGATCTCGGCAAGCCGGTTAGTGCGTTCTTTTTTCTGCCGGAAGCACAGCACGACTTTCTGCCTACGCCCGAAGCGACCGAGGCGAGTCCGGGCTCGCATTTGATGCGCGACATCGTCGTTGCGATCAGGCCCGGAGCCAGCCTGTCGTTCGCACAGGTACGCCAAGCCCTGGCTTCGGTCGATCCCAATCTGCCGGTCATTTCGATTCGCACTCTCGAAGAGCAGGTAGGTGGTCAGTTCAGGCAGCAGCGGCTGATTGCGCGCCTGACCTCGTTTTTCGGAGCTCTTTCGCTGGTCTTGTCTTCGATCGGGCTGTACGGAGTTACCGCTTACAATGCCGGACGCCGCACCGGCGAGATAGGAGTGCGTATGGCGCTGGGCGCGGATCGCGGCGACGTTGTCGGTCTGGTAGTTCGCGGGGCATTTGTACTGATCGTCGTTGGACTGCTAATTGGGTTGCCGTTGACGTTCGCCGCGGGACGATTTCTGGGAAATCAGCTTTACGGCATGAACCCATACAATCCCGAAGTGACGTTGATAGCCGTTGTGACGCTGGGGTTATCCGCGTTGCTGGCGTCCTTGATTCCCGCGCTCCGGGCAAGCTCGATTTCGCCGATGGAAGCGCTGCGCGTTGAGTAAGGCCGTTTGTTGCGGGATGGGCGAATCCTCCGATATTTAGCTGGCGTGGCATACCCTTTCCATTACAGTGAGGATGCATGGTCGAGGGAACGTTACGATGGATTTGGGTCTCGACAACTAAATGGATGAAGAACTGAGGACGTACTTGGAAGGTATGGAAAGGCGCCTCCTTGAAAAGATGCGCGACATGCAGACGGAAATAGTGGGCAGCTTCGAAACCTGTTCCGGTCAAGAAACCCTGCACCTGCGAAAGCTAGAAGAAGCTCAATCGAATTTTGAATACCTCGAGCAGAAGCGTCGATGTCCTTGAAACGCGTCAAGCTGCAGGTGAAGAGCTAGCGTGCGGTTCCCATATGGGAACTCGTCGATTCTTTTAGCGGTAGGCTTGTTTGCGATTCTTGACGGCAAGAATGCGGAGGATCTGGCCATCGGGCCGGAAAAAGACGCGGTAATCGCCGAGCCGAAGGCGGAGCTTACCGGCGTGTTTGCCTTGTAGCTTTTTCACATCTCCTTCCCCGGTGAGCGCGTAGCGGTGTAGTCCTTCAAAGATGCGCATTGCGGCACCACGGTCCTGGGCGCGAATATCGGCACGGGCCTCATCGGTCCAGTCGATATGAAGCGCCATGTTACTTGAGCGGGAAGTCTTTGACGTTCAGGCCGAACTCGGCCAAGATGTCTTCGTGGGAAATGCCTTTTCCGTCGTTCTGATTGAGCCACGCCTCAGCGCGGTCAAGCGCCTGGTCTTCTTCTTCGGTCAGAGGTTCGTCGTCAACTGGAGCGGTTGCAATAGACCTCGCGACGGGGTCCATGGCGATGAACTCCAGGAAGCGCACAGCAGTTGTGATCAGCGAAGAATCCAGCTGGTCGATTAACTCGTGGGCGTGCTGTTTGCCGGCCATTGCTTCCATAGCTAAATCGAGTTCCCTTTCAGTATGGCATCGATGGTGCACAACGGCGCGGTTTGGCCGGGCGGCATTCACGAGACCGACTAGTCAAACCTGCGGAGCCAGATATCGCGCACAGAAATCTTGCAGGGTTGGCTTTCGATCTCGAAGCCGATGAGTCCCGGTTGGTTATTGACTGAGTCTTTATTGTCGTCGATGAAAACCGCCATCAGCTGGCCATTCATGATGTGCATCATCACGCCGCCGCGCGCGATGACCTCGTAGTCGTTCCATTCGTTAACTTTGACATAACCGCCTAGCGCCTGCTTGTCGCCGATATTCGCAACGAGACGATTGGTCTGGCCGGGCAGCGCCTCCGTTACCTGGCCGCGATACGCGAGAATTCCCTGCATGGTGTTTTCGGAGTACCACTGGCCTGTGTACGAGGCAGATCGTGCACTAACCGGGAACCAGAAGTCTGCCTGCGGGCCAGTCATCATGAACTTGAGATCATACGGCGGCTGGCCGGGAGGCGGCTGGCGTGTCCACGGTAGGCCGGTCACGCTTCGGTACTGAATGCCGCCACCACCGCCTTTTTCAATCTTCATTTGCAGCTTCAGGTCGAAGTCGCGTGTAGTGTCGCCGCGATAGACGATGTAGTTGTTGCCCTTTGGCTTGCCCTCGAGGGTTTCGCCGACCATGAGACCGTCGTCGACGCGCCAGATGCTGGGGTCGGCATCCCATCCGGCAAAAGTCTTACCATCGAAGATCTGCTTGAAGCCGGCGTGCTCATCGATGTCATATGGCGCCGGGTCGCGAAACTTCGGCATACCCGCGACCTTTTCGCCGTGTGGTCCCGTCTGGGGCGGCCGTGCAGGGGGAGACTCGAGCGCGGGCGGTACGGACTGCGCGGCGATCCCGGCTGCGAGCGACAGGAAGAACACACCCAGTACGGCTGCCGGCAAAAGTGATTGACTAAAAAAGCGTGTAGAGCGGCAATACGATGCAGACATGTTCTATTTTTCGCTCGGGCTATCGTCCGCTTTAAGATCGCCGAGTGCATACTGAATCCCGGCAAGCATATGCGCCACAAATGGCCGCGAGTAATAAACCTTCTCGTCGTGGCCGTGCGCTTCGTAAAACACGCGGCCATTGCCAACGTGCTGAATGTAGCTCAATGCGTAATCGCCGTCGGTGCGGCGCGTGGCAGCCGGTTCCTTGGCCTTGTCTTCCGCGCTCATCTTCTTGTAGTTGATGCTGGTCAGCACGTGAACGCGCTTGCGGCTGAACGAATCTTGCGCGAAGGTGTAGGTCTCGTCTACGATTTCATAGCCGCGGGTCGGGAACATAGAAGTCAGGGGGCTGTCTGGATCGTCAATCTTGACGGGAATCAGAGTCGGATAGGTCCAGTGGAATTTGAAAAAGCCGCCGATCATTTCGTTAAATTCCGGCCAAGTGCCCGTGGGCGCCGTTGCTGCTTCGCCGGGCGCGGGGCGCGGGCTCGTATGGTAGGAATCGGTTGCTGCGTGAACACCAGCCAGACCCTTTCCTCCCTTGACGAAATCGAGAAGCGCTTGCCTGCGGGCCTGGGTTGCCGCTTCATCGCCGGGGTCATCCAGAAACTGGCCGGTGGTGCTGTCCAGAAAGATGGCATCGTATTGTTTGAGATTTTCGGCGTTGATCGCGGCGGGGTCGTAAGTGATAGTCGTCATCCACGCGCCTGTCTTGTCCCCCAGATACTCAACCATCTTCGCCGCTAGTGGGATAGAAGTATGTACCCAGCCGGCGGCCTTGCACAATACGAGTACGTGGCGAAGACTTTGGGGTGTTGCCAGCGGCTTATCCGGCAGTGCCGCCATCATCCCCGAGATATCGGACGGATTAGCAAACTGCTTTTGTGGACAGCCGTAACCGAATCCTCCGCTAAACCCCTCCGGCGGACAAGGCTTTGACGGTTGGGTCTGTTGCGCGGACAAAAGGCCGCAGAACAACACAACACCACTACATGCGGCAATACTGAATTTCTTCATGATGGTTAGGAACTCCGTTTCTAGAAAACTGTCTCGAATTCTCCTGTCGAGTGCAAGTGTTAGTGTAGGCCATTAAGCGGAACAGGGCGGTGTCTCGCGTGGGCGCGGGAACTCATATTTCATTTGAGATATGTTTTGACGGGAGAAGTCATGGCAAATTGGACGCGAAGAGAAGTTATTGGATCGCTCTCGGGAGTAGCCGCCGCAACATCGCTTACGGCTCGGCAAAGGGACAGTTTACCGATATCCGAAAAGAGGAACGGGCATACATCGATCAAAATCACGGATCTGAGGTGCGCAATTATCGGCAAGAGCCCGGTCATACGAATCGTCACGGATCAGGGCGTCTCCGGATATGGCGAAGCCGAGTCGTACAAGCCTTATCTCAAGCCCATGGTGCTTTTTTATAAGGACTACTTACTCGGGGAAGACCCAACGAACATCGAGCGGGTGATGCTGAAGATCCGCCGGCTGGGTGCGTTCAAGCCTTGGGGGGCGGCGGTCAGCGCCATCGAGATCGCGCTCTGGGACATCGCAGGGAAGGTAGCTGGAGTACCGGTTTATAAACTGCTCGGCGGGAAAATCCGCGACCGTGTCCGCGCCTACAACGGAGGAGTCCGGTTTCCCATGAGTGGCCAGAGTCCACAAGACTACGCAGAGAATATGGCCAAAATGAAGGAAGCCAAAGAGGGCTTCACGTTAATCAAGCAGGCAATTGGCTTTCATAACCCGGCGATGATGCACGCTATGCCGAACGGGTGGTACGACGAACCGCGGACGGGAGCAGCGCACATGGATCGCGGTCTCATGACGGAACGCGGCCTCGAACGTGTCATCGCCTGCGTTGAAGCGATGAAGAAAGTGCTCGGTGATGAGATCGGTCTCGCCCTTGACTGCGGACCTGGGTGGGCGGTGAAGGATGCGATTACGTTTGCGCGAGCGCTGGAACCGCTTCACATCACGTGGCTTGAAGATCTGATAACAGGCGACTACACTCCTTACCCCAACGCTGAGGTTTTTCGTGAGGTCACGCAGAGCACTTCCATCGCAATTCACACCGGGGAAGAGATTTATCTACGCGAAAATTTCAAAGATCTTATCGAAAAACAGGCTGTCAACATTATCGGTCCCGATCCGGAAGATGTCGGCGGAATAGCGGAAATGAAGTGGATCGCGGAATACGCCGATCTCCACGACATCCAAATCGCTCCTCACGGAATTTTCGACGGACTGATCGGGCTCGCCGCGCACGTTCAGGTGGCGGCCGCTTTGCCGCAAAACTACATAGCCTTCGAGTATCCGTTGGGCCAGCCTGACTGGTGGAATCAGATTATCGACGGGTTGCCGGACCCGATCATGAAAAATGGCTTTATCGATGTTTGGGACCGGCCCGGCTTGGGTGTCACGTTTAATATTGCGGCAGCTAAGCCGCACCTTTCGGACGAGGATCGTCACTTCTTCGATTGAGACGTGAGTTCTCCCGGCGCCAAGCCGGGCGCCGGCACAATGCGTTCGATACGGTCAGGTTGGTTGAGAACAACATACAGGTTGCCGTCCGGCCCATTTACGATATCGCGCACACGTCCGATGCCTTTGAAAAGGATTTCCTGGTGCACTACTTTGGCGGCGTCAATCACTAAACGCAACAATTCCTGGGCTGCCAATGAACCGAGGAATAAATTGTTCTTCCATTGTGGAAACCGGCTTCCCGTATAGAAGGTGAGTGGGCTGGTGGCGATGGAAGGAACCCAATAGGTAACCGGCTGATCCATGCCGTCGTGCGCCAAATGATTGGTGATCGGCGTGCCATCGTAATTCATCCCGTAAGTGATAACGGGCCAACCATAGTTATGGCCGGGATGGAGAATATTCAGTTCATCGCCGCCGCGCGGGCCATGTTCGGACTCCCACAAACCTCCCGTTACGGGGCTGAACGTTAGACCTTGAGGATTACGATCACCGTAAGTCCAGATGCTGGGTATGGCTCCAGGCCGGTGGACAAATGGGTTGTCTTTGGGGATGCTGCCATCGTCATTCAAGCGATGCACTTTCCCATTCGGTTGCGAGAGATCTTGCTCGTCTCCAGGGCAGGCACGGTCACCAATCGAGAAGAAAAGATGCCCTTTTCCGTCAAACAAGAGGCGCGACCCGAAGCGCTGTCCGCCGGCTCGATACAGCGAGTCGTCAGCCTTGAAAATTTGTTGCTGATCGACCAAGGCGCCATCGCGCAAGCGGCCCCGCAGCACGGCCGTCATTGCCAAGCCGCCAGGACTTTTGTCGCCGTAAGAAAGATAAATCCAATCGTTCCCCGGACGAGAGTAATCGGGATGCAGCGCAATATCCAGGAGACCGCCCTCGCCTCCATAAACGGCGGGAATGCCGCGCACGGGTTCCGGCAGTAACTTGCCGTTCTCAATGATGCGCAAGCGGCCTGGCCGTTCGGTCACTAAGATGCGGCCATCGGGCAAGAATGCAATGGCCCAAGGCACCTCCAGTCCGGTTTCCATCACGGGTTCCAGCTTGAACGAAGCGTTCTCACTTTGCACGATCGCACCCGGGACCGGAGCATTGTATTTCGTATGAGCGGTCTCGACGCTGGCGGCCCGCTCGCGAATATAGATGACAAGCCCGCGGATCTCGGGAGCATCGAAGTCCTTCCCCATCGCTGGCATCCCCGCGTCGGGATGACCATCGCGGATACTCGCGGCAATTCTGGAATCATCGCCGCCGTAGCGCCAACTGCCGTCTACGAGGCTGGAGGCTGAGCCGCCTGCCAGATCCGTTCCGTGGCAGCCAGCACATTTTTCGGCATACAGTTTGGTGACGTCGCGGCCGCGACTGGGAGGGTTTTGTTGAGCAATAGAAGGTAGCCCCGCGAGACTCAGGCAGATTGCGATCAAGATACTGGATCGCTTCATCGCGGCCGCTCCCCAATGAAATGGAGCAGCAATCAAAAGTTTAGCTTCGAAGAAAACCGGTGACATTTCTATTTGTATTTTTGCACCTTACGGCCGCTACGAAAGAGCCTCTGCGGCGGGCGAAGGTTCCTGCTCAGGGTTTGTGTTGATCGGTCCGGGCCGGCGGCATTGAAGGGGTCGGTAGAATTGGAACTCGAGGAGCGTCATGGCGGAACCAACCAAAGAGGAATTACTCGCGCGAATTGCCGAACTAGAGCGTCAAGCGGAAAAAAAGAAGACTGCCGGCGCGCTGTCATTCAAGGTCAGCGATAAGGGCGCCGTCAGTGTGTACGGAATGGGCCGGTTCCCGGTGACCTTGTACTACGAGCAGTGGCTCAGACTTTTGGGCGCGGCGGAGGAGTTACGCGCGTTTCTCGAAGAGAACAAGAGCCGTCTCAAACTGAAGGAAGAGGCTTGAATTCTGAGATGCAACGAACTCGGCGACACGTGTCAGGCGCGTTCCTGGTAGGTGCCTTCGGAAGTGCTCACACGAATGCGCTCGCCCTGGCTGATGAAAGGGGGCACCTGGACAACGAGGCCGGTCTCCATCTTGGCGGGCTTGGTGACGTTCGATACGGTCGAGCCCTTTAGGCCGGGCTCGGTCTCGACGACGGTCATTTCAACGCTGGGCGGCAGCTCAACGCTGATCGCCTTTCCTTCGTAGAATTCAACATTGACGTGAAGTTGAGGAATCAGATAAAGCACGCCGTCACCAAGGATGTCGCGTGTGAGGTGCATCTGATCGAATGTCTCGGTATTCATGAAGTAGAAGTAGTCGCCGTCGTCGTAGAGGTACTCCATTTCCTGCTCATCGAGGGCGACCCGCTCCACCTTGTCTTCCGATGAGAAGCGATGTTCGATCATCGAACCGGATCGAAGGTTGCGCATCTTAGCCTGGACGAACCCGCGGAGGTTGCCCGGCGTGCGGTGCACCATACTAAAAACCGAGTGGAGTTCGTTATTGAACTTCACGACCATGCCTGGGCGCAATTGTGTTGCTGCGATCATGCTTCCGATTCACGCGCACCTCACGGGATGTGATGTGCGGCTCGGCTGGGCCGAGTTTCTCCTTTGTAAGAGGCGCTTGAGGCGCTTTCAAAAATGCTGTCAAATGTCGCGCAGCGACATGCGCGCCGTTGAACCCTCAGTGTAGCAAGCACGGGGGGTACCGCCCGAGGAGGGTTAACTTAGCGTCTAGAGTTCAGAAATCGTGCTTGATACTCGTCCCAAGGCAATGAATTTCAGACGCCTGACGCGAAAACGAACTTTCTGACGCCCATGAACTGATCACGTCTATGGTTTGCGCGTTTCCCGCCCAATCAGTCTATCCGCGGATACTTTGTGATATAAAGAACTTATCCACGCTTCAACAGGGACGCACCAATGACCGATCTTGCCATCGAGACTGCTGGATTGACGCGGCACTTTGAGGGTGTGCGCGCAGTAGACGACTTGAGCCTCTGCGTCACGCGTGGCAGCGTCTACGCGTTCCTCGGCCCCAACGGCGCCGGAAAGACGACGACGATTCGCATGCTGCTTGGTCTCACGCGCCCGGATCGCGGCGAGATTCGCCTCTTTGGGGAGACGCTCACTCGCTCAAATCGGCGCGTTTTGCTTCGCCGAATCGGCGCAATGGTCGAGTCGCCGTCTCTCTACCCGCACCTCACCGGTTACGAGAACTTGCAGGTCACGCAGGGGCTGATAGGTCTGGATCGGTCCAGCATCGAGCGCGTGCTGCGAATCGTTCGGTTGGAGACTGACGCGCACCGCCTCGTCAAAACATACTCCCACGGAATGCGCCAGCGGCTCGGTATTGCGCTGGCCCTCCTCGCGGAACCTGATCTACTCATTCTCGACGAGCCAACGAATGGGCTGGATCCTGTCGGCATTCGCGAGATTCGCGATCTGATACGTGGATTTCCGACCGAACACGGAATCACCGTGTTTCTCTCCAGCCACTTGCTTGCGGAAGTCGAGCAGATCGCCAGCCGCGTAGGCATTATCGGACACGGGCGCCTTCTCTTCGGGGGAACTCTCGTCGATCTTCGAAGCCGTCGGCGCGAGCGTGTCGTCATCGAGGTCGATCACCCGCAGCTCGCGTCCTCCGTCCTTCGTCAGGCTGGCTTCGCCGTCGAGCGTACCGACGAGTCGGGCCTGACAGTTGAACTTCCGCAGCGTGCCGACATCGCCCGCGCGGCCGAAGCTCTTATCGATGCTGGGCTCAGTCTCTATCAGCTCCGGACGGTGCGGGCATCGCTGGAAGACTTGTTCTTGGACCTGACAAGCGGGACCAATCTCGGATTACCCTCTACCGAAGAGGCGTCGCGATGATTGGCCTTCTGCGCGCCACCAGGATGGAAATGCTCAAGCTCCGGAGAACCCTCGCGCTATGGGCGTCAATCCTCGTCCCATTCCTCTTGGTCGCGATGACCACCGCGCTGAATTTGTCACGCAACATCGGGGGCCGGTTCGATCCAGGCGCGCCGCCGGCTGTCTCGCAATGGGAAAGCCTGATGCTCGATCTTGTGCTTTTCCTTTGGTGCCTCATCGGACTGCCGCTCTTCGTCTCGCTCGAAACGGCGCTTCTCGCGGGTCTGGAGCACCGCGAGAATACCTGGAAGCATCTGTTCGCTCTGCCGATTCAACGCTGGACCATCTATGTGGCAAAGCTGTTGGTCGGTTCCGGTCTGGTCTGTATCAGTTCTGTCGTGCTCGCGATCGGTATCGGTCTCGAGGGTCTGATTCTCCTCAAACTGCGGCCAGACCTGGGACTCACCTGGCCCATTCCGTGGAAACTGATTTTTTTGCGAAGCTTCTCCTTCACACCTGCTGTATTGCTGATGCTCGCCGTGCAAACGTGGGTCGCCGTCCGCTGGCGGAGCTTCGTGGTCGCGATGAGTCTGGGCATTGGCGGCACCATTACCGGCTTAATCTTTTCGCGCTCTCTTCGAATCGTCTTGAGCGTTTCCCCGCATTCGGCTCAAGTCTACCTGGCAAGTTTCTTCCCCTGGTCGCTTCCATACGCCATTATCTGGAATGAACGCGCGGCGCTGCTTTTCAACCACGCCACGAATCTCCAGCAGCCCGCATTCGTCGAGGGGATCATTGGCGGTCTGCTGATCGCGGCGTTCGGTTGCTGGAACGTCATCAGGAAGGACGTGATCTGAGGAGATAATCGTTGCCGATTCGGAAGCTCCTCTCTATGCCGTAGGCGTTACATCAGTGGGTTGCAAGGCATATTTTGCCACTCGCTTCATGCGGTACCTGGAGCAGGCCAGACGAGTCCGCCGCGCGCATCATTTGCCTTTCGCCCACATGCGTGATCATCTTCTGACCTGGTTTGTGGGTCCAGACGATAACTGTGTTTCCGTTGGGGACGGACGGCGTCTGAGTACATTGGCTGGTCAGCGGGATCAGTTGCAGGCGGCCATAGGTCTCGGCTTTGTCGAACCAGTCGGGCGCGCAGTTGGTTTGCGTGCGCTTGGCGCCCGGTTCGATATCGATCCAACAGGCATCCGGAGTCCAGTCGGTCCTGGCGATGAGGCGGCCGTCATCGCCGTAATACCAGGGATCGAGGTTTTGAAAACTGACGCCAGGCAGATAGGGGTTGCCCCAGAGCAATTCGTAAGCTACGCCGGGACCATCCTGCACCATTTGCCGGTCTTCAATCGCCCAGCCCTGAAGAAACTGGGAGTCCTGAAGGTTGGGGTCGATGGCGACTAAGGCGAGGGCGGCAATGGGCGCCTCCCAGTTGGGCTGCGCCAGTTCCGCGGGCTTCATAGAGAGCAGGTATTCGGCGGGTAAGCGCATGAAGAACTGGGGCGACTCACGGCGGATATCTCCAGCCCCATTTATGCGAAGAGCGTCGATCAGTTCGCAAAGAGCATAGAGGGCTTTGGGATCGCGGAACCCGGCTTGGGCGAATTTGGCGAAGTCAGCTTGAAAGCCATCTGCCGGAAGGTCGAGATTACTCTTTTGGGTGGCAATGGCGAGATAGATTCGGTCGCGAATCGCTTTCCAATCTTGAGTTGCGCCGGGCGGGGTGGCAAGTGATCGGCAATTCGCAGAAGCCAGCCGTTCCCGTTCGGGGGGACTAGCGAGAGGGCCGCACCAGTCGAGAATCAGGGCGATTTGACGCCGGTCGCAGGCATGCGCGAGGCCCCAGTCGATTGCCTCTCGGCCGCGTGATCGGTCATGCGTGACGGCGTAATAGAGAGCCAGTTCGAAGCCGCGCTCAGGCGAATCGGCTACCGTTTGCACGCGGGACTCGAAATTAGCCCAGCGCACAGTCTGACGTTCACGATCGCGCTGGAGGCGCCGAAGCCGCTGCGGCGTGAGGATCAGTTTATAAACCGGCGGTTCGCCGCCGAAGCCGGAAGCAGGGTTTGCGGCGGATGCATTGCTCGAAAGCTTGAGACTACAAATCAGGACGAGTAAGGCTCGAGCGAAGTGTCGCAACGCTTTATTGTTCCACAGGGCCAGTGAGTTTGCGAGTGTGAGCGGAGATAGCCGATGCTCCGACCCATAGCATTTCTTAAGATGAGAGGCATGCGCGTTCATTCGTGCCTGCTGCTGCTTGCGGCGATCGCCCCGCTGGGAATCGCCCAGAATGAAGCCGACGTTGAAGCGGTTGTCTCCACCGATCTCGGTTCATTCCGGATTCAGTTTTTTCCAGAAAAGGCGCCCGGACACGTGGCGCAATTTATCTCTTATTCTAAGAAGGGCGTTTACGACGGAACTGCCTTCTTCCGAGTGCTGGCCAATGGCCTTATTCAAGGCGGCGATCCGCTGCTAAAAAATGAAGTGAGCCCAAGAACACGGTGGGGTAGCGGCGGCTTTAACACGCTGCCGAGCGAGTTCAGCGATCTGAAGCATGAGCGCGGAACCGTATCCGCCGTGCATCCGCAGAACAAGCCCGGCTCGGATGGCAGCCAGTTCTTTGTTTGCATATCGCCGCAACCTGCGTTTGACGGGAAATACAGCGTGTTCGGACAGGTGACGGAGGGCATGGATGTCGTCGAACGGATATCCCGTGTACCTATCGATGAGAACGGGCTTACTCAAAAGCCAGTACGTATTTTGAAGGTCTCGATCGAGCCGAAGAAAACGGAGCCCTATGCCAACGCCACTATCGAGGAGTTGCGAAAGGTGGTCACAATGAACACGACGCTTGGAGTCATCAAGATTCAAATGGAACCGGATTGGGCGCCCCGCACTACCCAGCGTTTCCTAATGCTGACAGCTACGGGATGGTACGACCACACCGGGTTTCATCGGATAGCGAAGGGGTTCGTCATTCAGGGCGGATCTGGTGAGACTCGAGCGAGCGGACCGACGCATCCGGCGGACAGATGGGTACACCCGCTCAAAGCTGAATTTCGCACGGACCTGAAGCACGTGCGGGGGATCGTGTCGATGGCGCATGGCGACGACCCAAACTCGGCAACGACTTCGTTCTTCATCGTGCTTGGACCAGCGCCGCATCTGGACGGTGAATTTGCGGCGTTCGGGAAAGTGGTGCAGGGTATGGATGTTCTAGAAGCGTTTGAGAGAGAAGATGTGGACGGCGAAACACCCAAAAGCCGCCTTGAGATCTTGAGTGCAAACGTTGAGCCATAGCCAGGCTGAGTTTACCTACAGGGCCCGAAAACAATGATCCGTCTCTACTCCCGTATTCTTGCGCTGTTGCTCCTCGCTGGGGTCGCGTTGCCGCAGGACACGCGTTATCCCCCCAAGAATCAGCTGATCCCAGGGCCCGAGTGCCTGACGCTAAAAGAAGCATGGCAAGGAGGTGACACGAGATGCGATTCCGCCAGTCACGACTCCTGGTTGAGAGACGTCCGTCACTGGCGTTTCGAAAGGCTCATTCGTATCGGCTTCGATGGATGGCGCTACGGACAACCGGCGCTGCAATGGACGCAAAGTAGCTTTATTCAGCCGCAAATGATGGTGGAGGACCGATACTTCTATGATCCTGTCGCGAATAAATACACCGTCGATCGTTATCTCGACGATCTGCAGAGCCGCTATGGAGGAATCGATGCTGTCCTGATTTGGCCGACCTACCCCAACATGGGAATAGACAATCGCAATCAGCTCGACATGATTCGAAGTATGCCCGGGGGGCTTCCGGGAGTCAAACAGATGATTGCGGATTTCCATCGCCGCAGTGTCCGCGTATTGTTTCCGATGATGATGTGGGACCAAGGCATTCGCGATCCTGGTAAATCGTGGCCACAGGCAATCGCCGAGGTTATGAAAGAGATCGGCGCGGATGGCATCAATGGCGACACCCAGGATGGAGTTCCGTTGGCGTTCTCCGAAGCAGCCGAAAAGATCGGCCACGAACTGGCCTTCGAACCCGAAGGCAGCCCTTCCGATGAGGCGCTTGCCTGGAACGTTATGACCTGGGGCCAATACGGCGGTCAATTCACTTTTGTTCCTGGCGTGGACCGCTTTCGCTGGCTGGAATCGCGTCACATGGTCAACATCTCAGATCGCTGGAACCGGAATAAAACAGACGATTTGCAATACGCTTTTTTCAACGGCGAAGGATGGGAGAGTTGGGAAAACATCTGGGGCATCTGGAACGGCATCATTCCCAGAGATGGCGAAGCCACTCGGCGAATGGCTAGAATCGAGCGCGGCATAGCCCGCTTCCTCACATCTAAAGATTGGGAACCCTTCTATCCGATGCACTTATATGGCGTCTACGCCAGTCGCTGGCCCGCTGGTGATGAAACGGTGTGGACGATTATCAATCGCAATGAGTACGACATCGCTGGGAAACAAATGTCGGTACCCGCCCAAGACGGCTTCCGCTACTTCGACCTATATCACGGAACTGAGTTGACGCCGGAAGGGGATGGAGATACTTCGGTACTATCCTTTTCCTTAGAGGCACACGGTTATGGCGCCGTCCTCGCAACACGGAAAGAGCCTGATGGCGATTTGCAAAAGCTGATGGCTGCCATGAAGCAAATGACTGCTTCTCCACTCTCCACTTATTCCAACTTGTGGAAGACTTTGCCTCAGAATCTAGTTGCCATCGGGTCGACGGAGCCGGCCACGAGCGCCCCCGAAGGGATGGTGAAGATCACCGGCGGAGAGTACTTGTTCAAGGTGGAAGGCATTGAAATCGAGGGCCACGACGATATTGGAGTTGATGTTCAATATCCCTGGGAAGACATGCCGCGCCGTTTCCATGAACATGCGATGCAGCTGAAATCCTTCTATTTGGATAAGTATCCGGTAACCAATGCAGAATTCAAGAAATTTCTCGATACAACGCATTATCATCCAACCGACGACTTACACTTTCTCCTGGATTGGAAGAACGGAAACTACCCTCCAAACTGGGATAACAAACCGGTCACCTGGGTCTCTCTCGGAGATGCGCGGGCTTATGCAAAATGGGCCGGCAAACGGCTTCCTCACGAGTGGGAGTGGCAATTTGCCGCGCAGGGTACGGACCGGCGGATTTATCCATGGGGCAACGAGTGGAAACCCTCTGCCGTTCCGCTTCCCGATCGAGGCCGCAACCTTCGTGGACCCGACGATGTGAACGCTCATCCCGCGGGCGCAAGTCCGTTCGGAGTGATGGACATGGTCGGGAACGTCTGGCAGTGGACGGACGAGTTTGTGGATGAACACACTCGCGGTGGAATCCTCAGGGGAGGAGACTACTATCAGCCGCAGGGCTCAATCTGGTATTTCCCGGAAGCCTATCGTAACGATCAACATGGCAAGCTTCTGCTGATGGCCTCGAGTTACGATCGGGCGGGCACGCTTGGATTTCGTTGCGCAGAGGATGCGCAGTAATGCGTTTATTAATGGTCTGCCGGACCTGTCGGCTACTCTCTAATCACGGCTCTGACTGTGACCACTTCAAAGGGTTTCAAAGAAACCTGGATTGCGTTGCCCTGTACGGGTAGATCGCCGATGTCATTCTCTACTCCGGAACATAACTTTGCCTTCTGAATTGTGGCGTGCGGAAGCCTGATAGTTACATCCGCGGATTTCCCGTCCAACTCCTGAAGGCGCATGATGGTTCCGTTGTCATCTTCGGCCTTCTTCCACGTAACTACAGAGACGCTCGCACCGGAAGTTTCCACAAACCCTTCGCTGGCGGCCGGAAGCGGCCGATCCGGGTTCCCGGCTTTATCTTGACCGACTACGTAGTCCACCTCCGGCGGACGCATCTCGTCAAGGCCCAAACGAGTCAGTGCTCCGCCGTCGAGTTTTGCGGCGCTCGTAACTGCATATCGAAATGTGAAATCACCACCTTGGCCAGCCCGATAATTTGTGTGCCAATAGTTGTTCATCGCGTACGAAAAAATAGTAGAAGTCCGGGGTTGAAAGGTCCCCGGCCACTTTCCCCGGTTAATGTCGCCGAAACTCGCGAGAGACGCGTCGATTGGGACAATCCCGACAGCCAAATGCGAATCGTGGACTGCCATCCATTGCTGCACGTTGAACCATTCGAGACTGCCGCCCTTCATAAGGCCCTGGGCCGGGTCAATCCAGCCTTGTTGTGTTGCAAAAGTAAATGTATGTTCGGCCGCCGAAACCGGAAATGCGAAATACACTGCTTCCTTGTCGTCGGTATAATCCTTTCTGACGTGATAGCGGAATTCAATCTTCTTTTGATCGTTAAACAAGAGAATCTCTGTTTCTATCTCCGGCGTCTTTATACCTTTGCTAATCAAGCGTGTTGACTCGCCCCACGGCATTGTCTCCGTCCCAAGATATCTGCCCTCAGATGACCCATGAACCGTGAGTTCGCCCGGTGGTAATGCCGGAAATGGATTGATCATCTGCGTATCGCCGTCGCCGCCGGTCACGTATAAGTATTGGCCGAACGTATAAGGGCTCTTCGAGTCGACTAACTCCTGCCCTAACTCCTTGTCAAAGACGCTGGAAAGAGCGCCGCTGGGAACGTCGACGGTAACCCGATAGAAGGCGTTTTCAATGATCTGGCGATCCGAGCGCGGGATAGCGGCCGGCGCTTGCTTTCCGTAGGCGATGCTGTAGCACTTGTATCCCACGGCCGGAAGGTCCTTGGCTAAGAAACGGACATGCAGAAAATGCTCCTTCGAGTACAGAATCTCCAGCGGAACTTCTTGGTGCGTACTGAGGTCCATGATCGTCGGATATTCAAATAGATCAGTTTCGACCAGCAGGCTGCGCTTCCAATTGAGGGAATTAAACACGACCAACGTATTAGCCGGAATATGTATTTGGTCGGCAAGTTGGCTGAGCGAGCGATCCATCACATCTTCAATCTCCAGCGCCGCCCGATTTGCGCGGTCATCTTTCACTCGAAGCTGCTTCACAGACTCATCGTGATCGGGTTGCGATACGGAATTGTATGAAAGCCAGGTGTGCTCGGCAAACAAAATAATGTTTCGCCAGATATGGGTAAACACCCCAACAGGAGGGTTGAGATTGGGATCGAGCGAATGATTAAGCGTCGATAGCACTTCGGCCGACAGTGCACGATTTTGATTTACTCGGTCCTCCGCTTCGAAATAGGCGTCGCTCGCTATGCCGTCCTCCCAATATCCCCCTCCGTCTCCCTTGAACGTGGGCAGGTCCGCAGAGTAGTTTTTGTCGATGTAGTGAAAGAAGTCGGGAAAGGTCGAGTAGGTAAGCTTGGGAAAGGCGTACAGTTTGTTCCAGTCATCAGCGAACGTGGCGGTGGATGGGTAAAGATCGGTATTCTCCACTTGAGTGCCATAAATCATGGCGACATCCGGTTTGTAATTAGGATGTGAATAGGCCTGAAGGTAGATGGGCAACGATTCCCGTATCGCGTTCAGCTGCGGCGGCAAGCCGAACAGGGTTTGTACCTGCATGTAATGCCTTGAGTACCAGAACAAGACTTTCTGACCATCCGGGCCCACCCACCAAAAGGGTGAATGCTCATTCCAATGGTCATAGTAGAAGATAGGCGCCCGATCATTGTTGGAGGCAGCCACCCAGTATCTGACGCCGCTACTCGCCAGCACCGAAGGATAACTGCCCGAATAAGTGGGAACATCGGTGATGTTAGCGTACTCAAACGGCAGTCCTTCCTTTTTAGCCAGTGCTTTCGATTCATATAACGAGCGATATAGGGTTTCGAGCGATGCGTAACCCGTGAGCAGGTTACAATACTGAACTGGCATAGCCATCTTTCCGGCTCGAATCAGGTCAAGAATCTCCTTCCGCTTCTCCGCAGGACGCGTGTTGAGCAACTGCTCCAGATTCCAGGATCCGTCCATTGAGAATCGGAAATCGGGATGTTCCTTGATTAGATTGCCCGCCTGGGTGAGGACTCTAGCCTGGGTTTCCGCTACTTTGCCTTGATAATCCGTATACCCAATATCCAGGTGAGTATGTGGGACGACGAAGATCGTCCACTTTCGTTTGGGAGACAAGGTCACGTCCAGGCTTTTGCTTGTTCCGTTTAGCCGAACAATGCCCTTTAGCGTTCCAGCGAATTCAGGAACTTCAAACGATATCTTTTCTTCGCCAAATTCTCCGCCGGTTAGTTTCGCGTCGTAGCGCTTGCCGTTCAGTTCCAACTCGATGCTCCCGGCCCGCCATGGTCCCGGGAATCGTGCGAAGGCATCAAGTATCTCGGTGAGTCCGCTCTGGCTCTGACGGTAGAAAATTGTGGGCTCAACGTCAACGGTGGCATCGCGCGAATGCTCTTGCGGCAGGTTTTCGGATTCCAGCGAGAGTGCATCATAGCTGATACCGCCAATCTCCTTCGAGCCGCTGGGCGTGGGCGGATCGTCAGCGCATGTGATTGCAATGGCGTTCTGCCCCTGCTTGAGGAATCCATTTGGAACATCAATTTCTATAGTGCTTTGTGATTCGTGCGGATCGAATGCATAGCTGAAATCGCTGCGTGAATAGCTGAGTTTTGGATGAAGAAAGAATTTTCCTTCGTGACCGTTGATCGAAATGTCGAGGACGGGAATCCTTGGTTGGTCTATAAGCGTCGCGATCTTCAGCGAGTAAGATCGATCAACGCTATTCAAGGAAAACAGAACCTTGTATGTGCTCCCGGTTCGTTGGCGCCCGGGCCAGTCTTTGTTAGTGTTACTCGTTCCTACCTGGAAAGTTACCGAATCCTTGAACCCCTTCGCGAATTCGACTGGGGATTCATTAAATTCGCCGATCTGCCAAACCACATGGGGTTGAGCCTGTATCCGGAATAGCGGCAGCAGTAATAAGACTGGGAGGAGTGTCTTGCGGCGCATTGCTGGCCTCCGTCCCGCATTGTCTCGCAGTCGAACGGAAGCGGGTCGTCATCATATTTATGCCTCAGGTAAATTGTTAGCTGCGTAAGTCAGGGTTCAGGTAAGCGGTGAGCCAGTTGAGGAAACGTTCCCAGCCGGCTGCGTGCTCATCGGCCGACTCTCTGAGACCCACAAAGCCGTCGTGACGCACAGTCATGCGCGTGCCGGTCGCGATCGGATCGAGGCGATAGGTAACGGTTGTGTCTCGTCGGCCTAGCTCGGGACAGTCCCAGTTGTACTTGCGTGTCTGGACAATTTTGCCCGGCGCATTAACCGCAAGGAACTCGCCGCTCGCGGGAAAGATGCCACCATCTGGGCGGCGTACGATAAGGCTCCACAGGCCGCCGACACGGACATCCGCCTGCCAATCCGTGACGCGATAGATATCGGGAGAACCCCACCAACGCTCGGCTTCCTCGGTGGTGAGCGCGCGAAAAACGCGCTCCGGTGACGCGGTAATATCCGCCGTGGCGAGGATTGTATCGCCATCGGTGACTGCGCGGGCGTGCCAGGTTGCTTCGTTCGTCATATTGCCTCCTTATGTTCGTTTAACTGAGCGTTCTCGGAGCCACTTTGCAGCTCGATTCTCTCTAGTCCTTCGAGGAAGAGGGTCCATCCCGACTCGATGCGGCTCCCGTGTTCCGGAAGCACGCCTTCCTGGGTGACGGTGAGTTCGCATCCCGTTTCGAGCGGGAGTATCTCAACCGTGACGCGATTGTCATCTGACCAGACGCTCGGAACGCATAGGGTGAACACGAGTCGGCGGGGCCGATCGATTTCGAGATACTTGCCGATGTGATCGAAGTCTTTGCCATCTCGTCTTGCCACAAATAAGAACGACCCGCCAACCCGGGCATCGATGTCGGCTCGGACGACGACTTGTCCTGGGCGAGTGAACAGAAACTTGCGAGCCCGTTGCGGATCGAGCCATGCGTCGAAGACGCGCTCGGCGGTGGCGTGAAACCTGCGGGTGACCTTCACGGTCAGTATCTGCTGCTGTTTTGCATTTGTGCTCATATGCTCGAAAACTCCATGAAAAGCGCCTCTCAACGCGATTCCTCACGCTCCAGGAGGTTTTGGAGAGCGTCAAGCCCCTCACTCCAAAACTTCTCGTAGTAGGCCAGCCACTGCTCTGCTTCTCTCATTGGCGCAGCATTTATCCGAACCATCTGAAAGCTTCCTTTTTTCTCGCGGTGGATCAGTTTCGCCCCCTCAAGTACCTTCAGATGTTTCGATACGGCGGCTAGTGAGACAGGATAGGGCGCGGCAATCTGCCCGACCGTCTTCTCCCCGGTGGCCACATGTCGTAGAATGGAGCGCCTGGTCGTGTCCGATAGCGCGTGGAAGACGCTATCGAGCCGCAAGGCCCTGGCTTTTGCGGAGGACTTAACCATATGGTTGAATGGTAGCTGCTTTTTGAAAGACTGTCAACCGAATGGTTAAATGCTTCTGATCGTCTCGGCGCCGGCGGGATGGACCGCGGCATTCCGAGGCGCCGATCGGTTTGCTGCGGTGGAATTCCGTAGCAGCAACTTGCACCTTAGGCGAAGCCGGATCGGTGTTAGCCTCGCACCTGCTGGACCCGCTGCACGAAGATGCCCGCAAATGCCTGGCGCACCGTGTAAAACAGTATGCCCCAGAGCAGTGCGGCTAAAAGGGCCAGCGGCAGCCCTTCGGGCGCCATCAAAGAATGGAATAAGAGGATGTTGACCAGGATGGGTCCCAGAAGGATCAGCGCCAGGGAACATAGCGGTTCGCCAGCAAGAATATCCCACCGATCACTTGCACCAAGAAGACCGCCACAAGGTAGTGCGAGACAAACAGGGCGCCCATGTACTGCCCCGCCACGCCAGGCGGCGGAGGCATGGGAATGAAATGAAGAAAACCGTTCAGTCCGAAGACCAGGAAGAGCAAGCCAAGTAAATAACGTGCAATCGACGCGGCGATTTTCATAAGCGCATTCCTTCGTTTAGGGTTCGATCTATGCCGCTACGGTGCGGACCAACTCCAGCGTCGGTTTTAGGAAAGTCTCTCGATCCACAGCGCCCGTCCTGATCTGCGAAGTTCCACCCGCACTCACGAATTTCACGTCTGTCACGCCGATAAAACCGAAGATCATCGTCAGATATGGGTCGATAAAGTTCAGCGCGGCGGCTCGGGTGCCAGCCTCATAGACTCCTCCGCTAGCGATGAGAATCGTAGCTTTCTTGTCAAGGAGCAGTCCCCGCGGTCCGGTTTCGGCATCATAGCCGAACGTGCGTCCTACGCGAACTATCTGGTCGATCCAGAGCTTGAGCACGGAAGGGATGGAGAAGTTGTGCATCGCGACACCAATTACGTACTCGTCGGCCTCCTCCAACTCGGCGATGAGTGCATCCGAAAGAGCCAATGGCGCCTTCTGCTCCGGCGTGCGCGAGGCCTCAGGAACAAGGTAAGAATAAATCCAGGCCGTGTCCACCGGCGGGGGGGCGTTGGCGGCCAAGTCACGATAGACGACCGTCCCGTCCGGGTGAGCATTCTTCCAGATTTTGACAAATTCGCGGGTTAATTCGCGGCTGATCGAAGTTTCCAGTGGACTGGAATCAAGGTGCAATAGATTAGGCATAGTAAGGTCTTCCTCAAACGACGCAAGATGCATAAACAACATCTGTCGTTTAAATAGACGACAACCGTCGTTTTCAGGATTCTTTTTTTGCTTTGCTACCGTCAAAAGGTAGAGCGTCCATGCCGATCTCCGATTGTGAAATACTTGATCCGCGAATCCGGCGCACACGGCAACTCCTTCAAGGCGCCTTAAGAACGCTCATGCAGACCAAGAGCTTCGATGAGATCGCGGTACAGGACATCACGGAGCTTGCTACGGTTAATCGCGCAACTTTTTACGATCACTACACGGATAAATACGCCCTTCTCGATGCCATGGCCGCAGGCGGGTTCCATATGTTGCTCAAAGAGCGCAACGTCCGCTACGACGGCGCCTGTCCTTCCGCGGTGCGTGCCCTGATTCTGGCTACTTGCGATTATTTGACCCGGAGCCATAGCGGCAGCGCGGCATGTCAACGCCATAGCGCGTTTGAACCGCTTATTGAAGCGGCCATTACTTCCGCGATTCGCAGAGTGCTGATGACTGGTATGCCGAAAGGCAGTTCAACTGCCGGGCCTCCGCCCGAGATGATCGCCACCGCTGCGAGTGGAGCGATATACGGCGCTGTCAAGGAGTGGTCAAAAACGCCCGGCCACGGTTCAGCGGAAGAGGTTGTGCCGTTTATCTTGCAATTGGTGTTGCCCATTCTTGAAACCGCGGGTCCTCTCGAATCCAAACACGCCACGCTGGCGGATGTATAGTGCGGTGGTGGCTCAAAAACCTGGCGTGCTTTGTAAGAGTTGCGGAGAGGGAATAGAAGTCGATGACGATTATCTTCCGGGAATACGAGGTGCAGAAATGGCCGCAAGTTTTTATCAGCACTTCTCGATGCCAGTTAAAGGAAACCTTGTAGACTCTGCAATTAGGCCGTGGCAAAAAACATTGACCTGCGACAATCCGGATTGCCGGAAGACCCATACCTACGGAATTGACGACCTGCGGCTGTACGACGGCTAACCAGGAGTCCCGCACACACATAGACGTCATCAAGTGACCGATGGCGATGACGGCCGGCTTTCAGTTGGCCGGCCGCTACCGCCCTCATTAAAAAATCAGAGGGTCTTTTGCCGCGATAGCGGCGACATCCACTTGTGGAATGTGCGTGCCTAAATTGCTGTCCATCGCGGAGATGAAGTAATTAGCGATGATTGCGTATCCAGTGTTCGTGGGGTGAATGCCGTCAAGGCTGAACAGGCCGCCCAGAAAGTTGGTGTTGAGCATCTTGCCGTTGACGGTATAGCCGTCGGCGGCAATCTGATCGACAAGCGAATGAACGTCGATCATCAGAGCGCCATGCGAAGTGGATTCGTTGGCAATCACGCCGTTGTAAGCTGCAATGGCGGCGCGAATCGTAACAGCATCCGCAGCGGTCAGCACACAGGCGATCGGTGATGTCGTCAAGGCCGCCAATGGACTTGGGCAACTGCTCGGGAGCGGACCTTTCACTGTGCCGCTCAGAATTTCATCAACGAGTGTTAACCCGCTCAGGCGGACGTAATCGCCCGATCCGATGCCTAAAGTCTTGGCTATCTGATCCACGCACGCGGGCATTACAACACTGCCGCAGGCGCCCGATTGTTGAGCGATGCTCGATACGGAAGTGAAGTAAGGAACTTCGGTCACATCGGGAATATTCGCTGTGATCACGGTAGCGCCCGTAAATGAGATCACATCGAGAACCCGCCGGTAGCTGGTTTGGAACTGATCAATCGGCGTGAGGCCGGAGAGTTGCCCGATGAGGGCGGGCACCAAGGCATCGTTATTTCCCAGCCACTCGATAACGGTCGTGGGAAACAACGCGAAGGCGGTCTCGGTCTGCGTCGGAGCCAAATCCAAATATAGGCTGGGGAAGCCGAGCACGATGGTGGCCCATTGCTGGACGGCGGGCGCATTCGGATCGCGCGTCGGCCGCATGGTCAGCGATTGTTCCACCGTGATGCCTGGGACGGAGATGTTAAACGCTTCCTGAAATGGATTCAGGCGCGGAGGAGAAGGTAGGGTGCCCGGCGCCGGCTGGATAACCAGGGGCTTAAGGCTGGTAAGTTGCAACACGTTTGGCGCCCCCGGATAAGGCACCAATGGCAGCGGGAGCGGGGTCTTTGCCTGTGCCGCAATGAGGCTGGCATAGCCGTTTGGCTGTGTGCTGTAGAGCAGCGAAAAATTCTGCACACCGGCGGACAGTGAGTCGCCCATCACCACAAGCCGGCTGAGATCGGCAGCGTCCTTCTTTTCCGGTTTCGGGCCCGCGAAGGCAAGCGTGGCCGAGAGAGCGCAGGCGCGAGTAACCCACAAAATGTTTTTAAACATAAAGTTTCTTAATTTCCTCCAAAAGTGAGCTGAATGGAACCGGATACAGGACCGTTCCGGCGTAACTAGATCCTAGGCGGATCGGCTTTTGGTTTCAAATGGGACTAATACGTGGTACTCGAAGGGGATTAACTCGATAATGCGAAGCGAATAATTACCCGCTGATCTGTGTTGATCCAGACGCAGGTTACCCGAATGCGACCTGACTTACACTTTATAAGTCAGGTATAAAATAAATGCCAACGCTGGGGAGTTCGAGGTGTGTGGAACACTTCATCAAAGCCGCATTTGGTTTCAGGCGTGTTACAGAGGCTTGGACCGCCGACCTTGAAGGGAAGACTTTTCTACTGAAATACCAACGGATCTTTGGCGGCGATGGCGGGAACGTTCACTTGCGCCATATGGGTTCCGACGGCATTGTCCATAGCGTCGATGAAGGTATTGGCGATGATCGCGTAACCGGTATTGGTGGGGTGAATTCCGTCAAGCGAGAACAGGCCGCCCAGAAAATTGGTGGTGAGCGTTGTGGTGCCAATGTTGTAGCCGTTCGTCGAGATCTGGTCGACTAGCGTGTGAATATCCACCATTAGAGCGCCGTATTTGGCCGACTCACTAGCAATCGCATTGTTATAACTCGTTATCGCGGTTCGCAAGGTCGTGGCATCGGCCGCCGTAAGTACACAGGGGATGGGTGACGTGGTTAGGGCCGCCAGGGGACTCGGGCAGTCTACCGGAAGCGGCCCCTTAGCCGTGCCGCTCAAAATGGCATCGGCGGTCGATAGCCCGCTCAGGCGGACGTAGTCGCCGGACCCGATGCCTAAGGCGCCGGTCACGACACTGACGGGCACACCGGCCTGATTTGCGATCGACTGCGCGGAGGTGAAATAGGGAACCTCAGTGATATCGGGAATATTCGCTGTGACCACCGTGGCGCCGGTGGATGAGAGAGTTTTTAGAACGGTGTCGTAATTCGTGGTGAACTGATCGATCGGGGTTAGGCCGGCGAGTTGCCCAACCAGAGCAGGTACCAACGCATCATTGTTTCCAAGCCACTCGATGATGGTCGTAGGCCGGAGTGCCACAGCAGTTTGCAATTGTGTCGGGGCTTGGCCTAAGAGCAAGCTGGGGAAGCCCAATACAATAGTGGCCCACTGCTGGACGGGCGGAGCGTTCGGATTGAGGGTCGGAACCATCGTGAGCGAGTCTGCCAGCGTGATGCCTGGCACAGAGATATTGAAGGGCTGTTGCAGAGGATTATCGCGTGGAAAAAGCAGCGTGCCCGGAGCTGGCTGGATAACCGGCGGCGGTCCAAAGCTTGTCAATTGCAACACGTTCGGCGCCCCGGGATAAGGCACCAATGGCAATGGCAGCCATGCATGCGCCTGGTCCGCAATCAAGCTGCCGTAGCCGTGCGGCTGCTGACTATCGAGCAACGAAAAATTCTCTACCCCGGCGGAGAGCGAATCGCCCATCACGACAAACCGGCTGAAATCGGCAGTTTTTTTACTTTGCGCCTGCGGCGCGGCGAAGACAAGCGTGGCCGACAGAGCGCAGGCACAAGCCGCCCGGCAAACGTTTTCAAACATGATTCTTGGATATCCCCTAAAGCGAGTAGATCAAGCCGGAAACGCAACCGCTCCGGGCGTAACTCGATACTAGGCGGGTTGAGCTTGCTCTTTCAAATGGGACAAATACGAGTAGGGAGTTAATTAAGATTAATCGCTGCCAGATTCAGCTAGTTGCTGGGGTGGTTAGCCTATTCGCATAGTGTATTAAGGTACGTATGCGCCTTACCCGCTCACTTCTCTCGACAGGATCCTGGTGTCGATCGTAGATTTTCTTCTTGGCCGACCCCTCGCATCTTCGGAAGAGCGGGGCGAACAAATCGGGGTCGCGGCGGGCGTTCCTATCTTTGGATTAGATGCGCTGAGTTCCGCCGCATACGGACCGGAAGCTGCGCTAACATTGTTAATCCCGTTAGGCTTGGCGGGCTTGGGCTATATCGTCCCTTTGAGCGCGAGCATCATAACGCTGCTCATAATCGTCTTCTTCTCCTATCGTCAGACGATCGCGGCGTATCCGGGTGGCGGCGGTTCTTATACGGTTGCGCGGGAGAATCTCGGCAGTTTCGCTGGGCTGCTGGCTGCGGCAGCATTGATGATCGATTACGTTTTGACGGCAGCGGTTGGGATCTCAGCAGGCATCGGCGCCCTGATCTCGGCTGTACCGGCACTGCATGCTCATACACTGGCGTTGTGTCTAGGCGCCCTGGTGTTGTTGACCATTGTCAATCTCAGGGGTCTGCGAGAAGCGGGCGTAATCTTTCGAATACCCACCTATCTTTTCCTCTTCTGTATGTTTACGGTCATCGCAATTGGCGTGGTCAAGACACTGGTGAGCGGCGGCCATCCCCAGCCGGTGCTAGCGCCCCCAAGAGTGCCTGCCGCGGTCGAAGCGGTCGGAATATGGATCCTTCTGAAGGCTTTCGCGAGTGGTTGCACCGCGATGACGGGTGTCGAAGCGGTAAGCAACGGGGTGAAGGCATTCCGCGAGACTAAATTGGCTCAGCGCACACTCGCCATTATTATTGCGTCGCTGGTCGTAATGTTGGGTGGCATCGCATATCTGGTGCATTCGTACGGAATTGCGGCCACAGACCCGTCATCGTCGAATTATCAGAGCGTGCTTTCGATGTTATTCACCGCGGTTAGCGGGCGGGGAGTGTTTTACTACGTTTCGATCGCGTCGGTTCTCTTGGTCTTGATCTTTTCGGCCAACACGGCCTTCGCGGATTTCCCAAGAGTGTGCCGCGTAGTGGCCCAGGACGGCTTTATGCCGATCTCATTCGCCAATCGAGGCAGGCGGCTGGTGTATTCGGAAGGCATTTGGGTATTAGCGATTGTGACGGCGATCCTGCTGACAATTTTCGGCGGCGTAACGGATCGTTTGATTCCGCTTTTTGCGGTGGGCGCATTTCTGGCGTTCACGCTTTCTCAGGCCGGCATGGTTGCTCATTGGAAGCGCGAGCGCGGCCCAGGCGCGAGGCGAAGCATGTTCGTCAATGGGCTTGGTGCATTCGTGACCGGTATAACCGTGCTGATCGTTTTGGTTGCCAAGTTCACCGAGGGAGCATGGGTGACGGCAGTCATGATTCCCGCGTTGCTTACATTTTTGTATAGCGTGCATCGGCATTATGAACATATTCACCAGCAGGTTTCGAGCGATACGCCATTGAATTTACGGAATGTTTCGGAACCTATGGTCGTAATTCCCCTACAGCAGTGGAGTGTGATCGGTAAGCGCGGGCTGCAACTGGCAATGGTCCTCTCAAAAGAGGTCAAGGTGCTGCACATAACGAGCGCCGATAAGGAGCCGGACATTTTCTGCGCCAAGTGGGATGAGTTCGTTGCGGAACCGGCCAAGGCGGCCGGCTATCCGGCGCCCGAACTGGTGATCATTGAATCGCCATACCGGTTTGTTGTGCAGCCGATTGTCGACTTTGCCGCCAAACTGGCGCGAGACAATACAGATCGGCGCATTCTGGTGGGCGT
>DATBEF010000023.1:0-1994 GCA_036269625.1 Bryobacteraceae bacterium | reverse complement strand
GATTTTCTCAGCTTGACCAGGCGAGTTCTGCCCAATGCGCGTCTTGTCTTCACGTTTCACGAATTTCTCAGCATCTGCGAAGCGAACGGACACATGGTGCGACGGAGCGATCAATCGCTGTGCTCGCAAGCGAGCTCCGTTCGTTGTCATCAGTGCTTCCCCAACCTTTCGCCCGAACACTTTTCGTTGCGGAAGATGTGGTTCATGCGCCACCTGCAGGAAGTGGACGTTTTTACCTGCCCCAGCAGCTTCATGATCGACCGCTATGTAGCGTGGGGAATCGATGCGGGAAAGATCCGTCACGTAACGAACGGTCAAGCTGACTGCACCCGCGGTTCAACGCTTCCCGCGTTTGACGGTCCAAAGAACCGCTTCGGCTTCTTTGGACAGATGGTCGACATAAAGGGTGTTCAAATCATCCTCCGAGCGGTGGCAATCCTTCGAGAGCAGGGCTTCACCAACTTCAGGGTTGAGTTGAACGGCGACAACCTCCGCCATGCCACGCCGGCGCTCACAAAGGAAATCGAAGATTTCTTCGCCGAAGAGAATGAGCGCCCTTTTGCGGAGCGAATCGTGCAAAGCAATGGTTCCTACCAAGTAGATCAACTGGCTAGCCGAATGGCACGCGTTGACTGGTCCATTGTGCCTTCCCTCTGGGAAGAGGCTTTTGGCCTCGTGGTATCGGAGGCGTGGGCGTTCCGCCGCCCGGTCATCTGTTCCGATGTTGGGGCTCTGGCCGAGCGCGTCACCGATGACGTTGATGGCATCCACTTTACCCGGGGTGACCCCTACGCCCTGGCCGCAGTCATGCTGAGAGCCTCTACGGAAACCGGCCTGTGGGAGCGCCTTTGCGGCGCGATCCCTGAACCGCCGTCTCGTGCGGCAATGGTAGCGGGATTCCTCGACGTTTATGGCCTTAAACAAAAGCCAAACGGCTCATCAGTACGGCGACCGGTGAGCCGGGGAAAGGTCGCAAAAGGAACTGATGCACCAATGAAAGCGCAGAGACCGTCCCACCGGCCGGCGCGGATATCGAATTCGAGATAACGATTTTCGGTTTGTCTCGAAAGAAATCGCGCACTCGGCGATCGTACGCGGAGCACTCAACCCTGAACAGGGAGCCCCACGTGGATTACGCGGACCGGCAACCAGCCATCACGCTGATACCTCGACAAGCGACGACAAACCAAGGATTCGGCGGCGGCAGATTGGTCCAGCGGTACCTCAATCTCCTCGAGGCCTCGCTGACCGGCATGCTTTTAGAAGATATTCCCTGCGACCACTGGTCGGGTGGCAAGTTCGATCCGAACACGCGTCTCCTGGGGAGGGACTGGCCTTCACTTTCCTTCACCATGATCGGAGGCGTTCGCATGCGAAACCTGCGCTACGCCTGCGAGACGGTAGTGCTAGATGGCGTCGACGGTGACTTCATAGAGACCGGCGTCTGGCGAGGCGGCGCCTGTATTCTCATGAGGGGAATTCTGGAAGCATACGGCGATGCCACCCGACGTGTCTTCGTTGCTGACAGCTTTGCCGGACTTCCGCCGCCGGACGTCGAGAACTTTCCCGCCGATGCGGGCGATCGGCATCACGCCCATACTCAGCTCCAGGTATCGCGTGCCGATGTTGAGGATAATTTCCGCCGTTTCGGATTACTGGACGAACGGGTGGTTTTCCTCGAGGGTTGGTTCAAAGATACGTTGCCGGATGCTCCGATCGACCAGTTAGCTGTATTGCGGCTTGACGGCGATATGTATGAATCAACGATTGAAGCATTGGACGCGCTCTATCACAAGGTGTCATTTGGCGGCTTCCTGATAGTGGACGATTATTTCCTGCCGGCTTGTGCGAAGGCCGTCGACGATTTCCGTGAACGTTGCGGAATCACATCGCCCATACTGCCGATTGACTACTGGGGTTCGTACTGGCGTGTCGACCACAAGCCGATACGATAAATCTACTCACCAATCTGCTGCCCGCCTGCCGCAGTCTTC
>DATBEF010000002.1:0-2349 GCA_036269625.1 Bryobacteraceae bacterium | reverse complement strand
ACTGGGCGATCGGCCTGTTCGGGTCGAGGCTCGCGAGGACCGGGGAGGCGAATGCGTAGAACAAGGCAAGCATTCGCACGAACGCGGCAAAACGAGTGATTGGAATTAACCGTAAAATCATTGTTTTGAAATGCGTCCAGTTGCGGCCAGCGCGATTTGCTGACCTCTATAGGCACCATCGGCGAAAGAGGATAGGCCCTTTAGTGCTGAGGTCGGAATATTCGCTTTTTAGCTCAACAAGGCTGGGATGAATCCGATAAGGCGATTGAAGCAAAAATTCCGACGGCCGACAGGGGCGCTATGTGACGGCGCCCCAAGCCATCGCATGGATAGGAGTAAATGAAGCACGCATTTTGGATAGTACTGACCTGGGCTTTGACAGCCTCAGCCGCCTCGCCTGCCAGATCAAAGCTGGCGCGCGAGCTTTGGACCCCGAATGCACAAGGCGCCGTGAAGGTTATCGTTCAGTGGAAAGGCGCTCCGACTGCCGAACACGATCAGAAGGTTCTGGGCCGTGGAGGGGCGGTGGGGCGGCGCTTTGGATTCATCAAAGCTGGCGCGTATTCCGTTCCCGCAGCGGCATTGGCCGACCTGGCGAGTGACCCGGACGTGGTTTACATCAGCCCGGACCGGCCGGTAAAGGGAAGTCTTGACTACACCGCGGCGGCTGTCAATGCCAAGGCTGCCTGGATTGCGGGCTATACAGGAAAGGGCATCGGAGTGGCCGTGCTGGACAGCGGTATGGTGCAAAGCGCCGACCTCACGCTGAACAACAATATCGTCTACAATCAGGACTTTACAGGCGAGATTAAGCAGAACGCAAACGTTACGGATGCGCATAACGCGCCGGACGAATTCGGACACGGGCAGCATGTTGCGGGCATTATCGCCAGCAGTGGTAAGAGCTCGATCTGCGGCAATTGTACCCGGCCGTTGATCGGCATCGCGCCCGGAGCGAGTCTGATCAACCTGCGAGTTCTCGACGAGAATGGCGCAGGCACCGACAGCACTGTTATTGCGGCGATCAACCAGGCGATCGCTTTAAAATCGAAATACAACATTCGGGTGATGAACCTCTCACTCGGCCGTCCCGTGTTTGAAAGCTATACGGTCGATCCTTTGTGCCAAGCACTCGAGCAGGCGTGGCAGGCCGGGATTGTGGTGGTGGTCGCGGCGGGGAACGATGGCCGGGATAATTCATTCGGAACCAATGGCTACGGCACGATTACTGCGCCTGGCAATGACCCATACGTCATTACGGTTGGGGCAATGAAGTCGATGGGTACTTACACCCGGACGGACGACCTGATTGCCAGTTATAGTTCAAAGGGTCCAACGCTGATCGACGGTGTCGTAAAGCCCGACCTGGTGGCTCCGGGAAACCAGGTAGTTTCGCTCCAGGCGGGTAACGATGTGACCCTGGTGGCGCAGTACCCGGCTAACATTCCTGCAATCAGCTATTACCAAAATGTACCGGGTCCGGTGAATGGGGCGGCCGCCCTAGCCCCATCCGCATCCTACTTCACTCTAAATGGCACCAGCATGGCGACACCCGTCGTCAGCGCCGCGGCCGCAGACCTGCTGCAAGCGCAACCCTCTTTGACCCCGGATCAGGTGAAAGCCCGTCTGATGTTGACTGCATATAAAACCTTTCCGACGTCCAGCACAGCAACTGATCCTACGACCGGGCAGAGCTACCTCTCCTATTACGACATCTTCACGGTGGGAGCAGGCTACCTGGATATCGCGGCGGCTCTGGCGGATACCGATGTCGCAAGTGGGACGGCGCAGTCACCCTTCGTAATGGAAAACAGCGATGGCACGGCGACTTTTGTGGCGCCAAACGGCGCAGTGTGGAGTACGCGAGGTGTCTGGGGAACACAAGAAGTTTGGGGAACGCGAGGCGTTTGGGGAACTCAGGTTGACGTTGCCGCTCAAGGCGTTTGGGGCGCATCGGTAACGCTGGACGACAGTCTTGCTTCGGCCCTGCGCGGTGTGTGGGGAACTCAGGGCGTTTGGGACACTTCGACAGAGACCGCGTCGGAGAGCATCGCGATAGCGGGAGAGAATTAGCGAGGACGCCTCAACTCCAATAATTTCGATCCAGATTCCGGCATTGGACCGCTTCGGCTAAATGCTTCGACAAAACCGCCGGCGCCTCGTTGAGATCGGCAATCGTCCGCGCGACACGCAAAATACGATCATGAGCACGCGCTGAGAGATTCATCCGCCTGACGGCCATCTCCAGCGTTCGCTCTGCTGTATCGTCCAGCGCGCACAAGATTCGCAGTTGTTTGGGCGGAATCTGTGAGTTGTAGAAGCCGCGTGCGCGCTGTATGGCGCGAGCCT
>DATBEF010000076.1:0-35410 GCA_036269625.1 Bryobacteraceae bacterium | reverse complement strand
GCCGCCATCTTGTAAGAGAACATGTGCAGGATCTGGGGATATTCGGGCCCGACGCGGCGCATCATATCGATGGCCTTGGTGTAGTTGTCGTTCCCCCGGTGAGCTTCGACGTCCTTCAGAAACATGGGTTCCATGGCGGTGATCCCCAGGGTAGCTGAGTGCGTTTGGATCCTTCATCAAACCTGGGATTGATATTCGCGTATATCGTCCGGCCTACCTCAGTATGTCCGGCGAATGGAACGCAGCCCGTGATGTCGATATCCAGGATTTGCAGGCCTATGTTGCCGGGGCAGGTATTTCGTGGGCAACGAGGCAATCGCGCAGCTAAGCCGAGGCGCTATTTGCCGATGTCCGCCGCTGGCTTCACCATCTCAACGTCCAGAGTCAAAGTGATGTCGTTTCCAACTGCGCCCGGAGCGCCGTTAACGCCGAAATCGGTGCGATTAATGACTGTGCTCGCCGAGGCACCCATGTGCATCGCTCCTCGCGGGTCCTTGATGGGTTTGCTGGGGCCCTCCACATCAAGGGCGACTTCCTTCTTCACTCCGTGAATCGTGAGGTCGCCTATTATCTTCAGTTTGCCTGGACCCGCCTCTTCGGTACGCCGCGAGACGAAGGTGATGGTGGGATATTTAGCAACGTCGAGAAAGTGGTCGCTGCGCAAATCGTTATCGCGCATTTCGACTCGTGTATCGACAGAGGTGGCATCGATGGTAACGTCTACGACTGATTTTGTGACGTCCGACGGGTCGTACTGAACGGCGCCGCTCACCTTCGTGAACGCGCCTCGTACCGTGGAGATACCGAGGTGCCGTACGGAAAATTGCGCGGCTGAGTGGTTCGGATCGAGCTTCCAAGCTTCCGTCTGAGCCATCAGCGGCATGGCGGCAATGGCCGCGCACACTACGAGCGGTCTAAATCGAGTCATCCGAATAATCTCCTGGGCGGAACTAGAGTATCTATCGATATTAGCCGATGCCGTTTTATTCGTAGCGAAGCGCCACGATCGGGTCGACTCTGGCAGCGCGCCATGCTGGAATCAGAGTGGCTGAAAGCGCCACCAATGCGAGGAGTAGCAAGACGGCCGTAAAGGTCAAGACGTCGGCCGGTTGGATGCTATAAAGCAAAGCGCTGAGCAGCCGCGTTACATAAAACGTGACGGCGAGACCGGCGGCCATTCCGATGCCGGTCAGCAGTAAGCCTTGGCGGATGACAAGCATGAGCACGTCGCGTCTCTGTGCGCCCAAGGCGGTGCGCACGCCGAATTCCTGAGTTCGCTGCACAGTCGATTGAGCGAGCACGCCGTAGACCCCGACGGCTGCTAACAAGAGGGCCAGAGCGGCAAACGTTCCGAGCATCCCGGCGCGGAAGCGCGGATACGATAAGGTGCGCGCGAGCCGGCTATCCATGCTCTGGACCTCGCCCATGGGCACGCCGTTATCGAGCGCGGCAATTCTCTTTTGGATAGCGGCACCCCAATCGCCGCGCTCTGTTGCAGTCCGAACGATGAGAGAATCGCGCGAAGGCGGATCTTGATTCAGCGGCTGAAAGACCAGCGGTATTTCTACCCAGGTCATCTCGCGGAAAAAGTCCCTGTCTCGTTCGTCGGCCGCAATTCCTACTATGGTCAGCCAGGGCCTGTCTGTACCGGGTTCTCCTACCTTAATGCGTTTGCCAATGGGGTCTTCATGCGGGAAATATTTCCGCGCGAGAACCCGGTTCACAATAGCTACCGGTTGGCTGGCTTCGCGGTCTCGATCGTCAAATGTGCGTCCGGCTTCCAGAGGAACATCCATAGCCTGAAAGTAGCCGCCGGTGATGGATACCTGCGCGGTATCCCGCTGGGCCGTCTTGACGGTCGGCTCTGGTCTGCCTTCCACGGCCAACGCCTGACCGCGCCCGCGTCCGTTGCTCAGGGGTAGGGAACTGACGAACGCTGCGGCCTTAACACCGGGAAGAACGGAGACGCTATCGAGAGCTTGGCTATAGAATCGAGCGCGTTTTGCGGCGGTTGCGTAGCTCCAGGGCGGAAGATCAACGTCCGTACTAAGCAAGTGGTCCGTCCGGAAACCGAGGGGCACGCTGGCCAGGCGGCTGACACTCTGAATCAACAGGGCCGCCGCGGTTAATAACACCAGGGAGAACGTTACTTCGGCGACGACAAGCGTTTTTGTGAACGCGCCGGCGGATCGGCTGAAGGTGGAGCCTCGGCCGGCCCTCAGGGCATCCATGAGATCGACGCGGGATGCCTTGAGCGCAGGAAAGAGTCCGAAGGCAATCGAGGTGGCGGTTGCAAGTGCGGCGGTGAAGAAGAGGACCAGGCGGTTGATGGCGACCGGATTTCCAGGAGGCATCGCGATGGGGCTAAAAACCCTGAAATAGTGAACGGAAATGGCGGCCAACAGCATCCCGAACGATGCGCCTGCCAGTGCAAGCAGCAGGCTCTCCGTTAATAACTGACGAATCAGACGGACGCGGCCCGAACCCAGCGCGGCGCGGACGGTCAGTTCCTTGTGCCTCGCTAGCGAGCGGCCAAGCAATAAGTTGGCGATGTTTACACAAGCAATCAGCAGAACAAGACTGACCGCGGCAAATAGCACGACGATGCTGAATCGAAGATTCGGCCCGGTGAGATAGGAGAATTGTTCGGCAAGTGGAAAGACGGCGGGAGTTCGCCAAATGCCGCCTGGATCGCCGCGGTGTTCATTGCGATAGAGGACTTCAAGCTCGCGCTGCGCGGCAAAGAGAGAGACGCCTGGTTTAAGCAGGCCGAAGACTCCGACGGGGGCGTTTTCAGGATCGTGTGCGAACTCGCTATCGGGAGTAATCAGCATCCACATGGAGATGGCGTCGGGGTAGAACGTGAAAGTTTTCGGCATGACGCCGATGATTGTGCAAGCTCGATGGTTCAGTTCGATGCGGCGGCTGAAAACATCCTTTTGTCCGCTGAATGCAGTCATCCATGTGGTGTGCTTCAAGACCACGGTGCAGCCATGCGTCAGATCGTCGGGTTGAAAGGTGCGTCCAATTTCGGGGGAGATGCCCAATAAACGGAAAAAGTCTACTCCAGCGGGCATGGCGAGCACATTTTGCGCTGGCCCAGCACCCGTCAAGATCTGGCCGCCGCGCGCCCAGGTAGCGGGGGCCATACGTTCGAAACTGCGGCTTTTAGCTTTCCAGGACAAGAAGTCGGAATAGGAGTCGAAAACAGGGGGCCCGTTGGGATCGCGTGTGACTTTCTCCCAAACGACCACCAGTCGATCCGCATTGGGGTAGGGAAGTGGGTGCAGCAGAACGGCATCGACAACGCTAAAAATGGCGGAGCTGGCGCCGATGCCGAGTGCAAGGGTCAAGACCGCTACGATGATGAAGCCCGGCGCGTGTGCAAATGCGCGGATCGCATACTTGAAGTCCTGAAAGCATTGCTCCAGCCAGCGCATGCCGAATAAATCGCGGACCGATTCTTTCACTCGGGAGACGTTGCCAAAAGCCCGGCGGGCTGCGTAGCGGGCTTCTTCAGGCGAGAGACCGGCCTCGCGGTGCTCTGCCGCCTCCGATTCGAGATGCGAACGAATTTCGCGGTCCAGATCGTCATCGTGCTGATTCCGGCGCCACCAACTCATGTGAACTCTCCCCCGTGTTAGCTCTCGGTGGAAGGCCACATCGCTCGCGCGATTGCTTCGCGATTCGCTTCCATCATGGCCTCAGCAGACATTCTACCTTGGCTGAGAGTTTATCAGGGACCGGCGGAGCATCAAATCTCGTAGAGGCGTTCCATCACTATCCCTGGCATCAAATGCCGAATCGCAGAACTCCGCGAACACTTCACTGGCGCAGGAACTGCGGGCCTCAATCGAATTACTGCGCTGAACGCCGTAGATCCCGTCGCGTGTTGAATGAAATTGAAAGGCGCTTCCTGTTACTTCACCGATCCAGGTGTTCGAGTGAGTGGGGGTAAAAGCAAGCCACGGCCGTCTAGGAACCGTGATGGTGATTCGGGAAAATCACCGGAATGGTATTGGTGTGCGGCGGCTCGCGGAGGTAAATAGTGACTCGTTGACCATGTGTTTCCCAGGACATTACGGGGAACAGCCCAAGCTGAATGCACTGTGCTGTTGTAATATCAGGCTCCCACTCATAGAAGTTACTCAAGAACCGGCGTACAAGCGGGAATCGGATAGCGCCATTAGGCGGCGTCCAGGTGCGAGTGTATGTCATGAGCGCGCCGAAGCTGGCCGGCCGAAGCGCGCGGATGGAGGACTCATGGAAATCATTTGTCTCGATCACTTTCCGCTTTGCTTTGACGAAGCCGAAGTCGGGGTTAGTCAGGCCGTTCGTGTAGGGCCAAGCCGTGGCGATGGTTTCACCGGGCAGGAAGCGATCGACGTAATGCGCGCCGAGTTCCTCCAGTTGCACGAAATCCACCATTGCAAAATTGTTTTCGTAAGGAAAGGGATACGGCGGGTTCCAGAACAGGTTCACGGCCAGACCAACCAGCAGGGCGGCGGCGGCCACCCGGCCAACCCAAGGTTTAAGGTAGGTGAGGCCGATGCTGACTGCGATGTAAAAGATTGGAAGCACGGGGAGCAAATAACGCTCAAGCTCCGCTCCGCCAAGGACCGAAACGAGGACAAAGGCCGCGGCAGAGACCGCGAGGGCCATGCGCCAATTAGTGTCGGTGAGTATCCTGGTCCGGCGAATCGTGACCACCAGCACCAAAGTCCCGATCCAGCGGAACTCGGCGAAGAGCAGATAGTAGAATCGGCGCGCGAACGACAGGATTAAACGTACGGGATGGAGCGAGTAGCCGATGTTGTAGTGCGCAAAACCCGGATTGCCAAGCCAATAGCCCGTATGGTTGTGTAAGATCAACAGCCAAATTCCCAGTGCAGCCGCGGGCGCAAGGTAATAGGCCGCCCGGCGGTATTCCTTCTGAACCGCGAGCCAGACAAAGAACACTAGAGGCGCCACGATGCCGGTCTCTTTCGTCAGGACGAGGAGGACCGAAACAGCGGCAGCGTAGGCGTAACGCTTGCGGATGAAAAGATACATCGCAAGCACGGTTAGCGCCATGGCAGGCATGTCTAGCTGAGCCATCATGCTCTGCATGAAAAAAAGTGGAGAGGCAAGCAAGAGAATCGGAGGAAGCAGGGCCGGCGCGCCATTGGCCCCGCGGCACAATTCGACGGCCAGCAGGAATGTCGCCAGAAGACCCACGCCGGCCAGCGCCAACATAGCCAGACGAGTGATTGGTATGGAATAGCCGAACAGCTTGTACCAGAAGACGAGATAGGCTTCAACGCCCGGCGGGTGAACGTTGGGCAATGTCGAGTGCGCCACCCAGGCGCCGTTCCGGAGCAGATCCAGCGCCGTCGGGATGAATTGCCCCTGTTCATCCCAGAAAAATGGCAACGACACCAGCGGCAAGTGGAGCAACAGAAGCGGCGCAGCAAAGAACAAAAAGAAAATGAATATGTAATAGGGCCGCTGCTTGCGCGGTTCCGCGGACGCGAGTGCGAACGGCGGAAGTTTGGGCATCGGCGGACGGCGCTGCTCAGGCATGTGCGGCTTGGCTGTTTAAGTGGAGCATGCGGGCGCTTGCCGCTCCCTACTGAACAATCTCTCCGGTGGAGTGCGTCTCAAGACGGATCTCTCCAAACGCCGCTTCGTACTGCTTTATGTTCTGCTGGAGCACGTTGAAGAGCGCTTTTGCCTGCGGCGGACTGAGGTAGATGCCCTGAAAGTTCTGAATGGTTACGGAGTCGGGAGCGGTCTGGTTGATGGTGCCAAACAACAGGAAGAAATCCCATAGACTGACTCGCATCTGCACGCTGTTGGCGTAGCTGTCGCGGTAATCGGGAGTGGAGACAAGTTGAAGTTTAGGTTGCGGTTGTCCTGGCGTCATGACTTCAGTATGTATGACCGGCCGATCAGGACGGTTTTTGGATGTGGTGCAGCATAAGACGCCCCGCTCTCCTTGACGGCCTAGGAGAAAGAGTGTAGCATTCTCCTAGGTCATCTAGGAGAATCGGCGATGGCTAGGCAAAACTCCGGAGGAATCATGAGGCCTTTTCCACGTGTGCGCTCCTGGCTTCGATCCTGCTTTCATCGTTCACGAATTGAGAACGGCATGGAAGACGAGATGCGCTTCCATGTGGAGAGTTATGCGGAAGACCTGGTTCGGCAGGGTATGCGCCGCGAGGAGGCGGTCCGTCTGGCGCGCGTGGAATTCGGCGCCATAGAATCGAGCAAAGACGAGTGCCGCGATGCATTAGGTCTGCGCTTGTGGGACGAGCTTTGGGGCGACCTGCGGTATGCGGCGCGAATGCTCTGGCGGAGTCCCGGGTTCACCGCAGTCGCGGTGATATCTCTCGCGTTAGGTATCGGTGCGAACGCGGCAATCTTCAGTCTCGCCAAAGAAGTTCTATTTAGACAAATGGGGGTACCCAACGCGAAACAGCTGCGGTTGTTCAGTTGGGCTCAGAGGCCGAATTCCCATGTTGACTCGGCATGGGGAAGCTTTAGCAAGAACAAGTTGGGCGAAATGACGGGCGCCCCGTTCCCTTATCCGCTCTTCGTCGAGATGCGCCGGCACAACGCCGTTATGGAAGATCTGGTCGCCTTCAAAGACATCTACAAATTGACTGCGACCGTGGACGGACAGGCAGAGCCGGTTGATGGAGTTTTGGTCTCCGGCAATTACTACCCGATTTTGGGCGCCAGAGTCATCGCGGGCCGCGCTATTGCCCCCGCTGACGAGATGTCGGGCGCTCCAGCCGTCGCAGTGATTAGCGATGCCTATTGGGCACGTCGCTTTGCCCGATCGGCTGGAGTCCTGGGTAAACCGGTGGACATCAATCGAGTGCCCGTCACCATTGTGGGAGTGAACGCGCCGGAGTTTAAGGGCACTAAGGCTGGAGGTACGCCGGAAGTGTTTCTGCCCATCAGTGTTCAGCCGGAGATTATCCCGGATCCGTCCGGCTCGTTGCTGAGCAACAGAGAGTTGTGGTGGGTATTGATTTTGGGGAGATTGAAAGCCGGCATCACGGACCGGTCGGCAACAGCCGCCCTGAGACTCTCCTTTCTAAATGCGTATCGATCGACTTTTCCAGAGAAGAAAGAAAGCGACATGCCGCGTTTCGAGATCCGACCCGGCGGCCGTGGACTGGACCTTGAACAGCAATCGTTCAGGCAGCCGATAACCGTGTTATTGGGGTTCGCGGGACTGGCTCTGCTGATTGCATGTGCAAATCTGGCTACATTGTTATTGGCCCGGTCATCGGCCCGCCAGCGCGAGATGAGTGTGCGGTTGGCCATGGGCGCGGCTCGATGGCGTGTTGCCCGTCAGGTGTTGACGGAAGCGATGCTGCTCGCGATCTTGGGAGGGGCGGCGGGCCTGCTGCTTGGTTATGCCGGCAGAAATCTTATTCCAAACCTCTTCGAATACTCCTGGAGAGCGAACACCATCGACGCACCGTTTGATTGGGGCGTTTTCGTATTCGCGTTCGCAATCACCCTGATCACTGGCCTTCTGTTTGGGATCGCGCCGGCATGGCGCTCCTCAAAGGCCGATCTGAATTCAGGTCTCAAGGAAGTTACCCGCGTCACTATGGTCCGGTCCAAGCTTCTGCTCGGCAAATCCATGGTCGTGTTCCAGGTATCGCTCTCGTTACTTCTCCTTGTCGGCGCCGGTCTGTTCCTGCGCACTCTGCTCAACTTGAAAAGCGCTTCATTAGGCCTCAATCCCGAGCACATTCTGCTATTCGAACTCGACCCTCCCCAGTCGCGCTATACGGCGCAGCAGCGCGAGAGGCTGTTTGCCAGGGTTCAGGATGCAATTGCGCAGTTGCCAGGCGTTGAAGCGGCTACGGCCTCGGCTATGCCGTTACTCGCAGACAGTATGGGCCACACTTGTTACCGGCCAAGGGGCGGCAAAGGCGCTGCGGGCCACGGTGGTACGGCGTGGGAAAACGAAGTCGGACCGCGGTTTTTCGGAACCCTGGGAATACCTATTGTGCGCGGACGCGGCTTTACTGCGCACGACGACCAGCACGCACCAAGAGTTGCCGTGATTAACCGGACACTGGCCAAAAAGCTTTTCCCGGGTGTCGACGCCGTTGGCCAAGCGATCGAATCCTGCTCTGTTGGCCCACTTGTGAAGCCGATCGAGATCGTAGGTGTGAGCGCCGATGCGAAATACAGCAGCATCCGCGACGAGCCTCCCCCGACGGTATACATTCCGTACTCGCAAGTAAGCGAACTTCAGTCGATGACCTTCGAATTGAAGACCGCGGCGAGCACAGGCAGTATCGTGCCCGAGATCCGAACGGCAGTTCGTTCCATCGACAAGGATCTTCCACTGCTCGAACTGCGCACTCAGACGCAACAGATCGACGCGACACTGTCGCAGGAGCGGGTGTTTGCGGATTTGACGAGCGGCTTCGGTTTGCTTGCGCTGGTGCTTGCCGCAATCGGCATTTATGGAATCATGGCGTATACCGTTTCCAGGCGGACCAACGAAATCGGCATTCGAATGAGTCTTGGGGCGCAGGCGCGCCAAGTGCTTGGGATGGTCCTTCGAGAGACCTCGCTGCTAGCTGGCCTGGGACTTGCGATGGGCGCCGTGGCAGCATTGGGCCTCACACGTTTGGTAGGCTCGATGCTCTACGGCCTTCGACCCACAGATCCACTGACGTTCCTGGGCGCTGCCGTACTTCTCGGGGTGGTGGGTCTGGCCGCCGGTCTGATACCGGCGCGGCGGGCCTCCAGAATTGACCCCATGCAAGCGCTTCGTCACGAGTGACGGGCCTATTTACATCTAAGAAGGCTATGTACTAAGATATCTTAGGTCGTAAATTGCCTAAAGCTGATAAACTGCAAGGCTCTCTGGATCTCTTGGTTCTGAAAGTCCTATCCCGACGTCCCAACATTCATGGCTATGCCATCATCGCTGCCGTTCGGGAAATCTCCGAAGAAGTACTGCGCGTCGAAGACGGCTCCCTTTACCCGGCTTTGCACCGAATGGAGGAAACGGGTTGGATTAAGGGCAAGTGGATCACGAAAGAAACCGGCGGCCGTAGTCGAGTCTACGAACTCGCAGCCGCGGGCAAGAAGCAGCTGGTAGCAGAAGAGGCTCGGTGGCGGAGTGTCACTTTTGCAATCGATCGAGTGTTAAGGACGGTTTAGGCATGTCGCTCTGGTCGAGATTGATTAACGTCTTTCGCGGTGACGCTTTGAGCCGCGAGATCGCTGAGGAGTTTGAGGATCACATAGCCGCCGCCGTAGCCGACGGGGTTGATGCCGACCAGGCGCGACGAAGATTCGGTCACATCGGAAGCCGCTTCGAGGCAAGCCGCGATATCCGGCTGATTCCATGGCTCGACTCACTCCGTGGCGACGCTGTCTTTGCTTGGCGTCAACTCAAGAAGAACAAGGTCACAACAGTAGCGGCGATTTTGTCGATTGGACTTGCCGTGGGAGCGTGTACAGCCGCCTTCCGGCTGGTTGATGCGCTACTGTTTCGGCCGTTGCCGGTCGATCACCCCGAGCGCCTCTTTGTGCTGGCGAAAGAATTGAAACATTCTTCACACGGTGATATGGTCTTCGATCAATGGGCCTATCCGCAGTTCCGGCAAATGAGAGCGTTAGTTAAGGACCAAGCGGAACTGATTGCCATCTCCTACGTCTCCCGCATCGACCTCACGTATTCGTCCGGCGATCAGATGGAGAAAGCCAACCAGCAGTATGTTTCCGGTTGGATTTTTTCCTCATTGGGGCTGAATCCGGCATTGGGGCGTGTTTTCACCGAAAGCGACGATACGACCCCGGGGAAGCATCCGTACGCCGTAGTCTCCTATGACTATTGGCAGACGCGTTTTGGCGGGGACGAACATGTGATTGGACGCACATTTCGAACCGGCAACGAGATCTACCAGATCATCGGGGTGGTGCAAAAGCCATTCACGGGAACGGATACCGGCACCATGATCGATATCTTTATCCCGACAATGATGATGAAGAACAACGGGATCACGCGCTCCGACTACCAATGGTTTCGAACCTTCGTCAAAGTGAAGCCCGATATAAATGCGGCGTCCGTGAGAGACAGACTCGATGCGGCGTTTCATGCATTCCTTCAGGACAGCGTGAAGACGTTTCCAATGGAATACAAGTCGGATATCGATGCGTATTTGCACCAGAAACTGTTAATGAATTCTGCCGCCGCTGGAGTCTCCAGCTTGCAGACTGAGTACGGCCGCGCGCTGGCGGTGCTTAGTGTTCTAGTGGCGCTTGTGCTGGCTATCGCGTGCGCAAACGTAGCTAACCTGATGGCCGTGAATGCAGCCGCGCGTTCGCGTGAAGTGGCGTTGCGTATTTCGATCGGAGCCGGCAAGCGGCGGCTGCTGCAGATGGTGCTGGTCGAAAGCGCTTTGCTTTCCGGTGCGGCGGTCGGGGTCGGAGCGCTGTTCGCGTGGTGGTCCACTCCCTTCGTGGTGAGCATGATCAGTTCGCCGGTTGCTCCCACCAAACTGGCTCTCCCGCCAGATTGGCGCGTGCTTGGTTTCTGTGCGATCATCGCGTTCGCAGTTGCCATATGGCTGGGTGTGCCGACGGCATTGCAGGTTTCGGGCGTGAGGCCGGTGGGCGCTCTGAAGGGCGATACCGTGAGATGGCGGGGCCGCCTGATGCATTCTCTGATCGCCGTGCAGGCGGGTTTCTGTTTTCTTGTGCTGTTCGTAGGTACGCTTTTCGTCACCAGCTTTGAACGGCTATCGAATCAGCCCACTGGTTTTTCTTCCGACGGGGTTCTAACTCTTGAGACGCTGGCAGCATCGCCGGTCAAGGCGGTTTTCTGGGAACAAGTGGCGGATCGCCTTCGCTCGCTTCCCGGTGTTACGGCAGTCGGTCTCTCGGAATGGCCGCTATTGACAGGAGAGAGTTGGAACAATCTGGTATCGGTGAACGGAGCGCCACCACGGCAGACCCAGTCTTATTTCCTGAGTACGTCGCCCACCTGGAGAGAGGTCATGCGAATTCCTTTGCTGGCCGGCAGAGATTTCCGCGGAAGCGATGGGCAGCTGGGGGCGGCCGTCGTCAACAATGCGTTCGCCAAAGAGTATTTCGGGGGTGAGGACCCAGTAGGCAAGTCGTTCGACATGGTCAGCTTTTCCGGCGGTCACATATCATTTCGTGTGGTTGGCCGCGTCGCCAACGCGCGATACCGAAACATGCGCGAGCCCATGATGCCGGTTGCTTACCTTCCATTTTCGGAAGATTATTCGAGGGGCACGTATATTGTGCGCACGGCCCGCCCGAATCCGCTGGCGCTAACGGCTACGCTGCGGCGTGCTATTTCGGCGGCCCGGCCGGATTTCTTTGTGAGTAACGTCCGCACGCAAAACGAGTTGATTGATTCGCATACGGTACGCGAAAGAATATTGGCGATGCTGGCACTGTTTTTTGGCGCGGTCGCGCTGCTTTTGGCTGGCCTTGGATTATATGGGATGCTCGATTACACAGTGTTTCAGCGCCGGCGAGAGATCGGAATTCGCATGACGCTTGGAGCGGCGCCGGGCGGCATCGCCATTCGCATGACTGGGCAGGCTCTCACACGAGCGGTGCTGGGCATGCTGGTAGGTTTCGCGTTCGGAGTGGCCACCGCAAGGCATATTCAGTCATTGCTCTTTGGCGTAAATGCGACTGACGTTTCGATGTTGGCTGCGCCCGGAGTCGCGATATTGCTGGCCGCAGTAATGGCCGCTGCACCGGCCATGCTTCGTGCGACCCGTGTGGATCCGGCCGTGACACTCCGGTCAGAATGAGCACCAACCTCGTCCGGTAAACACAATAAAACGGTTATCCGTGCGTGAAGTTGGGTTTAGTATAAGGCCGAGAAGAGATTTACGCGCTTGGTTTCAGCGATCAGTAATGCTGTATTCGGCTCTCTCAGCCATAGCCAGCAGTGTGCCCGAGAGTGATTCGCTGTTTCCAAACGGTTCATAGCATTTGCAAAACTCCCCGCACTTCAGCTAATCTAAAGGCGCTGACGGTACACCGATTCTCGTAAGAACGAGCGGAGGTGTTCAAAAGGGAACCTGGTGCAAGCCCGGGACTGCCCCGCAGCGGTAAGCAGGAACGAACGCCCAATAGGCACTGTGTTTCGCTCATAGCGAGCACGGGAAGCCGGGTCAGTAGGATGCGCGATCTCCTAAGAGAGAGTGCTTCGCCTGCGAGTCCGAAGACCTGCCGCAGCCCGCGCCAATAGGAGCGGAATTTTGCCGCCTCGAGGGAGGGCCGACAGTGAACTTTACTCTTCGCTCATTAATCTTTGTTGCCGCCGGGTTGGGAACCGCAGCTGCATATGCTCCGCCAACCCCGCCATCTCTTTCTGGAACGGTGTACGATTCTTCGGGATCACCCGTCGCCGGCGCTTCCGTAACCTTGCACCAAGTGGCCGGATCGGCGCTGCTGAACGCGACCTCGAACAGCGCCGGACACTTCACCTTCAATGAAGTCGCCCCCGGGGAATATCTTCTCGATGCGTCCGCGCCTGGCTTGATAGTCAATCGAACGGAAGCAGTCACGATTGGCTTAAACAAAACGGGCGCAGCCAAAGAAATTGAGCTGCACCTGGTTGTCTCTGCCGTGAGGACACAAGTCAGCGTCACTTCGGCCGGCGAGCCGCAATCCGTTGACCAAGTATCAAAGGCCTTGGACGTAGTAACCGCGCAAGATGCGGAAGCTCGGGGCGTGTTCGCCGTCGCCGATGCATTGCGTCTAATCCCGGGTCTTCGAATCAGCGCGCGCGGCAGTCCCGGTAGCTTCACCACCATCCAGACGCGAGGATTGCGAGTTACCGATACGGCCGTTCTCATCGATGACTTTCCGTTTCGGGATGTCACGAGCGTTCAGGATGAGGCGAGCGCCTACATCGGCGACCTGACCATGGTGGATGTTTCCCGCATCGAAGACCTCCGTGGTTCCGGATCGTCGCTCTACGGCTCGAACGCAATGTCTGGGGTGGTCAATATCATTACCGACCCGGGTGGCGGCCCCGTTCATGGCGATCTCGATGTGCAAGGCGGAGGGCTGGGCCTGTTTCACGGGGTAGCGGGCATTTCTGGCGGAGCGTTCTCAAACCGCGTCACGTATTCAGCCGGTATCTCACATTTAAACGTTTCTGACGGCGTTGACGGCGAGGGCGCAGTTCGCGATTGGAGCGGCCACGGAGGCATTCTCTACGCGCTCACTTCCAAAATTCGGCTGGGCGCCGAGGTATTCGCGAATACCGGCTATCTGCAGGAGAACGTTACCCCAGAGGCGCTCTTGACGGCTCCACAGACCGGCATTATTCCGGCCGTTGGTTTGAATGCCGCGCAACGTAATCTGGCAGACACAAATCAGCAATTCGATCCGGGAACGGCGACGTTTTATCCTTCGCTGGGCGATCCGGACGCAGGCCGCTACTCCCATTTCGAAAGCGCGTTGTTCCGCTTGGAACACGAAGTGAATGCGCGGTTATCGTATCGGATTGGTTACGGGATAGTGAGCACCAATCGCAACAACACCGATGGCCCGGGCGGCCCTTCTGAGCCGCTGGCGCCGCAAACGGAATTCAATACGTCCGACCGGTATATTGGCCGCCTCGATACGGTGCGTGCCCGAGTCGATTATGTATGGGGTCCGCAGGTTCTCACGGCAGGTTATGAGTTTCAGCAGGAACACTATCAGGAAATTTATAACGCCCAGAATCCGGATCCTACCCAGGCGCAGTTCAGCCGTACGGGCGCACGTCAGCGTAATAATGCTCTGTTCGCGCAGGATGAACTGCGGTTCCTGCAAGGCCGTTTGGAGATTCTTCTATCCGGACGCTACACGCATTTCAGCGTTGATCAGCCGGTGCTGCTAGGGGCTTCCTCCCCTTATTCCGCAGTGCCTTTGATATCGCCGCCGGCGGCTTACACCGGGGATGCCGCGCTCTCGTACTATATTCCCGCCACTGCGACCAAATTGCGCGCACACGTCGGGAACAGCTATCGGGCCCCTTCTTTATATGAGCGTTTTGGAGGCTATATCTACGGCGGCTACGATTACAACTATGGCGACCCGCGGTTGAGCCCGGAACGCGCCGTCTCCGGCGATTTCGGAGTCGATGAATACCTGTTGCATCAACGGCTGAAGATCAGCTCCACCTATTTCTATGAGCACTTGCAGCAGGTAATCGGGTTTCTCAATTTTCCGCCCGGTTACACAGATCCTTATGGGCGCTCCGGCGGATACTACAACACCGGCGGGGGGATCTCACGGGGAGTCGAGTTGAGCGGACAGTATCGTCCGGACACTAGGACCACTCTTCTCGCCTCGTACACCTACACGAATGCGCAGGATCGCTTTTCCGAGTACTACACCGGCACGGCGATCGACCCACTCCAGACGCCGCGCATTTTGCCGAATGTCGTAACGCTGGAAGCGATGAGGGACTTGGGCCATCACGTCGATCTCGGGATGGACTTTACCGGCGGAAGCAGCTATCTGTACCCCTTGTTCAACCCGGCATCGTTCGAAGACCAGGCGTATCGCTTTCCGGGTCCTCGTCAATTGGGCTTGACGGCATCCTATACACAGAGACTCGGAGAGCGCCTGACGGCCAAATATTATGTGCGAGTTTCGAACGCACTTGATCAGACTTTCTATGAGGACGGTTTTCGCACACCGCAGCGATGGGCGGTTGGCGGAATTCGTTTCAGCTTCTAGAATCGGGCTGAATTGAAAATTCCCAGAAATATATTCATCTTTTTCGGTTCTCAATCCGTCTTAGTTGATGCGGCTCTTCGAGACCGATTTTCATTTCCGCCATGGCGGCCCTCAATCCGATCCTCACGGCGTTATCCGACGAACAACTTTTATTTGAAAACGCAATGGCGTCCGTTACACAGCATTGCGTAATCGTCCGCACGGTTGAGCGGCAGGCCCATGTCCTGCTGCCGCTCGGACGCATTTCGTCGCTCAAAAAAGCTCAGACTTCGCGGCCGGCATTTTTGGCCATTGCCGCCGGTCTCTTCCTGATTGCTGCCGCAGCGCAGATATCAAAAGAGGGGGGCAGGGCAGCCCTACCGGCAGCGATGTTCGGCATCTGTTTGCTGGTCGCCTATGTCGCATCCCGGCGCGCGGCGGTCATTTTTATCGTCGATGGAGAGCGGACCGAAACCGAGTTTGGCGGCCTGCGGCAATCGTCTGCCTTGATCGCGGCAGTGCAGTCGGCGTGGGTAAAGATTCCGGTTTGAGGTGGCGCGGCAATTTTAAAACATATAGATGTGCTGAGGCGAGAGTCCGCTAGGGGGCGATGGGCGTGTCCGATAACAAGTATTATGTCAACTTCTTTTGCGCAAGCCAGTGCCCTGAAACCCGAACTGATACGAAGCGGCTCGATCGCTAATTCGTGGTAAGCTGGGCCCCACCCTTTACGCGGGATGAGGGCAATACGTGATCACATTCACTTGTTCTGATTTGCGCGATTTCGGAGTATCTCTCCTTGCGAAAACCTCATCCCGATTTCCACAAGCATTACTTGCGGTCAGAGAGAACGGTGTTCCTGTTGCCGGCGCGTCTGTTCCTAATTTTTCCGCTGTACTGATAAACGAAACAGATCAACCGATACTCGGCATAGTTCAGGTTTGGAAATGGAGAATCCTCGAGGTTAGCGGTATTGGAGAAGCCATACTCACTCCTTTGGCGTCCACTTTGGGGGTTGAAACGTTGTTTGGATCTGAACCATTCGATGGAGGCAATCGCCGGATAATTTTTCCTGGTTCTGGACGTGTCATAACACCCGATGGCGTCCGTGGCGATAATTGGGAGGCTGTTAGCGTGCCGCCTCCAGATACGTCCCGCAATGGCTGCGGTTTCTCGTTTGGTGGCGGTTTGCCAGAAGAGCTTTCCCGTGTTGCGAGCGTCGAATTGCACCTTGATACTGTCTTTCTCGGTGATGGACGGGTTCTCGGTCCAGACGACGGCGGAACCCTGTCCGCTCTTGTAAGTGGGCTGCCGCCATGCCGCGAAGAAGCTCGCAGGATCAAAGCTGATTTAAGAGCCGGGATTTCATCCGCCGCCCTCATCGAGAAACTGCAGGAACTATGGGAAACAGCTAAATATCCTCCACGTGATCCGAACTTCTATCGGGACATGCTCATGAGGCATCTTTTAGGCAGAGCAATCTACTTCCTCCATCAACAGAACACGGAAAGATTACTATCCTGGCTCAAGTTTTTTGAAGAGGACTGCCGACGCACCTTTTATCCCAGCAAGTTAAAAAGTTTGTCCGGCAATTAGGGATCGCAGTTCACTTGGGCCGATTGCACCCAGCTTGCTTAACAAATCCTCTATTTCTCTCAACCGTTCGCCATCGTGGTCGGGCGCGTTGAGGGCCGTCTTCCAGATCCGTTTTGACGATGGGCTTGGAACGGGGGCGGGCATGACGGATGAGCAGACGCTTCATTAACAAGGTGCCGAGGCCCAGAAACGAATCCTTCTGATTCGCATCGCCAGCTCGGAGAGCCTTCATCCGAGTCAGCTCCATGGGACAGACTGACAAAATGGGACAGACGGAGTTTTAATCTGATAAGCCCCGGCACTCTCCCGGAATCGTCGACTTGGGTTCGTCTGGAACGATCCTTGCTCGCTTGGCCAATTGGCCCTCGATCCCCGCCGATGCGCTCTTCGGTGCCATCTTCCCCTGGTGGTATGCTCTCGGATTAAATCTCCGCCTGTCCCAATAACGGCGAATAACGGCGCGCCAATAACGGCGCAATACTGATAGGAACTTGGGGTTAACCGGATGCGAACGGCTGCCATTTTCTTGGGTCACCGCTATAATTGGCAGTATGGCGGCCACTCTCGTGCCAGTTGAGGAGTACGTTAGGGACCTGAGTGACTCGCATCTTGAATATGTAGATGGGGTGCTGATCCAGAAGCCGATGCCCACTTGGATGCACGCGGTTTTGCAGGCTTGGATCGCGGCGCTCATCATGCGCCAATACCCTCAATACGTGGCGGGCGGAGAGGTACACGCGAGACTGAGAACAACGGAATTCCGCTTGCCCGATATTGCGGTGCAACTACGCGAGGTCGCCCAAGCTGAACGGTACGCGGAGCATCCGCCCATCCTTTGTGTAGAGATTCTTTCCCCGGAAGACCGGATAGGCGCTATTTTCGCCAAGTGCGAAGGGTACCATGACTGGGGTGTTCCCGTCTGTTGGGTTATTGACCCCATAAAGTGGCGCGCCTGGATTTATGAGCGTCAGGGTGAGCCTGTCCTAGAAACGGATTATCTGGTAGCTTCGGACATCCGTCTGGCGCTGATCGATGCGTTTTCAGTCCTGAATCCCGCCCACTGACTGGTCTTGCGCGCTCTATACTGAAAGAACAGTCCGCCCTGGAAAGGTAGTCCGTCCGATGTCTCTTCTCTACAAGATGAAGCAGCCGAGGTTGCTCAGTGTCACGCTGCTGCTTGTCACGCTGGTGATTGGTATCGTGATCGGCTCCATTCTCAACACGGGAGTTCGCGCCGACAAACAAAATCCGCCCGTCGCGCCCGATGCCACGCCGTTGACCGTGCCGGCCGGCGAGCCCGCCTCCAATGAGTTCTCAAAACTCGCCAAGAAACTGGAACCGTCGGTGGTGTATATCGAGTCGGACTATCTGCCGAAGCCTGGCGTAAAGCGTTCCCATCCCGGTAATGGCGATGATGAAGACGACGAAGATACTCCACAGGCGCAAGTACAACCGCAGGACCCTTCCGACATGCTGAAGAAGTTTTTCGGCGGCCAACAGCAGCAGCCACAGCCCGACCCTCGCTCCTTCCGCCAGGAAGGAACGGGAACTGGTTTCATCGTGGACCGCAATGGCTACATCCTTACTAATTACCACGTGGTGGAGAAGGCGGACCGCGTGAAGGTGAAAATCAACGGCGACGATAACGAATATAAGGGCCGCGTCATCGGGTACGACCAGGAGACTGATGTAGCCGTCCTGAAGATCGACGCCAAGCACTCGCTGACTCCGGTGCACATAGGCAATTCCGATAGCGTCGAGGTAGGCGATTGGGCGATCGCGATCGGATCTCCTTTCGGATTGCAGGCCACTGTCACGGCCGGCATCGTGAGCGCAACAGGACGCGACTTGCCGAACACGCAATTTCAACATTTCTTGCAGACGGATGCCGCCATCAATCCGGGCAATAGCGGCGGACCATTGCTGAACATCCGGGGAGAAGTCATCGGCATCAACACGATGATCGCGACCCAAAGCGGCACATATTCCGGGATTGGCTTTGCCCTGCCTTCAAATATGGTTGCCCGGGTCTATAACGACATCATTCGGGATGGCCGCGTTGTTCGCGGATCCATAGGCATCCAGTGGTCCAAAGACGGCAGCCAGACTGATACACTCCAGGCGTTTGGGCTGGATCACGGCGTCTTGGTGGAAGTAGTTTCGCCAACCGGTCCCGCCGGCAAGGCCGGATTAAAGCCTGACGATATTGTGGTCGCACTGAACAGCCGTCCCGTGAAAAACGGAGACGAACTGACAGACAAAGTAGCCGGATTACCCATCGGTTCGAGCGCTACCTTAACGGTGGACCGCAATGGCAAAAAGATGGACTTCAACGTGAATGTCGAAGAGCGCACGGTGGTTTGGAAAGATCGCTTGCAAGCGGCCCAACTACAGCCGGGCGTTCGGGCGGAGCCACCGAAAGCACCGTCCGGCCATGCCGAATTTGGCATCACGATCATGCATTTGACTCCCAAAGAGCGATCGGACATGTCGATTTCCGATAACACGGGAGTGAAGGTAACCGAGGTCGATCCGGGGTCGCTTGGCGATGATCTTGGCATGCAGGAAGGCGACGTGATCCTTTCCATCAATCGCACACCCGTGGCCTCTCCGGAGGACGTCAAGAAGATTGGCGTAACCCTCAAGCCAGGTCAGGCCGTCGCGGTTCATGTGGCGCGATCCGCACGTACGGTCGGCCATTCGGCTCCCGCGCAGCGCATCTATCTCTCGGGCCGCGTCCCAGCGAATTAACAGTGCCCTGCCCGAATGGCTGATGTGAAGCCAAGGACTCCAGCGGCACACTGGAGCCATGAGCAGTACATATTCATCAACTGAGTTGAGCGGTCTGTCGCAGAGATTGGTGCAGTTAGTCGAACAGGCATCGGGCGGCGTTGTGGCCGTAAAGGCAGCGCCTTACCGGGTCGTCACGGGACTGAGCCTGAGTGAAGATCTGATCGTTGTGGCGGACCACGCATTGCGGCGGGAGGGCCGTGTTCCGGTGCAGGCCTCTGGATCCACGTCGGTAGGAACGATCCTCGGGCGCGAACCGAGTCTCGACCTGGCGTTTTTGAAGGTTGAAGGTGTGAAACTGACACCGCTGACTTCGGGGGACGGAGAATCGTTTCGCGCCGGGATGCTGGCGGCCGTAATCGGGATGACCATGGACGTTGGACCTTCGGCAAGCTTGGGCATTTTGGGAGCTGTCGGCGGCGCGCGGCGCACATGGCGCGGAGGCACCCTGGATACGTTCCTGCGACTGGATGTGAACCTTTATCCTTCGCAGTCCGGAGCAGCCGTTGTCGATATCGAAGGTAAGCTGATTGGCATGGCGACACCAGGTCTCTTGCGGCATTCAGCTGTCGCCGTACCGATGGCGACGCTGCAGCGGGTGTCTGAGGAACTGCTGCGCGAGGGCCGAATTCGGCACGGCTACATCGGGGTGGGATTGCAGCCGGTCACAATCCTGAAGACCCTCCGTGAGAGGCACTCTATCGAAGCTGAATCGGGACTGATTGTGTTGAGTGTTGAAGCGGACTCGCCTGCCGAACAGGCTGGCCTACAGCTCGGCGATGTATTGATTTCAATCGATAGCAAGGCGCTTGAAGATGTAGATGACTTGCAGGCGCTCCTGCGTGGGGATGCAGTCGGTAAGCCGGTAAAAGCCAAACTGCTGCGCGGGGGAGAGCCGGTCGAAGCGGAAATCACGATCGGCGAGCGCGCCCGAAAGAGCCGGTAGAGCGAAGGGGGATGCGAAAATGCCAGTTCCACTTTCAGTTCCCGGCCGAGTGGCGGAAGCGCTGCGGCGCTCGACCGTGCAGGTGCGCGGCGCACGCGGTGGCAGCGGGTCTGCTGTTGTTCTCAACCATCGCAACCTCATAACAAATGCCCACGTGATTGGCGGCGAGGCCATTCATGTCGAGTCATGGGAGGGCAAGGTTCATCCGGCGAACATCGTGCGGTTGGACCGTGGGAGAGATCTGGCGCTGTTACACGCGCCCGATCTGGATGCTCCTTCAGCTGCTTTGGGCGATTCCGATCGCCTACAAGCCGGTGCGCCAATAATCGCTGTGGGAAATCCGTTCGGCTTCATCGGCGCGGTATCGACGGGCGTTGTGCATGCTGTCGGTTCTCTGGCTGGACTCGGTGGGCGAGAGTGGGTCCAGGCGGATTTGCGGCTAGCGCCGGGCAATTCCGGAGGACCGCTCGCCGATTGGCAGGGCAACGTCGTCGGTATCAACACCATGATCGTTTCCGGCGGCCTCGCGTTAGCGATCCCGAGTCGCCTCGTTCAAGCTTTTCTCACGAGGGCGAAGTCCCGGCGGAGTCTCGGGCTCATGTTGCGTCCCATCCACATGAAAGCTGGCGGAGTGGGGCTGATGATATTGGAGATCGTGGTGGGCGGTGCAGCCGAGGCGGCCTCATTATTGCCCGGCGATATTCTGCTAGGTGCAAATGGCAGGCGATTCCGCGACACAGACGATCTTCAGATCGAGATTGATCGGCCGGGGCCACTCTTGAGACTCGATTTTCAACGTGGCGGACAGCCCAATCTACGACACGTGTCAGTCCGCTACGAAGAGGCTGTGAGCGCTGCTTGATTCGGGTCGCGGTAATTGCTGGAAGTTTGGCGCAAGCCAAGCGCCTCGCGGCTATTCTGAGCGAGGATGACCGGCTGGACGTGGTGGATTACCGGGTTTCGGGCGGCGGGTTGGCTGGCGTTGCCGATGTATTTCTCGTCGCCGCTCCCGCAGCGGGCGATTCCCTGCCCCGGCTACGTCCCACGGTCGTCTTGAGCGACTCTACTGAACCGAGACCGCTCGGTAATTGGCTGCGTGCGTGGCTGCCCATGAGCGCGACGCCAGCGGAGATCAACGCGGCGATCGTCGCGGCTGCTAGTGATTTGGTAGTGTTCACACAGATACAAGCTAAGAGGTTAGCCGCTCGGGACCATCCAGCGCATCCGGATGAGGACTTGCCCGTCGAGGGACTGACTGCGCGCGAGCTCCAGGTATTACGCATGTTGTCTGATGGCCTTGGAAACAAGGAGATTGCCGTCCAACTTGGGATTTCGGACCATACGGCGAAATTCCACGTGGCCCAGATACTCGGGAAGCTCGGCGCGCGGAGCCGTGCGGAAGCTGTGTCGATCGGAATCCGCCGCGGCCTGGTTCCCGTCTAGCGGTTCGGTTCGGCTATACTGATCAAACCCATGCGCTCCACCTGCCTTCTATTCCTATTTCTTCCGTGGGTTCACGGCCAGACGAGAAGCGATGCCATGAAGGCCGATGCGGCCGGGCAAATCGATGGCATGAAGAAGCAGGCACAGGTGATGGTGGATACGGTGTTCAGCTTCGGCGAGCTGGGCTTCCAAGAGTTTGAAACCTCGAAGTACCTCAGCGGGATTCTCGAGAAGGAAGGCTTCGACGTCGAGCGCGGGGTTGCCGGCATTCCCACCGCATTTTTGGCTACTTGGGGTCACGGGAAGCCTGTTATCGCACTCGGTTCAGACATAGACGACATTCCGCAGGCTTCGCAAAAGCCCGGCGTCGGGTACCACGACCCGATCGTCGCCGGCGCTCCTGGGCATGGAGAAAGCCATAATTCCGGCATGCCACTGAACATACTGGCCGCTATTGCAGTTAAGAAAGTTATGGAACGTGAGCACCTCCAAGGCACTATCAAATTGTGGCCAGGCGTTGCCGAAGAGCTGCTCGGGACTAAGGCGTATTACGTTCGCGCGGGACTGTTCAAGGACGTCGACGTGGTGCTCTTCTGCCATGTCGCCGCCAGCATGGCAGTCTCGTATGGACCCGCGCCAGGCGACGGAATGGTTTCAGTGCAGTACAACTTTGAAGGCGAGAGCGCGCATGCAGCCGGCGCACCATGGCGCGGACGGAGCGCGCTCGATGCGGTCGAACTTATGGATGTGGGCTACAACTTTCGCCGCGAACATCTGCGGCTGGCCACCCGCGTACACTATGTGATTACGAATGGAGGAGATCAACCGAACGTGGTTCCTCCTGATGCTTCGGTCTGGTACTACTTTCGTGAGGCCGACTACGATCACATCATGAATTTGTGGCGTATCGGAGACAACATGGCCAAGGCAGCCACGATGATGACGGACACCAGTTATTCCGAGCAACTGCTAGGCGAGGCGTGGCCGGGATATTTCAATCAACCTGTCGCGGAAGCGATGTACGAGAACATGAAAAAGGTTGGCTTGCCTCAATGGTCGGAAGCTGATCAGATTCTGGCTAAGGGACTGCAGCATGAATTGAAGGTTCCCGAAAAAGGGCTCACGACGAAGCTGCCTCCGTTGCGTCCGCCGCGCGAGATTGAGGACGAAGGAGCCGCAGAAGGCATGAGCGTGGGACCCACCGGCGGTGGATCGGATGATATCGGAGATATCTCCTGGAACGTGCCGACCATTGTCCTGCGCTACCCCTCCAATATTCCCGGCGGTCCGGGACACAATTGGGCGAACGGTGTTTCCATGGCTACGCCGATCGCTCATAAAGGCGTTGTCGCAGGCGCCAAAGTGCAGGCGATGACGATGATCGATCTGCTGACCAATCCTGAGATCGTGAAGAAGGCTTGGACCTACTTTCGCGATGTGCAAAACAAGGACGAGCACTATCGCACGTTTCTCCGCCCCGATGACAAGCCCGCCATTTGGCTGAACAAGAAGATCATGGACCAGTACCGTCCACTCATGAAGCAGTTCTATTACGATTCGTCCAAATACGACACATATCTGGAACAGTTGGGCATTAAATACCCGACCGTGCGATAGTGAGGCCAGATGGATAGCGCGTTAGCGACTACAATCGTCTCGTCGGCCGGTTCGGTAATCGTCGGCGTTTTCGGCATGTTCTTCACAGCCAACCAGCTAGGTAGACGCATCGATGAAACCAATCATAACCTCAATCGCCGGATGGACGAATTGAATGCCAATGTGCGTGAATTCCGAACCGGATTCAACGTGTTCCGGGACGCCGTGAATGGAAAACTCGCAACGATGGATTCGGAGATTGCCAAGTTGATGGACCGGATAATGTAAGTCCTACTCTTCGCGTAGCGCCCGCATTGGATCAGTCAACGACGCTCGACGTGCCGGGACGTAGGACGCAGCGGCGGTTGTTACCAACAAGAGCAGCGCGACCGCAATGTATGGGATGACGCCTATGTGCCCGAACGAGAACAGCATCTGGGACCGTATCGCTTGAGCAACGAAAATCCCCGATACCAGACCCACGAAAATGCCTGCGGCTGCCAGCCATAGCCCTTGGCGCAAGACCATCTTTACTACTTTGTGACGGTCTGCGCCAACCGCCATGCGTATCCCGAACTCCCGAGTTCGCCTGCTAACCGAGTATGAAATTACGCCATACAGCCCGATAACCGATAGAATCAGACCCATGACGCCCATCCCTCCCACGGTCCGCGTGATAATGTTCGGCGTCGCAACAGCGCGGCTTTCGTAGAGACTCCTCATCGTTCGAACATCGTAGATCGGCATGTTCCGATCCAGACTCGCCACCACACCGCGCAAGGCGGGGACCAGTGTTGCGGCGTCGCCGTTTTTCGATTGCGCCACTAACGACATGTCCGATTGAGGATTCTGTGCGAAGGGCAGGTATAGAAAATCTGCCGGAGCTTCCGTAATCCAAAGATACTTCGACATACGCGCAACCCCGACCACCTGCACCAGCTTGCCCGCCGGATCGTTCAGGTGAATTCGTTTTCCGATCGGACTTTGGCCCGGCCAGTAGTGTCGGGCAAATTCCGGGTTGACGACGGCCACCAACGGCGTATTTAATTTATCCGATTCCAAAAAAGCGCGACCCTGCTGTACTGGAATATCCATAGTTTCGAAATAGCCTGGCGTGACCACGCTATCGAACACATGGGGCGGCGGTTCGCCGCGCTTCAACGTCTGTCCATCCGGCACAACCGCGATCATTCCAAGGTTTCCCGGGGACATCGGAATGCTTGAGGTTAATGTCGCCGATATCACGTCTGGCGTCATTCGCGCCTGCTCGAGAAGCTGCTTGTAGTAAAGATCCCGTTGCGAATCGTTGTAGTGAACCAACGTGGGATCGAAGCGCATCAATTGCAGGCCGTCGATGCGAAATCCGGGTCCTTGCGCCAGTTGCGCCTGAAATCCGCGCAACATCACGCCGGAGACGATCAATAAAACCAGCGCCAGAGCAATTTGGCCGGAGACCAGAATGTTACGGCCCCAAAGCCGGCTGGTGCGCGACGCCGTCGCATCGCGCTCTTTCAAACTTTGTATAAGATCCATACGCGAGCTACGCAGCGCCGGCATCAATCCAAACACAAAGGTGCTCAGAATCGCGATCACAAATGTGAACAGCAGCGCGCGCTGATCCAGCCGGAAGTCGAAGACCACCGGTATATCCGTCGGTATCTGCAAAGTTTGGAACAGACGGACGCCAAGTTCAGCGATCACGAGCCCGGCTGCCGAACCCATCAGCGCGAGCAGAAGATTCTCGATCAAGAGCTGCCGAAGCAGTATGCCGCGGCTTGCGCCCATCGCTAAACGGACCGAGATTTCCCTCTGGCGCGCAGTTGAACGGCTCAGTAACAGCCCTGCTACGTTCGCGCACGCAACCAGGAGCACGCAAACGGCAAGCGTGCCCAGCATGATCAGCAGCGCCACGTCGGGTGGCGACTGCTCCACTCTAGCCTGGAATTCTGTCTCAACTTTCAGCTTCAGATTTTCATCCGTTTTCGGATAAGACTGCCGCAAAACCGCTGCGATGCTGTTCAAATCAGCTTGCGCTTGCGCGATGCCGGTTCCAGGTTTCAACCTTCCCCGCAGATCGAGCCATCCTAAACTCCGCTTCGTCAGATTTTCCGGATTGGCCAACCGCGACGACATGGCAAGCGGCACAAACAACGCGGGTTTCAATTGATCCATGCCACTGAAACTCTCAGGCCCTACGCCGACGATAGTGAGTTCTATTCCGTTTAACCAGATCTTCTGGCCGAGCACCGCCGGATTGCTTTCGAAATCGCTCACCCACAGATCGTGGCCAAGCACCACCACGGCATCTCGGCCTGGAACACGATCTTCGTCTTCGCGGAAGCCTCGCCCCAGGCTGGGAGTCACTCCCAGGACGCGAAACATGTTTCCGGAAGCGAACATGCCAAATTTCATCCTCGGCTGCGCTTCGCGTTGTGCCGCAAATCCAAAGGAGGCGTACGAAGTGGCAACCAGGCCGCTAAAGGTCCGGTTCTGATCGCGAAGGTCTATATAGTCCGGGTATGAGACGGAGCTGGAAGCGCCAAACATACCGCTCGAAACAGGATTTATTTTGACTACTCGGCTTGGCTGTATGATCGGCAGCGGCCGAAGAATGAACCCATCCGCAATGCTATAGATCGCCGAGTTCGCCCCGATTCCAATTGCTAACGAACACACTGCGACTGCTGCAAATCCGGGATTGTTCCGCAGCATTCGGAAGGCGTACTGGACGTCTCTTAGCATGCTCACCTCGTTTCTGGCATTTCAAAGCAATTGTGCGTCCGTTATCCAGAGCCGTCGATTCAATTAGTTACGGTGATGGCCAATGGAAGATGTGTTCGATTCCGGGATGCGGCGACCGGCCGTATCTGCAAGCACCAGACGCACACTGCAAATCTCGGGGCCATGGAATCCCAAAGCCTGCCAATTCGGGTACCGCTTAGGTGGCCCTTCGGTTACGATGCCAGAGACCCAGAATTGATGCCATAATCGGATTAGATGCCAGAAGAACGCCAACCTAAAGCTTTTCAGGCAGGTGGAGGTTCGGTCTTGGTGGCAAAGACGCCAGGCATCGGAGAGCGCTATTCGGAATACCGTCAGCTGGTAGCCAGAGCCGTAGAGGTATTTGGGGATGACAAAGAAGCCGCCCGCTGGTTATCCCAACAGAATACAGACTTCCTGGGTCGAACGCCCCTGCAAGACTTTATTGAACATGGGCCAGAACCAGTGCTTAAGGTTTTGGGTCGAATCGAACACGGAGTGTTCTACTGACCCAGGAAGATGAGGCGCTTCCCCACTTCGACGTTGCAAGGCCGATCGAGCTTCATCGAGTCTGCAAGACGATCTACACAGATCTCAGCGGAATAGGCGCGGCGAAATTTCCGGGCCGATGGAATAGAGAAGGCCAGCGTGCTGTGTACACTGCGACTTCTCGGGCGCTTGCCCTAACGGAATCGCTTGTTCATTTACGTGAACCGAAAGGGTATTCAATGTTGACGATCACATTGAAAGGTCGCGCCGATCTAGTTACGCTACGGCGAAGTCTCACACACGCCCAGTACTGGTTCGATATGGTAGGGAAGGCTTTGTCCGAACACCCAGAAGATCCAATCGCATTCGTCGTTCCTTCGGTGATTGTCCCCGAGTACAACGTTGTCTTATACCCTCGGCCTAAAGACTTTGAACCCGAGTTCGTTAGTATCACTGCCATTGAAGCATTTGAATTCGATCCGAGGCTTCTTGAAGGAAGGCCGACTACTGTTTGACTCCCAGGAAATAAGCGCCGGAATGGCTACAAAACGGGTCCTTCGCCGACGCCTCAATTCCGATTCCTTGTGGACAATTTTAATACGGTGGTGCTCAACGGGGGCCATCCCACATACAGTACCGCTGTCTTTAGATCAACATGCGATACCATGGCTGTTTCTTGAACGCCATGGGCTGGACCTTGCTCATCCAAGGTGATTGTTCCATCTTTAAGTCCTTCGACCAGAATAGTGGCGACTCCCGGCGAATTCGTTTGGACGGAAGACATAGCCGGATAGAACAGGCCAGCCCCAAAGGGCAGAAGCCACACTCGTGGTCCAGAGGCCATAGTACAGGGTGTATTCCGCGAAGCGGTTCTCCTGAATGCAGGCATCGATGATTTCCTGCGCCGTCCGCTTGCGCAAAGCCATGGTGCAGATGATCTCACACTAGCCAGACTTCCATAGCATGACGGCCGTGAAGGGCCGGAATTCTTTAAGTCCAGAAGCGAACTGACACCGCGCGCCGGCATTGCAATATTCCATCGGGCTATATTTCTACCGGTTCTACCGGCGCTTCTCCGGCGAGACGGGTTGATAATATCTCGCGGACGGAATCTCGACGGCGAGGCCTCGGCGATCTGGGGACCTTCGAACTTCTCATCCTTTCAGCGCTTTCCTTCGGTCCACGTGTGCACAGACACGACATCCGCTCGGGCTAGCACGAAAACGCTCTCTTTCGAGATGCTTTCGCCGAGCGGCTCGAATACAATGACGAGGTCTTTCGTTTGGGTGAGGAGTGACAGGTGGTTGCTTCTGTTGGCTTCGACCAGCTCCGCGTCAAACACTTGCTTATCACCAGCCTTGAAAACTAATCGCACCTGGGTACCGCCTTTCCAGGTTTGCCGCGCGGCCTTGATACCTTGTACGCTCGTGAGTGCGGCAGTCGCTAAGACAAAAAACAGCGCGACAAAAGCCAAGCTGAGCGTTCGGGGAATCCGCAGCGAATAACGCATCTGACAAAGCTCCACGTCAAATTGCGCAAGTAGCCCTTGCAGCCACGAAACGACACGACGCGCTGGCCGGGGAGCAGTCCGTACTTTCGAGACGAGCATGCTCACCAGGATAAGGATAACCAAAGTTATCATCAGTTTTTCCAGGAGGACGCCCGAAAGAGCGATTACTGAAGAGGCTGGGAAAGTATAGATCGGGAAGTCGAGAGCCCACAAGTCCACACTGAATTCGCCGTAGAAGGAGACGAGATATATCCATCCCACAAAGAAGATATAGGCGTAGAAAAATGCTATGAGTCCGGCCAACTTATAAACAAAATCCAGCGCTGACATCCGGGATGTCGCCGTGCTCTTTACGTCAGGTTCTGCCATGGTGCCTCATCAGAGAATAAAGCCCCGTTGGCGCAGATGCGGCAAGATCAAATCCGCGAGGCTGGGCGCGACAAGGCCCTGATCGGAGGCAGGATCGAACCAGACCAATTCCGATATCTCACCGGAAGGCCTTGGATGGCCGACAAGCTGTCCCAAATAGAGTTCAATATGCACCGTCGCGGCAGGATCGCCGGGTGCAACCGCTGCCGGACTTGTGTAGGAACCCAAGTAGGTGACATTCGTGGCGGTTACTAGTCCGAGTTCTTCGCTGAGCTCGCGGTGAAGACAGTCGAGAGAAGACTCGCCGGGCTCCGGTTTGCCGCCTGGCAAGATCAGATGAGGCAATCCGTTCTTCTTGCGGCATAACAGAATGCGTCCATCGCGGATAACAGCTAGGCCAACCTTCCGGTAATCCGGCATGGGCCTATTGAAGCACGGGAAGGGTCAGGTAGTTAGTTGGGACGAACAAGCTGCCTTCGGTGATTCCGCCTGGCGCGAGGCGCTTCAATTGACGCGCGAGGTCGCCGTAACTGATTGAGCTCGATAGCGCAGCGGCGAAGAGCTGAGTCACTTCCCGCACCTGAGCGGCGGTCTCGTGAACAAATTCCAAACGAAAGTGACTGATACCGGCATCACGCCAGGACTTCAGATGAGCGCTGGCTTCCTGCGCTTCGGCGCCGAACACCGTGTTGCGGCAACCCACGTCGGCCATGACCGGATGTTCGCGTTGGTTCTGGTCCTTCAGCGCGACACGGTGCTTCTCACAAGGCCGCCCGCAATCACGGTAGCTGGTTCCGTTGGAGAGGAAACGGCAGAACACGCAGTGTTCGGTGTGAAAGATAGGAAGGTGCTGATAAGCGACTGCTTCGATCGCTCCCGGCCCGATGCGCCGCGCGAGGTCTGAGATCTGGTCTGCGTTCAGATCATGCGTTGGCGTAATGCGTGTGAGACCCAGATCGAGCAGCGTTTTGGCCGTGAGAGCATTCGCGGCATTGAGGCTGAAGTCGCCAATCAGCACCGGGCGTTCCGACGCTTGCAAAGCGTGGAGGATGCCACCGGCGCGGACGAGAATCGGGCAGTTGAGACTCAGCAGGAAGTTTACGATGCGCCCTTCGCCTGGCTTCAGAATTCGGGGGCTCGCGACCCGGACCGCGATGCCGCTTGCTCGAACGCGCTCGATCGATGGCCGCAGTCCATAGAGGTCCAGATAATCAAGAGTGATGCTGGCCGGCTCAAGCGTCAGCGCGGCATCAAGCTGTTCGGGAGTGCGAACCAGGAGATGCAATTCCGCTGGCAAGGTCTGTTGAGTGCGGATCGTAACCGCATCTAACGCCTCGGCTAACACCTGAGCGGATTCTTGTATAGTTCGAGCCGGTGGCTGCGATTGGGCCGCTTGTAAGAGATCGACGGCATCGCGCCGCATTTGGTTCATTACGGAGGCGGGCACGAACGGTGAGCCGGCCGCATCGAGCTCCAGATCCGCTAGTTCGTAGGGCGTGCTTCCGAGTCGGGCGAGTTGCTCACGTGCGGATTCAATAGTTATTCCCCGGTTTCGAGCTGCGCTGAGTAGCTCGGGTGATCTGACGGTAATGGAGATCGAAGGCTGACGCGCAAGTTGCCAAGCCATCTCGAGCGGCGCGCCTTCGTGGGCAGTGACTCGAACGTTGACCGCCTGCCGAGCAACTGGGGACGTAGCGTTCGTAAAGAGCCGCGCTGCCTTCTCGAGTTCCGGATCGGCGGTACGCCAGACCAGGTCGCCTGGACGAATGCGGGCGAAACGCACGGCTCCATTGCCAAAGCGCAATTCCGATCGAGAGCCGCCGCGGGGAGCTAATTCAAACAGCCGTCCACCCTCTTCGGGTTCTTCGGGACTGCGCCAATCGGCAGCATCGAAAACCAAACCGTCGCCGGGCTTTAAAGGAGAGAGCCGTTGGACGTCGTTGGTCTCGACGATCACAGCTTCAGGTAGAACTTGAACAACCCTGCCGACCAGCACTCCGCGATGCCGCGGAGCGCGTCCCTTTACAACCGCCTGATGATTTGTGCCTGAAAGAAAATATGGGCCAAGCCCGCGCGAATAGATCTGTTCGAGAGCTAACTCCGCTGCGGGATCGATCGGGTGAGGCTGGTTGGCCCACGCATCATCGATAGCCTGACGGTATGCGTGGGTGGTCAAAGCGACGTATTCGGCGTCTTTGTAGCGGCCTTCGATCTTGAGCGTTGAAACTCCTGCCGCTACGATCTCCGGGACTTCGCGCAGAGTGTAGAGATCGCCCGGCGAGAGCAGGTAGCGCGCGTCTGCTAACGGCCGCACTGCGCCGTCGACCATCAATTCATACGGCAGACGGCAGGCTTGGGCGCATTGTCCGCGATTCGCACTTCGGCCGCCCCAGGCCTCTGAGGAAAAGCATTGGCCGGAATAGGCGACACAGAGTGCGCCGTGAACAAAGATTTCGAGTTCGCAATCGGTCTGGGAGCGAATGGCGCGAACCTCGTCGAGCGAGAGTTCGCGGGCGAGAGTGACTCGGGAGGCGCCGAGATCCTGGGCCAAGCGGACCCCGGACGCGTCGGTAACGCTCATCTGTGTACTGGCGTGAAGCTCGATTTCCGGGGCGATACGGTGGGCGAGTTGAAGGACGCCGAGGTCCTGCACAATCAGGGCGTCTGCGCCGGCTTCGGCAATTGCGGCTATGGTTTGAGCGGCGTGGCTCAGTTCGTGTTCGAAGACCAGCGTGTTGAAGGTGATGAAGCCCCGCACGCCGCGAGAATGCAGAGTGCGCATGATCTCGGGCATTTCGCTGAGATTGAATCCGGCTTTGGCGCGGGCGGAAAAATGAGTTAACCCGAAGTAGACGGCGTCCGCGCCGGCTTCAATGGCAGCATGAAGCTGCGGCCAATGGCCGGCGGGACTCATCAGTTCCGGTTTTTTCGATGATCGGGAGGACTGCAAATTGCACGGCATAGTTGCCGCCGCGGGACACTTACTGAATTTTCTTGCTTACTGAACTTTCTTGGCGGCCTTCGCGGCGTCGGCGGCTTTCTTGGCAGCTTGCATTTCTTTGGCCTTCGCGGCCTTCTTCTGGAAGCGGTCTACACGTCCTTCGGTATCGATCAGCTTTTGGCGGCCGGTGAAGAAGGGGTGACAGGCAGAACAGATTTCGACGCGCAGGTCGCCACGATGAGTAGAACGAGTTGGGAAAGTGGAGCCGCAGGCGCAGACCACTCTGACTTCGTCGTAGGCGGGATGAATCCCTGCTTTCATTGTCTTGGGAATCCTTTCAAAAACGGTGGGTTGCACCTATATATTAGCACAGACACAAAGCCCCGACCGAGCGCCTCAGCACCCGGACGGGGCGACTTACAGTTTACAGACTGAATACGTCACGCGCGACGCAGCCGGTCCACAGGAACGGCGGCTTCGTCACTGACGAAACCTGAACGTACGAACGGCGACTTGGAGTCGCACATCGACTGCTACTAGCAGCCTTTGCGCGCTTTAAGAGTCGGCCACCTCGCGCGTGGATTGTATGCTACAGTCACTACCAGAATTCATTCGACTGGACCACCTCCTTCCTCAGTGATACTTCCAGTTTAGGACTGCCGTTCGGACGTGTCAACGAATCGAAAAGAGGATTTTTCAAAATTCGTAACAGGACGGTCGGCTCGCGACTGGGTTGGTGGGTTTCTGTTAGTTGGCGTGCAGGTTGGGTTGCTTGGATCCCTCCTGGTGGTCTGGCAGTATCACATCGATACCGATCCTGAAGTTGTCGGGCTGCATTTCCTCGTGCTTGTTTCCGGATACCTGGTTGCGGCGGCAGCAGCCGACTGGTTACTGGAGCGAACATCTATACGGTCTGTATCTCTGACCTCATGTGCGGTTGGGTTCGGCGGCTTGCTATCACTCTCATTCCTGGCGCCTCCGATCCCGATTGAATGGCGGCTGCTGGGAGTGGCGTTTGTCGGGGCGGCGGGAGGCTTGCTGATGACCTCGCTTCTGTATGCGATCGAGCCTTTCTATAAGGAAGTGCCGGCGGCGGCAGTGAATCTTGCCGGGATGATGTTCGGATTAGGATGCCTGGTGGCGACCATGATTGTCGCCCTTACGTACTATGCCGGATCCGTCCGCATCCAAGCCGGTTTGCTGGCCGTGATTCCAGCGATTTATTTTGTCGTTTACCTGCTGAATCGCGATCCGATGGCACGACAGCCGGTCCGATCGCGCCAAACTTTGTCAACTTCTCGCGATACCTTACGCGATCTGCGTAGCGTAGCGGGCGTGCTGTTCACTCTTCTATTGTTCTTTCAGTTTGGTAATGAATGGGCCATTGCGGGATGGCTGCCACTCTTCTTGATTCATCGCCTGGGGAGCAATCCCGAGACGGCCATTTGGGCGCTGGCACTGTATTTCGGCGCTCTGATGCTGGGACGAATCTTCGCTCAGGCGCTATTGCCGCGGGTTAACCATCGCAAATTGCTGATCGGAAGCATCGTTCTCGCAATGATCGGCTATCTTGCGTTGAGTTTCACCGATTCGATGCTCGGCGCACTGACCGCGGTCGCGGTGATTGGTGCGGGGTTTGCGCCCATTTACCCGTTAATTGCGGAGAAGCTGGACAACCGGTTCGCTTTTCAGCCTCGGGTCTATAACGGCGTCTTCGCAATGGCAATTACGGGCGGCATGAGCGCGCCCTGGCTGTTGGGCTATGTCGCGGCGGCGCTGGGGATGCGGTACGTCATGCTGGTTCCGGCGCTGGGGTCGACTATCGTTTTGATTTTGGCACTATTGATTATGCTGGAGTCTTACCTGATGGGCGGCGCCAAGCAAAATTCGGCGGGGGAACCGATGACTCCGGCGGGCCAGCGGTAGTGATGCGACGCTTGCCGTTGATGCTGTTGCTCATCATCATCTGTTCGTTGATGGCTGCGCGCGCGGCCGATGACGGCTCGGCGCTGAGCGAGCAAGTGGACCGGCTGGTGCATGATACGCCGGTCGTGGACCGCGGGAACTTCGGATATAAAGTAGTCGATGCCGAAACGGGCGAGGTTCTCGCCGAGCACAACGCATCGCACTTTTACACACCGGCTTCGAATGCAAAGCTCTACACAACGGCCGCGGCGCTGGCGCGGCTAGGGCCGAATTATCAATTCGAAACCGAGGTGCGCACCAAGAGCGCTTGGGCGCCTGGGCAGACATCGCTCGGCGACATGGAACTGATCGGCGGAGGGGACGCGAATCTTTCGGGCCGCGTCTTGCCGTACCAAGTGGACGCGAAAGATGGCGACTGTCTAGCTGCGCTGAATGAGTTGGCCGACAAAGTCCTTGCCGCGGGCATTCGCGAAGTGACTGGCGATGTCGCTGGTATATCGACTCGCTACCCCGGCGATCCTTACCCCGGCGGATGGACGATCGATGACAGCATCTACTCTTATGGCGCTCCCGTTTCGGCGCTCACGTTGAACGACAGCACCGTCTCGCTCACGCTATCGGCCACCTCCGATGGAGAGTTGGCGGGACTCGAGACGCAGCCCGCGATTTCACATTTCATCTTTCTCAACCAGGTCCTGACAACTGGAGATGATCGCTCTTCGGAGGTTCATGTCACGCGGAAACCGGGCTCAAATGAGGTTATTCTATGGGGGCGAATGGGCCGGCGGGCTAGTCCCTGGAAGGAAGACGTCGGCGTCGAGGATCCGGCCCTGTTCGCCGCCGGAGCGTTTGTGGAGGCACTGGAGGATCGTGGGATTATCGTGCGCGGCTCGCCCCGCGGCGTGTATTGGGACCTGAACGATGTCCCTGATCCGGGTCCGAATATTCCACGCAAGGCCGTGCCAAGTTCAGAAGGAACGCTGCTGGCAGTGCATCGATCTCCGCCGCTATGGCAGGATGTTCAGCTGACCGACAAAATCAGTCAGAACCTGCATGCCGAAATGCTGTTGCGCGAGATCGGGTTCGTGACAAGAGGCGTGGGCACGCTCAAGGCCGGGGTAGAGGAGCGCGAAGCGTTCCTGAAAGAAGCCGGAGTCACACCGGATGACACAGGTTTCGTGTTGGACGATGGCTCGGGCTTGGCACGACAGGATCTGGTCACACCTGAGGCGACGGTCACGCTGCTTCGGTACATGTGGCAGCGTCCAGAGCGCGATGTTTGGGTTCAGGCGCTTCCGGTGGGAGGGGTTGACGGGTCATTGCAGCACCGTTTCCAAAAGATTGCGGGCGCCGATCGCGTGCACGCCAAAACGGGGTCAATTTCGCATGTGGCCACGTTGAGCGGGTATATCGAAACGAAAGATCACCGGTGGCTGGCGTTCTCGGCGATGGTGAACGCGGCGAGCGGGCATAGCGCGGACGTGCGGGATTTTCTCGATAGATTCTGCGAGATATTTCTTGGCGAGTAGGGCGGCACCCGTAATTTAGCCGCTGATAGACGCCGATCAACGCGGATTCGGAATGCGACTTTCCGGTTAGGGCCGGTTCATCATGGCGTTGGCGGTCGGTTCGAAGTAGTTCCACAAAATGGCGGCGGCTTCCTCCGGCAATGCTGTTTCAGCCAGAGCATTGCGCATCAGTTGGAGCCAATGGTCTCGCGCAGGCCCGCTGATGGGAAACGGCGCGTGGCGCATGCGCAGCCGCGGATGACCGCGTTGCTCAATGTATCGCTGTGGTCCTCCGAAGCGAAAGATGAGAAAGTCCCGTAATCGCTGCTCGGCGCCGGGGAGGTCGTCCTTTGGATACAGCGGCCCGAGAACGGGATCGAGCGGAACCTGGCGATAGAACGCGGCAATCAAACGGTTGAATCCGTCCTCGCCGATGACTGAGTAGATCTCTTGCTCTTCCAAACAGCGATGCTAGCAGGATTGTTGTTTGAGACGCGCAAAACAGATTATTTAGGAGCGGGTTCGACATGCCACGGGTTGGCTTCGTCGAATTGCCGGCGAAGTTCGGCGTGGCCGCCGTTTGGCGATGACCCTGGGCTCGAAATCACCGTTGCGGTCGGCGCTGTAACATTTTCTGTGTAAATTGTTTTTTGGTAGTTTGTCAGATGGTTTCTGCTGTTTCGTTTTTGGGGATGACGTAAGGAGCCCGTAGGGCGACTGAAGTTATCCCCAAAAACGGCGGCCAGAGCGCTGGCCTGCCAGCCGCCGGAAAACGGATGGAGCGAAACCGAGGGCAGTAAAGA
>DATBEF010000072.1:0-41950 GCA_036269625.1 Bryobacteraceae bacterium | reverse complement strand
GTGGGATTGATGAATGGCGGCAAAACGCAGGGATAACCCGTCATCGTGCCCGGTTGAATGATGGGCGCGGTGGTGCTGCTGGCGGCCTGAAGGCGGCAGGAGTTAGAAAAGCCGGTGCTCTCCACCTGTGCGAAACCATTCACGATGATGGGTGAATAGTAAATGCCGTATGCGCTGCGGATAACAGTGTTCGGCGTCATTGAATATGCGAGCCCAATCCGTGGCGCGAGCGCTTTCCAGTAAATACTCTGCGGCGAGTTCGTTCCTGTGCGGCCAGTTCCGGATCCGGCAAATTGATATGCCCCTGGCAATTCCGCGCCAGTTGAAGTTACCGCGCCCGGATTCCCCAATGTTGTATTCATCCACGACAGCCGATCCCAAGCTTCGGTAACGGGAGTCGATACATCCCATCGCAGACCGAGGTTCAGGGTTAAACGCGAATTCATCTTGAAATCGTCTTGCACATAGGATCCAAAGTATTTAATGCGCATGCCGACTTCCTGAGGCGTAGGAACCCAAGCCCCGTTTGCGGCGCCGAGATATAAGCTGGCATAGGCGAAGCCGGAATTCGGGTCAACTAACTTGTTCGGGTCAGTTAAGTTGGACGTCTGGTTGGATGTAAAGAGAAACCGCCCGGAAGAATAGGCTTCCTGCGGAGTGTTGAACTGCAGGGCGCGATAATCGAGGCCGAACTTCAGGCTGTGGCGGCCTTTGATCCAGCTCAAGCTGTCGTTCCAATCCCAGGAGTTGTCAATAAACACGGAGTCCGCGCTGTCCGGGTCGGTGGTGACGCCGCTCGCCAGGAATGATGGCAGCTGAGCCGAAGTGACACCCTTCAGTCCGATTTTGGCTGCCAGATCCTGGCCGAGGGTGGAGATCATATTGACCTCCGCCCTGTGCGTCTGGTTGAAGCCCGCCGTGAATTGATTGACCAGGGTTGGGCTGATGACGTACTCGTAGTTGAACCGATCGTAATAGGTATACTGGGTCGGATTTTCAGTGGTAAAGATTGCTCCTAAGTTGGAGGAGTTAATGAGAGGACGATCGTCGTAACTCCAGCTTCCGGAGATCCTCTGTTTCGTCCCGATATATTGATCGACCTTCGCAGTAAACATATTGGCCTGCGTCGAGTTCAGCGAGCTTGTAACGAAGTTGTTGTACACGGAAGAGTTCTGCGCCGCGGGGAAGTACGACATCGCCTTAGCAACGACCGGATCGATGCGGCTAGTTGGAATCATGTTGCCGCTGAAGGCCTGACAAGGGCCGGGAGTGCAGGTGGTCCAGTCGTAGAGTTGGTGAGCGGGATAGGTGATACCTAGCGACGTCGTGGGCGCCAGCAGGTTCGAGAAATTGCCTTGGTTCCACGATGCATCGGGTACGGTCGCCAATCCAGCCCCGCCGGTCTTGTATCGATACTCTTCCGTGTTGAACATGAAGAATGTCTTGTTCTTGCCGTTGTAGACTTTCGGAATCCAGATCGGCCCGGCAACCTCTGCGCCGAGGTCTTTCTGGGAGTCGTTTCCGCGCGGCAGCCCCGCGTAATTGTTGCTCCAGGAGTTGGCATCGAAAATCTTGTCTCGCAGGATGAAATACGCAGTTCCGTGGATCTGGTTGGTTCCGGACTTGGTCACAAGATCGACGATGCCGCCCGTAGCCCTTCCATACTGGGCCGGAAAGCCGCCCGTCAACACCTTAAACTCGGCGACAGCATCGGCGCCCACCCCATAGTTCATCTGGAGATTGGGATGGGTGAGTGAAATGCTTGCGCCGTCCACCAGCACGTCAGTCCCGCCCTCCTGGCCGCCGTTGATCTTGAAGGAAAGCTGGCTGGTAGGCGAATTGGGCAGATTGCCCGTGAAACCTGGGGTTAGTTCAATGAACTGGACTGGGCTACGGACCTGCCCGGACACCTGCAGCGGCAGGGCCGCAACCAAACTCGGCCTCACCTCGGTACCGGTCTCGGAAGTGTCGCTTTCTACCTGCTTGACATCGGCGTGCACGTCTATCTTGTCGCTGATGGAGCCCACCTCCAGAGAAAGGTCTAGAGTAGTGGTGGTTGCCACTTGAATGACGATGCCACGCTCGGTGGACGTTTTGAACCCGGTGTCGCCGACCATTAGATCATATGTGCCCGGCGGCAATGTCGGAATAGTATATGAGCCCGATTCAGTGGTGACCGTGGTCCAGTGCCCCTGTGTCGCCGTGTTTGTGAGCGTGAGATTTGCCCCACTGACTCCGGCGCCAGTCTGATCCCGCACCGTTCCGGTCAGTGTGCCGCCCGCCTGTGCCCATGCGATGCCCCCGACCATCATCGTCAACGCCAGCCACAAACAAGCTCCCGCCATCGCCCGCCGTCGAATCGACTTGGACATACACTCTCCTTGGAATGAGACTCAACCCCAGCATTGCCAACCCGTATTGGCAGCCTAGCGGAATTGTGCGCGATTCATGTAATCGGAACAAGTATATTTTACGGTTAAATTTACGGTTACATCAGCTAACCCCTTCCGCCAAACGACGCCACGACCACATGCGGACGGGGAATAGTGTGTCGGCGCGGCGACGCGGCACAGAGACTTGCCGTGTCGCCGCTCCTGCCTGGCCTCCCCGGCCCACGTCGCCGCCGATTACAGTCCGGTACTTCTCCTCATGCCCTTCGGATTCCACCTCGCGATGGACACTCTGCCCTCCGGAGACCTGCAGGCTGGTGGCTCCAGGTCCGCCGTGGCTGTTTCCGGCTTTCGCTGCCTCAACCACGCCGGGGAGTCCGGCAAGTGGGCGACCCAACTCCGCGGACGTCGTGTTCCGATCGAAGCCTGTTAGAAATCCGCGCTAAACCGGCGTCCGGCCCATCCTCGCCATCGGAGTGTCACCTTTTCTTCGTCTCGACAAATTTAAACACCCGTTTTAAACTCGTGTTTTAATCAACATGGCGGCCTCACAGCCCAGCTCTACGCGACACACCGCGGCGAACGACGAAACACGCACCAGACTATTGCAGGCGGCTTCGGAGGTCTTCGCAGACCGCGGCTATCATTACGCAACCGTCCGCGAGATATGTAACCGCGCAAACGTCAATCTCGCATTGGTGAATTATCACTTCGGCGACAAGCTCGAACTTTACACGGAAGTGCTGCGAAGCGCAGTAAAGCATCCGGGAGGCTTGCACGAGGTCCACGATCTATTTACTCATGCGGACGAGCCGGAGACCATCCTGAGAAAGTTCATCCACGTGATGCTGCACAGGATGGTGAAGCGCCGGGAGGGATCAAACCTGCACATGCGATTGATGCTTCATGAGTTGGCCCGGCCAACGCCCGCCGTGGCGCGAGTGGTGGACGAATCGATCAAACCGCTGCACGATCGTTTGCGCGGTCTGCTGGGGGAGATCATGGGCCTTCCGCCGGAACATGACAAAACCAGGCTGTGCACGCAGAGCATCATCGGCCAGACTATCCACTACGCCCATCATTCGCCGGTGATTGCGCGTCTCTGGCCAGAACTGAAGATGACATCGGAACAGCAGGATATGGTGGCGGACCATATTGCGGATTTCTCGCTCGCTTATTTGAAATTGACGCCTAAAAAGCACAGCTTGCGGAAGGCTGTAAAAAGCAAACAGAGAGGGAAGCGATGAGTAATTCTGGGGCGACAAGCGCGCCGCCTGTACAGGCGAACGGCGAGAAGGCAGCAGCTGCACCGGCGTCTGCTAAACGGCAATGGTTAATACGGCTGTCGATCTTGGTGGTTGTGATTATTGCGGTCGTGGTTATCTGGCGCAGGTTCTACTCGGCGCCCCCCGTGCCTGACAACATCGTTCAATTGAGCGGGCGAATCGAGGGCGATGACTCGGCGGTTGCGCCGAAGACCAGCGGACGCCTGCTGGAGATTCGAGTGCGCGAAGGCGACGAAGTGAAGGCCGGCGATGTGATAGCGGTCTTGGACGATCAGCAGGTCAGAGCACGCCAAGAGCAGGCGCGGACGGCGCTCCTTGCCGCACAGGCGCGGTCTACCTCAGCAAAGGCGCAGATTGCGGTGCTGCAAGAAGAGCTCTTGGAAGATCAGCTCCAAACCGAGCAGTCGAAAGTGGATTCGGAAGGCCGGGTGCGGCAGGCAGAAGCGGATCTGGCGGCAGCGGAGGCGGATCTGGCACAGCAGGAGGCGAGTTATCAGATTGCCCTTTTCGATAAAGAAGCATACATGAAGCTGGCCCGGTCGGGCGCAGTTTCGGAACGTCAAGGCAAACAATCGGAATCCACTGCGAACCAGCAATCCGCAGCCGTTGCCGCGGCAAAGAAGCGAGTGGAAGCGTCGCGCGGCGCTTTAACTACCGCGAACGCGAACCTCTCTAACCCCGGTATCCGTGAAGCTGCGGTCGCAACCGTGCGCCGGCAAATTGCGCAGCAGCAAGCGGAGATCGCCAATGCTGCGGCCAATACGCAAACGGCGAAGTTTCAGTTGGAGGAGGCGGACGCAAATCGCAGCGACCTGACAGTGACTGCGCCATTCACCGGAACCGTGATCACTCGCGCCGCTGAGCCCGGCGAAGTCGTTACAGCGGGCACGGCGGTCGTCACGTTACTTGATCTCAGCAGAGTTTACTTGCGTGGGTTCATACCGGAAGGGCAGATCGGGAAGGTGAAAATCGGACAGCCCGCGCACGTTTACCTTGATTCGCATCCGAACCAGGCGATCGACGCTTATGTGCTGCGCATTGATCCGGCGGCGACGTTCACGCCGGAAAACACGTATTTTCGCGACGACCGCGTGAAGCAAGTGGTGGGCGTGAAGCTGCAGTTGAAAGGCGCGGTGGGATTTGCAAAACCGGGAATGCCGGCCGACGGGGAAATATTGAGCCAGGGCGATACCTGGCCCGCGCACAGGAGTAAATGAATGTCCGCGAGCGTTACTTCCGTTGAGACGCGAGCGAGTGAGGCTTCGGCCGCCACGGCGATCCGTCTCGCCGATCTCCGGAAGAATTACGGCGCAATTCAAGCGGTACGCGGCATCAGCCTCGAAGTAACGCCCGGCGAAATTTTTGGATTGATAGGACCAGACGGCGCGGGCAAGACATCGACGTTCCAGATTCTGGCCGGGGTGATGGAAGCGAGTTCGGGAATCGCGGAGATTTACGGCCGGCCGTCGCGAGCCATGCGCTCGGCAACAGGCTATCTGACCCAGACATTCAGCCTTTATCCGGACCTGAGCGTCGAAGAGAACATTCGCTATATTGGCGATTTGCGGCGCGTGCCTCGCGGCGATATCGAGGCGCGGGGACGGCGATACCTCCGGATGTTCGACATGGACCGGTTTCGGCAGCGTCTCGCAGGTCGGCTCAGCGGCGGCATGAAACAGAAGCTGGCGCTGGTGTGCGCGCTGGTTCCCGAACCGCGCGTGCTGTTGTTGGATGAACCGACCACGGGCGTCGATCCCGTGTCGCGCCGAGAGTTCTGGGACACGCTGGCGCATTTGGCAGCCGGGGGCTTGACCATTCTGGTGGCTACTCCCTATCTGGACGAAGCGGAGCGCTGCCATCGGGTGGCGCTGATTCATCAAGGCCTGATTCGCAAACTGGGGATGCCCCGGGATTTGCGTTCCGATCTGCATGCGAAGCGGTTAGAGGTGCGGACGAACAACCTTGCCGAGGCCGAGCGAGTGCTTTCGAAGGAAGCCGGAACAGATAAGCCGATTCTGGATGTGCAGCGCTTTGGCGACCGGCTGGATTTGCTCGCGGTCGATCCTGAGCGCGCCGAACAGATGATTCGCGAATCGATGGCCGCAAAGAATCTGACTTTAGATGACGTTCGCGTGGGCGAGCCGACGCTCGAGAACACCTTCGTGGCCGAGCTTCGGGCATTGGGCCAGGACATGAGCAGCGAGCCCTATCCGGCCAGCCATAAGCACCTGGAGTTGCGTGGGCAGATCGCGATCGGGGCGAAGAAACTGGTGAAGCAGTTCGGATCTTTTACGGCAGTGAAGAATGTCTCGATCGATATCCGCTACGGCGAGATCTACGGGCTGTTAGGCGCAAACGGCGCGGGGAAGACGACCACGATCAAGATGCTCTGTGGGCTTCTCGCCCCGACCAGTGGCGGCATGCAGCTGGCTGGAGAACGGGGAAGCCTGCGCTCGCCGGCAGTCAGGCAGCAGATCGGCTACATGTCCCAGAAATTCTCGTTATACGACGACCTTTCCATACGCGAAAACCTAGACTTTTTCGCGGGCGTATATGGGGTTCCGGAAGACGAAAGGGATCAGAAGCGCCGGTGGGTGTTGGCCTTCTCGGGCCTCGAAGGGAAGGAAGGTCAAATTATAGGCAGTTTGCCCGGCGGCTGGAAACAGCGCGTAGCGTTCGGCGCTTGCATTATGCATGAGCCCAGCATTCTGTTCCTGGATGAACCGACATCGGGCGTCGACCCGCTTGCACGCAGAGCCTTCTGGCGAATGATCAACGATCTGGCGGACCGCGGCACGGCCGTGCTGGTGACGACGCACTATCTGGAAGAAGCGGAGCAGTGCAATCGGCTGGGCTTCATGGTGGCCGGCGAACTGGTGGCGGAAGGCACGCCCACCGGCATCAAGGCGCAGCAGAAAGGGCATTTGCTTGAGTTCAAGGTAGATCAGCCGCAGCGCGCCGCGGACCTGCTGAAATCGGAACGCGAGCGGTGGCGCGTGTCGCTGTTCGGCGATCGTCTACATGTGATTACGGATGAAGACATCGCCCTGGGTGAGCGTACGACACGCGAGCGCTTGAAGGCGGAAGGCATTCAAATCTTGTCGGCGCAAGAAGAACGCTTCTCCTTAGAAGATGTGTTCATCAGCATGGTGGAGCAGGCGCGCTCGCAGGGCAAAGTAGGTTCCGAGGATTGAAGAAGGAGACAGTATGAGACGCATTCTAGCGCAGGCACGAAAGGAACTGACGCAGATTTTGCGGGACCGGCTGGCGCTGGCGCTAGCTTTGGTGCTGCCCTGCATCATTCTTTTTCTGCTGGGAAGTTCGATCGCGCTGAAGGTCAGCGGGATGGCGATTATCGTTCAGGATCTGGACGGCTCTTCGGCGTCGCGCGATCTCATCGACGCATTTCGTTCATCGCTGTCGTTTCACGTGGTGACGTGGCCCACAGATCGGCAGCCGGAGGAGGCATTTCGGAAGAATGCGGCTCATGCGGCGTTGATCATCCCGGCGCACTTTGGGCGTGAGCTGGTGCGAGGTGTCGCGGCGCCGGTACAGATGTTGATTGACGCGTCCGATGCCAACACCGCGAACCTCGTGTCCGGCGATGCCAACCAGATCGTTCGCGCCTACAATACGAACCGGTCCGGCGCCTTGCTCGCGCAGCCCGTCGAAGCGCAGATTCGGCTTTGGTACAACCCGGGACTTTCCAGCCGGAAGTATTCCGGACCCGGCGTATTCGTCCTGGCAATCTCAATGTTCCCGCCGTTGTTGGCTTCGCTGGCAATGGCAAAGGAAGCCGAGAATAAAACAATTCTTCAGGTGTACGTGTCCAGCATTTCGGCGCATGAGTATCTTCTGGGCAAGATTCTGGCCTTTATGGCCGTGGGGCTGTGTGAGTGCGTACCGTTGATGGCGATGTTGTTCACTTATTTTGGCTTGCACTTCGCGGGAGACCCGACACCGTTCTTGGTCGCGACGGTCTTTTATTCCTTCTGCGTGGCATCGTTCGGCATTATGGTGGGCGCGGCAATTCCCAGCCAGGCCGCGGCGATGCAGGCTGTGGCCCTGGGGGGTTTCCTGCTGGTGTTCCTGCTCTCCGGCCTTATTTTTCCGATCCAAAACATCCCGGCCGGCATCCGCTGGGTTTCCGATTTCATCTGGGGAGCGTATTACATCTATATTGTTCGCGATGCGTTGCTGCAAGGTGGAGGGTGGCCGGCCACGTGGCCGAGGATCTTAGTGATCGTCGTAATCGGGCTCGTCTTTTATTCCATAGCGTGGAGCAATATGCGCCGTATGCAGGTGAAGGCGTAAGCGTATGACGAAACTGATTCTCCGCTTTTTCAACTATCGCGTGCTGGCGCTGGTCAAAAAAGAGTTCGGCCAGATACGGCGCGACCGGCGGCTGGCGTTGTCGATGATCGTTCCGCCGACGCTTCAAGTGTTGCTGTTCGGGTACGCGCTTAATGCCACCGTGAGCAACGTGCGGCTCGGCGTGCTGGATGACAGTCATACACCGGAGAGCCGTGAATTGATTGCGACGTTGAGCGAAAGCAGGAGCTTTACACTGGCGAACACGTATATCTCGCTCGCCAAGCTGAGCGACGCAATCAGCAAGGGCCAAGTTCAGGCGGGAGCCATCATTCCATACGATCTTGCGCGGAAGATCCAACGCGGGCGCACGGCGGAAGTGCAATTTTTATTGAATGCGATGGACGCAAACACGGCCACTATCGCGCAGGCCTACGCCGAAGGAGTGCTGGCAACCTATAACGCGAATCTTGCGGCGTCGGGAGTGCACGCGCAATTTACGCGAATTGCCGCGCCCGATATCAGCCGGCGAGGGCAAGTACAGTTGTCGCCGGCATTTCTTTATAACCCCGGATTGGTGAGCTCGTGGTTTATTGTGAGCGGGATTTTCGGGTTGCTCTGCATTCTGAATGGGTCTCTCGTTTCGTCTGCGGCGATGGTGAAGGAGCGAGAGCGCGGCACATTGGAACAACTGCTGATGTCGCCCGCTGGCACATCTGAGATCATCATCGCGAAGATGACGCCGCTGTTCATTCTTCTTTGCCTGATGGCGCTATTCGCCACGTTTCTGATGAAGGCCGTTTTCCACGTGCCGTTCCAGGGCAGTTTTATGCTGCTGTTCGGCGGGGCGGCATTGTGCGTGCTTTCGGGCATCGGCATCGGTACTGTCATTGCCACGTTCACTAAATCGGCGGAACAGGCGCAGTTAACCAGTTTCTTTGTTAATCCGCCGCTTGCGAGTTTGTCAGGCGCCCTTACGCCAGTGGAAGCCATGCCGCACGGGATGCAACCGCTGACGCAGGTGAATCCGATCTATCACTTCAGCGTCATTGCACGGGGCGTGATGTTGAAGGGGAGCGGCCTTGACACGCTGTGGCCGAATTTTCTGGCGTTGGCCCTGTTTACTCTGATTTTGGTTTCGCTCAGTGTGTGGCGATTCCGGAAGCAACTCGGATAAAAAACTTAATTGGAACAAGACAATGAGACGTTTTCGGTTTTATGCTCAGTGGTGCGTGTATGCCGCCGGCCTGCTGATGGTGGAGGAAGCGCAAGCGCAGATTGGCGCGCCAGCCAACTCTGGACAGACACCGACCGCCAATCAGTTGCCGCTCTCAGGACGGGGCGGCGGCAACGCATCAGTGACTGCTACGGAGTCGGCGATTCCCGGTACGACCACCAGCGTGAACACGATCAATACTACCGTTCAGGCATCCGGAAACTATGCTGGAAGCGCGAGCAGCGCGCCAATACCGTTCTCAGGCAAGCTGTCGTTTAAGGACGCCATCGAGCGTGGGCTCAAGTACAACCTGGGAGCAGTTGGTCTCAATGAAACCGTGCGCCAGGCAAATGGGCAGTCGCGGGTAGCTCGAAGTTCTTTGCTGCCGAATTTGACCAGCAGCTTGAGCGAAACGGTGGAGCAGGTCAATCTGCGAGCGCTCGGCGTGCGTTTCTCATCGCCGTTTCCGGGCTTTGCGATACCCGCTATTGTTGGTCCATTCAATTACTTCGACCTGCGGGCCCGATTGTCACAGACGGTTGCCAACCTAACCAGCTTGAATAACTATCGGTCCGCCAAGGAGACAGTGAAAGCAAATGAATTGAGCGGACGGGACGCGCGCGACCTGGTGGTGCTTGCCGTGGGCGGCGCTTACTTACAGGTGATTGCCGCAAAAGCCCGCGTGGAATCGGCGAAGGCTCAGTTGCAAACAGCGGAAGCGCAGTATAAACAGTCCTCCGATCAACGCGCGGCTGGCGTTCTCGCGCTTACCGATCTAAATCGCAGCGAAATACAACTACTGACGACACGCGAAAGAATAACCTCGCTCGAAAACGATTACGCAAAGCAAAAGATCAATCTGGCGCGGCTCACCGGCCTCCCGGCGACGGACACTTATGAGATTACCGATACGATTCCGTATTCGGCAGCGCCTCCCATTGAGCTGAACGCCGCATTGCAACAGGCCTATAGCCAGCGCGCGGATTTGCAGGCAGCCGAGGCGCAAATCCGGGCAGCGCAGTACACGCGTTCCGCTGCTCGCGCGGAGCGGCTCCCATCCCTTTCGTTAAGTGCCGATTATGGGGCGATCGGAACGAATCCGTCGCAATCGCACGGGACCTTCACGGTGGTTGGGACGCTGAGCGTGCCCATCTGGCAGGGAGGCCGAACGGAAGGCGATATCGAACAGGCGGACGCAGCGCTGGCCCAACGAAGAGCCGAGCTCGAAGACCTTCGGAGCCATATTGAAAGCGATGTACGCAGCGCGTTCCTTGATCTGCAAGCAGCCGCCAGTCAGGTCGACGTGGCCCGGCGCAACCTGGAGGTTACGCGGGAAACGCTGGAGCTGACGCATCAGAGATTTTCGGCGGGCGTAAGCGAATACGTCGAAGTCGTGCAGGCGCAGGAATCACTTGCCAGCGCGGACCTTGATTACATCAATAGCGTCTTCGCGCATAATGTGGCAAAGCTGAGCTTGGCGCGGGCGATTGGCGGCGCGGCGGAGAAACTGCGGGCATTTTTGAATCTGAAGTAGGGGAGGAGGCGCAGTTCTTCCCGGATAACATGTAGCCATGCTGACTCGGCTCTTCGTAGACAACTTTCAGTGCTTCGCCGCCTTCGAGTACAAGCCGGAGAGAAAGCACTTGCTGCTTGGGCCCAATGACAGCGGCAAGTCTTCCTTGCTGAACGTAATCCGCGATCTCAAGCAGTTTGTCAAAAGCGATAAGAATCCATTCACCCAATCAACCCGCACTCGTTGGCAGGATCTCCCTCTACAAATCTTTGAAGTTGACGCTCTCTTGGATGGGCAGAAATATGAATATCGTGTTGAGATTCGGTTTGCGGCGGAGACCAGACGGATGTCGGTCAACCTGGAACGGCTCAAAGTCTCTGGCGCAACGGTGTTCGAATTGGCGAATGGCGAGATACGATTCTTTCCAAATAACAGCAATGAAGCAACTGCCATTCCGGTGGAAACCGCTAGATCCGCGTTGCACTTGTCACAATTGAGCAACTCACATGTTCGCCGCTTTGTCGAGTGGATGAGATCCGTTCATTGCATCCGAATCGACGCGTATCCATCCGCAATGGACGAGAGTGCTGATAAGGAGGACCGAGAGCCCGACGATGAACTCGAGAACCTCGCGGGCTGGTATCGTCATTTGGTGCAGGCGTACCCCGAGGAGAATGTCAGGTTCTTGGCTTCTGCCAAGGAAGCACTCACCGGATTTCAAGCTTTGCGGTTCTCGTCCGACGAAGACGGAACGCGAAGGCTTCGAGCGGAATTTGCCAGCCCAAATGGAGGCCGCCGCGTGAATTATGCGATATCCGAACTCTCAGAGGGTCAACGCTGTCTCCTCGCCTTGTATATGATCCTTCATTTTCTGATCGAAAAGGGACACACCGTGTTTATAGATGAGCCGGACAACTTTATTGCGCTGCGGGAAATACAACCGTGGCTGCTGGCGGCAGAAGAAGCTGTCGAAAACCATGGCGGTCAGCTAATTCTTATCTCGCATCATCCGGAGATTCTTAACCAATGGGCTCAAACAAATGGATTGCGTTTCTTTCGCGAGGACAATGGTTATGTTCGGACCGAGAAATTTGCGGCCGACCCAAACGGGTACTTACAACCTGCGGAATTGATTGCACGTGGATGGGAGGGTGAGTAAGCCATCTCTGGTCATCGCCGTCCTCGAAGATGACCATCACGAAGGACTTCTTTATTGAGGGCATCATCCCGCCCTTGTCGCAACATGCAGGACTGAAGCTCGTCTGCAAACCATGCGCCTGCTGCGATCGGCTCACCCGGACGGCATGGTAATGGGCGACACTCTATCGGAATTGGATATCTCCGTCATCAACCCCTTGACATTCTCCGTATTTCGGCAATAATAGAAATATGGAACGGACTGCACCAAGCTCCACCAACGTGCCCGAAACAGATTCTGGGTGGCTTTCGGACTCAACTCTCGAACGATTGCGCGAGGAAGCCAGCGAAGGATGTTTTCTCTGTTTATTCGACGAATCTCCTGATGAGGATTGGGAATAATGCCCAGAAAACAGCCGGAACCGGATGTGCTTCGTTACGCCGACATGTTTTTCGCGATGGGCACAGAGGCTCGGCTGCGAATCGTTCGACTCCTTTTGGCAGCTCATCCAGAAGGAATGATTGCCGGGGATATCGGCGCTGAACTCGACATTCCAGCTTCTACTTTGTCCCATCATCTCGAAAAGCTAAAGAACGAGGACCTGGTGAAGGTCGTCAGAGAGAGTACCTTTCTAAGGTACTCAGCCAACACGGATACTTTGCAGGAGCTTCTTGGATTCCTGTATGCCGAGTGCTGCACACGAAATAAAGTAATCAAGCCTGAGACGGCTTTTCAGCTTTGCAAATAGTCAGCGAGGAGAAATCAATGGAAATTAAAGAACTTGTAAAAGAGAAATACGGAGCCGCCGCACGTCGTGTCTCCGAAAGAGAGGGCCTGCCTGCGGACTGCTGCTCTTCCATGGCCTGTTGTAATGGGGCTGCGGCGCCATCCTGCGACCCAATCACTTCCAATCTCTACAATGAAGCGGAGGCGAACCAGATTCCCGAAGCAGCGCTACGGGCGTCCCTCGGCTGCGGGAATCCCACGGCTCTCGCTCAGTTGAACGCCGGAGAAATCGTTCTCGACCTCGGTTCAGGCGGCGGTATCGATGTCATCCTGTCTGCCAGAAGAGTCGGTCCGGCCGGAAAGGCCTATGGGCTGGATATGACGGACGACATGCTTGCGCTTGCGCGGGAGAATCAGCTCAAAGCCGGCATTCAGAATGTGGAGTTTCTGAAGGGCGAAATAGAAAATATTCCGCTTCCCGACAATTCCGTTGACGTCATCATCTCCAATTGCGTAATTAACCTCTCGGGCGATAAAGACCGGGTCTTAAGCGAGGCGTTTCGTGTCTTGAAGCCGGGCGGGAGGTTCGCCGTTTCCGACGTTGTCGTACGCGGCGAAGTACCTGCCGAAGTAAGGCGAAATATTGAACTGTGGGTGGGATGCGTAGCCGGCGCCCTTCAGGAATCGGAATACCGGGACAAGTTGATTCACTCCGGCTTTCAGTCCGTCGACGTCGAGGCGACTCGGGTGTACAACGTTCAGGATGCTCGGGCGTTCCTCACTGCGGGCGGAATTAACGTTGACGAAATCGCGCCGCTCATTGACGGCAAGTTCATCAGCGCTTTCATTCGCGCGACAAAGCCGCTTCCGGAGTGCTGCGGACCATCCTGTCCCTGTCACTCCGCTACCGATGCGGAAAGCCAGTAGTCGAAAACGCAAAGGCCCGCATGAGCACTCAAACAAGCCGCAGTTTACCTGCTGGTAGCCGCGTCTGCACGCCAGCCGAAAGAAAGCGCCTCTCGTTCCTCGATCGCTTCCTGACTGCCTGGATCTTTCTTGCCATGGCCGTTGGTGTCCTCTTGGGCGGGTTCGTGCCGGGTACAACCTCGTTCATTCAGCAGTTTCAATCGGGAACTACGAATATCCCGATTGCAATCGGCTTGATCTTGATGATGTATCCGCCACTTGCCAAAGTGCAATACGAGCGGTTGGGTGAAGTCTTTCGAAACAAGAAGATTCTCGGTTTATCGCTTGTTCAGAACTGGGTTATTGGCCCAGTTCTCATGTTCGTCCTGGCCATACTCTTCTTGCGTGGCTATCCGGAATATTTGACGGGCCTGATCCTGATTGGCTTAGCGCGCTGCATCGCAATGGTAATCGTATGGAACGAACTTGCAAGAGGAGACACCGATTACGCCGCCGGGCTAGTGGCCTTCAACAGCGTCTTCCAGGTGCTGTTCTACAGCATTTATTCATGGATCTTCTTGACCCTTCTTCCGCCGATGATCGGGTTAAAGGGCATCGTTGTGAACATCCATATGTCCCAAATCGCGCAGAGTGTTTTCATCTATTTGGGCATCCCGTTCCTCGCCGGAATGCTGACCCGATTTGCACTGGTGCGCGCAAAGGGCCGCGAGTGGTACCACGGCAAGTTTATTCCCAAAATCAGCCCGCTTACTCTTGTTGCTTTGCTTTTCACCATCGTCGTAATGTTCAGCCTGAAGGGGAATGTTCTCCTTCAACTGCCTTTGGATGTGGCCCGCATAGCTGTTCCCTTACTGATCTATTTCGTGCTGATGTTCTTCGTAAGCTTCTGGATGGGGCGCAAAGTAGGCGCGGATTACAGCAAAACAACCACGCTGTCTTTCACGGCCGCCAGCAACAATTTCGAACTGGCCATTGCTGTAGCCGTCGCGGTTTTTGGGCTGAACTCTGGAGCCGCCTTCGCCGCGGTAATCGGCCCCTTGGTGGAAGTGCCCGTGATGATAGGCCTCGTAAACGTTGCGTTGTGGCTCCAGCGGCGGTACTTCGGTGAAAGCGTGCCTAGTTTTGAGATTCGGCCCGTTGAGGACGCGCCGTAACATGAGACTTCTCATCATTGGTGGAAGCGACGCCGGAATCAGTGCGGCTCTGCGGGCGCGAGAACTCAGCAGCACAGCGCACATCACCGTTATCCTCGCTGATGATTACCCCAACTTCAGCATTTGCGGTTTGCCGTTCTATCTGAGCGGCGAAACGCCAGACTGGAAGCAACTGTCGCATCGGACCGAGTTTGATGGCATCGAGATACTGCGGGGACATCGGGCCACTCAGATCGATGCTCCGAACGGATTCGTTCTCGTTCGACACCAGGACAAATCGAAAGCGTTGTCATTCGACCGTCTGATCGTTGCTACCGGCGCGAAACCGGTTGAGCCGCCGATCAAAGGCCTCCAGAGCCCCGGTGTGTTCCCATTGCACACTATGGAACACAGCTTCCAAATCCAGCAGTACATTGCGCAAAACAACGTGAAATCCGCGCTGATCATCGGAGCTGGTTACATCGGCGTGGAGATGGCCGATGCTCTCACGCACAGAGGATTGACTGTTACTCTCGCAAGTCGCGCCGCTACCGTCCTCCCTTCCGTGGAACCGGAACTCGGGCGTCTGGTGGAACAGGAACTCCGGAGCCAGGGCGTCGCTCTTTGGACTGGCGTCGAGATCAAAGGGATTGAACGTCGCAGTGGAGATCTGAATATTAGCTCGTCCCAGGCGGAGGAGCGAGCCGCGGATCTCGTGATTATTGCGACCGGCGTGCAGCCCGATTCTGCTTTAGCTCGCCAAGCTGACATCGAGCTTGGGCATCACGGGGCAATTCGCGTGAACCGCAGCATGGAAACGAATATACCTGGTGTCTTTGCGGCTGGTGATTGCGTCGAGACATGGCATCGTCTGCTTGCCTCATGCACATACCTCCCGCTCGGGACAACGTCTCACAAACAAGGCCGAGTCGCTGGCGAAAATGCCGTGGGCGGTCGTGCGCTCTTTGCCGGCTCAGTCGGAACGCAGGTTGTAAAAGTATTCGGGCTGGCAATCGCGCGAACTGGGTTGCTCGAACGGGAAGCTCGCGACGCCGGTTTCGACCCGTTCACGGTCCAAACGGAAACCTGGGATCACAAAGCCTACTACCCAGGTGCAAAGCAGCTCTGGCTCCGCGTCACCGGTGATCAGTCATCCAACCGGCTGCTTGGCGCGCAAATAGTCGGAGCTTCCACCTCGGAAGTGGCGAAACGCATCGACGTGTTCGCCAGCGCCCTCTACCACGGCATGATCGTGGAGGCTCTGAACGAACTGGATTTGAGCTATACGCCTCCTCTCAGCAGTCCCTGGGACCCGATCCAAGTGGCAGCGCAAGCCTGGTCCCGCGCCGTTCAAACAACCCAGATTCAGGACCAGATTCGGGAGAAGACGAGTGTCTAAATCCTCAGTCTTGATCCTCTGCACAGGGAACTCAGCACGCAGCCAGATGGCTGAAGGCTTACTTCGCCATATGGCTGGGGACCGATTCGAAGTTTCCAGTGCCGGCACGAAACCAAGCGTTGTCCGGCCCGAGGCAATCGCCGCGATGGCAGAGATCGGCATCGATCTAACAGGGCACCGGTCCAAATCTGTAGATGAATTTGCCGGCAAGCCAATGGATTACGTGATCACTGTGTGTGACAACGCTAAGGAAAGCTGCCCGGTATTTCCGGCCGGAACGAAGCGGATGCATTGGCCCTTCCAAGATCCACCCGGGCCGAACGAATATACTGATGAAGAACGGCTCGAAGTGTTCCGCATGGTGCGAGACCAAATGCGAGAACGATTCGCCCACGAGTTGAGAGATGGTGTTTTCGCCGCCACGAAACCTAGAATAGAAAACTAGCCCGCCTTAAACTAGGAAGAATTCAAGCGGCCAATCGGAGGCCAGAGATTCCATGGGCGAACTCCAAACTGGTCCGAGACTCATCATCGTTTGTGGCCTGCCCGGTTCCGGCAAGACATCCCACGCCAGGCAGATTGAGCAGAACTTGCGTGGCGCTCGTTTCTGTGCCGACGAGTGGATGGACGCCATCGGGATCAATCTATGGGACGCCGAAGCTCGCGAAAGAATCGAGAAGCTTCAATGGAAGATCGCACAAGAAATCCTCAGTCTCGGCCAGTGTGTCGTTATTGAGTGGGGAACCTGGGCGAGGTCGGAGCGGGATTCCCTTCGGGCCGCGGCGCGTAGCCTGGGGGCTGCGGTCGAACTTCACTTCCTCGATGCTCCGATCAACACTCTGTTCGATAGAATTCGTCGGAGGAATGTGGAATCGCCGGCCATAACTTTTGAAGACATCAATAAGTGGTCCGGCATGTTTGAGCGGCCTTCATCCGAGGAGATGGCCCTGTTCGACCCCCCGTCCGCGCAACTGCTATCGGGCGGATCGAAGGATTTGCCTTCATCGTTCGCGCCGTGGTAAAGCTCTATCGAAGCTGCTCGCTTAAATAAATAGGGGGCAATGGATGCAAACTCAAATGATGATGCCGTTCCAGACACTAGAAAGTGCTCAAGAATTCATACATCTATTACAACGGGAAACGGAAATGGCCCAGCGGGAGATCGAATCCCTGATCGAGGAAACGGACCAACCACCCCGCCGCATCGAAGCGTTACGGCTAGCTTTATACAAGCTCTCGCAATTACGTACGCAAATGGAAGCGAGTGGCCGCCTACTCAAAGATTTGCGATCCCTCCGTGATCTCATGCTCCGGGAATCTGCATCTCGATAGCGCCTCAAGCCACATCGTCTGCTGACACGCTGCTTCGATCGCACGTGGCGCAGAAGGGACGCATCTTTCGATTGAAACCTGTCAGAAATCCCTCCCAGGCGCTTCACGATCCCCGTGCTCTATCCTGATAAGGGCATTACTCCCAAACTCTGCCGTTATGTGGATTGTACGTTTAGCCCTCAGCCGGCCCTACACGTTCGTCGTCATGGCTGTGCTCATCGCCATTCTTGGCACAGCCTCCAGCATTACCATGCCTGTCGACATATTTCCCTATATCGACATCCCCATTGTGAGCGTTCTCTGGAGCTACTCCGGTCTATCGCCGGAGGAAATGGAAAAACGCGTTGTAACCGGCTTTGAGCGTGGCCTTACCAGCAATGTCAACGATATAGAACACATTGAATCCCAGTGTTACAACGGCTACGCGGTCAATCGGATTTATTTCCATCCGAATGTGAAAGTCGACATGGCCGTGGCTCAGGTAACGGCTTCGATGGAAGTCGCCCTGCGCCAGATGCCGCCCGGCATGTTCCCCGCGAACGTCTTACGATACGACGCCGCAAGCGTTCCCATTCTCCAGCTTGGCCTCTCCAGCAAAACCCTCCGCGAACAGGAGATCTTCGATTTAGGCAACAACTTCATTCGCACGCCGCTCGGCACTGTACAGGGCGCGACCGTATCCTATCCGTTCGGCGGAAAACAGCGAGCGGTGATGGTGGACTTGAATTTGGATGATCTCTATGCCAAGCAACTCTCCCCATTGGACATCTCAAACGCGCTCACCCAGCAGAACCTAATCCTGCCCACGGGAACCGTGAAATTAGCAAAGACCGAGTACCTGGTCCGCGTGAATAGCAGTCCCGTTTCTCTCCCTGATTTGAATAACCTGCCGATCAAGACCGTCAATGGCGCAACGGTTTATATCAAGGATGTCGCCCAGGTCCATGATGGCTTTTCGGTTCAGAACAACATTGTCCGCACCAACGGATCGCGCGGCGTTCTGATGACCATTACCAGGAACGGCAAGGCTTCCACTCTGGCCATTGTCGACGCCGTCAAGGCGACTCTCCCCAGAATCCTTGCCAACGTCACGCCGGAACTGAAGGTGGTGACGCTCGCCGATCAATCCATCTTCGTGCGCGCCTCCATCCAGGGGGTTGTTCGTGAGGCGCTCATCGCAGCCGGCCTAACGGGCGCAATGATTCTGTTGTTTCTGGGAAGCTGGCGAAGCACGCTAATCGTATGTATATCGATTCCGCTCTCCATTCTTGCCTCCATCTCGATCCTTGCCCTCTTAGGCGAGACCATAAATGTTATGACGCTCGGAGGCCTGGCTTTAGCCGTGGGCATCCTGGTGGACGACGCGACGGTGGAGATTGAAAACACCCACCGCAACCTGGCCATGAAGAAGCCGCTGCTCCGCGCCGTCCTCGATGGCGCGCAGCAGATCGCGGTGCCCACACTGGTCGCCACTCTCTCCATCTGTATCGTGTTTGTGCCGGTGTTGTTGCTCACGGGGACTGCGCGGTATCTATTCACGCCATTAGCTATGGCCGTCGTCTTCGCAATGCTCGCGTCATATCTGCTGTCTCGCACTCTGGTGCCAACCATGGTGGCTCATCTTTTGAAGCCTGAAGTTCATTTGTATCAGCAGGGCGTTCATGGCGAAACGGCCAGCGGTAAGGGCATCTTCTGGCGACTTCACTATTGGTTCAATATCTTATTCGAAGCTTTGCGCTTCCGCTATGTGGGACTGCTCGAATGGTCCCTGCAGCATCGCGGCCGCGTCCTGACGGGATTTCTAAGCGTTTCCCTCGCCTCCCTGGGCTTGCTTTGGCTTGTGGGAGAAGATTTCTTTCCTAACGTCGATTCGGGTCAGATGCGGCTTCACGTCCGTTGTCCACCAGGTACACGCATTGAACAGACGGAGCTCAGCTTCGCCTCGGTGGAACGCGAAATTCGCCAAGTCATCCCGCCGAACGAGATGGACTCCCTCATCGATAACATCGGAATCCCCAACAGCTGGACCAGCATTGCACAGGGCGACATTCCCACCATCTCCAGCGCTGACGGCGAAATCCTGATTTCGCTTCAGAAGGAGAAACACCGTTCTACACGCGATTACGAGATACTCCTTCGAAAGCGTCTGCGCGACGTTTTTCCCGATATGACGTTCTTCTTTCAGCCGGCGAACATTACGAGTCAGATTTTGAACTTCGGCCTCCCGGCGCCTATCGATCTACAGATCGTCGGACGCGATTCAGTGGCGAATTATAAAATCGCTCAGAACCTGGCCGCAAGGATCGCGAGCATCCCGGGCGCCGCCGATGTTCACGTGCACCAGGTGATCGATCAGCCCGAGATTCGCCTGAACGTCGATCGCACGAAAGCCTCCGAACTGGGCCTCACGCAAAGCGATGTCACCGGCAGCATGCTCATCTCTCTCAGCGGCAACGGCGCAGTAGCGCCCAACTTTTGGGTGAACTGGGCAAACGGAGTGAATTACAACGTAGGCGTGCAGACCCCTCAATACCGGGTGGATTCGCTCGATGCCCTGCTCCGTACGCCCGTTACCGCCCGGGCGCAAACCACTTTGAATGCGGATGCAGGCGCGAATAGTTTTATCGGCGCTTCGCCAAACGGCTCGTCCCAGGCGTACGGAAATCCCGGAGCCATGGCCGGTAACGCCCAACTTCTCTCAAATCTCGTCGGCGTTAAAAGAGACTATGCCCCCGTCATCATCAATCATTACAACGTGTGGCCGGTTTTCGACGTGTACGCCAACGTTGACAGGCGCGACCTGGGAAGTTTGGGCGCCGAGGTTGAGAAGATCATGCGGCAGGAGGAAGATCACTTGCCCCGCGGCACCTCATTTGTGCTTCGTGGACAAATTGAGACCATGCAATCGTCCTTTTTCCGGCTCGGCTTGGGCATGGTGTTCGCCGTCATTCTGGTCTACCTTCTCATGACAGTGAATTTTCAGTCATGGCTCGACCCTTTTATCATCCTCACCGCTCTGCCCGGCGCGATGGCCGGCATCTTATGGATGCTGTTCGTCACCGGCACTACGCTAAGCGTTCCTTCATTGATGGGAGCCATTATGTGCGTCGGTGTTGCGACGGCGAATAGCATTCTAATGGTAACGTTTGCCAATGACGAGAGAGCGTTCCTGCTTACCGCTCGCGAGGCGATGCTTTCGGCCGGCTATGCCCGTATCCGCCCGGTGCTGATGACAGCCACCGCCATGATTCTCGGAATGCTTCCAATGTCGCTGGGCCTCGGCGAAGGCGGTGAGCAGAACGCTCCCTTGGGCCGGGCCGTGATCGGAGGCCTGATGTTCGCCACCGTAACAACCCTCTTCGTTGTACCGATCATTTATAGTTATCTGCGTACGAAACCTCCGCTCGATTACGAGCGCCAAGTCGAAGAGTCACTGAATATAGATGCGACCGAGTAATCCGTACGAACCAGACACGGAAGAGCGTTTGCGCGAGGAAAATCGACTCCTAAGGCAGCAACTGGAGGCGTTGAAGGGCTCGGTCCACGCTCCGTCCCATACCCGAGTTCCTCGCAACGTATGGCGTCCGTCCAACGTCTCCCTCTGGTCGATCGCGCTCGGGGCGGCAGCCCTCCTTGTCATCGCATTTTTCGCCGGCTACATTCCGCTTCAGAAGCGAAAAACACTCATCGGCAGTGAAGCAGTCGAAGAACAGCAGGCTCTCCCGCGGGCAGAAGTGACCGAGGTAATACGATCCCCACCAGGCAGCGAATTGGAGCTGCCAGGCAACATCCAGGCGATTACCGAAGCCCCCATACTCGCGCGCGCTTCCGGCTACGTCCAGAAGCGGCTTGTGGACATCGGCGATCGCGTCAAAACCGGGCAAGATCTCGCCGAAATCGAAGCGCCTGAATTGAAACAACAGGTCTTGGAAGCCACCGCAACCTTCGAGCAAAGCCAGGCGACGCTCGACGAAGCGCTGGCCAATTATGAGCAGGGCAAAACAAGCTTGGAACTTGCCCGCGCAACCGCCCGCCGCTGGAGCCAGTTGGTAAACCGTGGTGTGGTCTCGGTGCAGGAGAACGACCAATATCAATCCCAATATCAGGCCCAGCTGTCGAGTGTGCACTCGCTCGAAAAGGCCATCGCCGCCCAGAAGAGCGGTGTCGCTGCCGCCACTGCCAATTTGTCGCGTCTGCAAGAACTCCAAGGCTACCTGGTGGTCAAAGCGCCCTTCGATGGATTGATCACCTTGCGCAATTTAGATACGGGTGCGCTGGTCACTGCGGGCGAGACGCTCATCTACCGCATCGCGCAGATCGATACGGTTCGCACCTACGTCAACGTACCGCAGACCAACGCCAATTCCATACGCACTGGTCAGACTGCGCTGCTGACGGTGTCCAACCTCCCCGGACGCGTGTTCAACGGCGTCGTCGCGCGCACCGCAAATTCGCTCGATCCCAACACCCGCACGATGCTGGTCGAAATTCATGTGCCAAATAAGCAAGGCGTCCTATTTCCCGGCATGTACGCCCAGGTGGACCTGAATAGCACAAGAGCGAACCCGCCCCTGTTGATTCCAAGCGATGCTTTGGTCGTTCGCCCAGAGGGCACGGAAGTCGCCGTACTGCGTCCGGACCATACCGTGCACCTGCAGCAGATACAAATTGGCCGCGACTACGGCGACAGGTTAGAGATATTGAGCGGCCTTCAGGAAGGCGATAACATCATCCATAATCCTGGCGACCTGGCGCGCGAAGATCTCAAAGTGAACCCGATCTTTCAATCGGACAAAGCCGCCGTTTCGCCGGGCGATGCAGAGCAGCGGTAAGGATGACAGCGCATCTGCGCGGTGGGCGCACTTTGAGGCCGATGGGAGCCCCGAGGCCATGAAGTTCGGCGGCTGGCAGCGGCTAAACGCGGATTACGCCAAGCAGTTCGGTATTGAAGCCCAACTGGCCGCCTCAGGGGCTCAAAAGTCGTGAATCGAGGGAACCGCCTGGTTTCCCATAATCAAGCCACATGACCGAGTTCATCTCCATCCGCGGCGCGCGCGAAAACAACCTCAAAGACGTCACGCTCCAGATTCCCAAGCGCAAGCTCACGATCTTCACCGGCGTATCGGGCTCGGGGAAATCGTCCATCGTGTTCGACACCTTGGCGACGGAGGCCCAGCGCCAGCTTTACGAGAACTTCTCGCTCTTCATCCGCAACTTCCTGCCCAAGTACCCGCAGCCCGACGCCGACGATCGAAAATCTCACTATGGCGGTCATCGTCGACCAGAAGCGGCTCGGCGGCGGATCGCATTCCACCGTCGGCACGGTGACCGACATCCATGGCGTGCTGCGCCTGCTGTTCTCGCGCGCGGGCAAACCGTCGGCGGGCGGGGCGATCGCCTATTCGTTCAACGATCCGCGCGGCGCGTGTCCCGAGTGTGCTGGCCTCGGGAAAAGGTCGGCGTGGTTTCCGACGATTTCCTCGATCTGAGCAAGTCGCTCAATGAAGGTGCGGTGCAGGTACCCTTCTTCGGCGAATGGGAAGCGCAGGCGTACACGTTGAGCGGCTTCTTCGACAACGACAAGAAGCTCAGCAAGTTCACGAAGGGCGAAATGGAGCTGCTGTTGCACGGCAAGGATCGCAAGTTCAAGGCCAAGTTCGGCGAGCGCACCATCAATCTCACCTACGCCGGCATCATCGAACGCATCGAGCGTTCGTACATCCGCCGCGACATCAAAACGCTCAGCGAACGCACGCAGAAAGCGGTGATGCCGTACCTCAAACCGCGCGAATGTCCGTCGTGCAAAGGCGCGCGCCTAAGCCCCGCCGCGCTCGCGAGCAAGATCAACGGCCACAACATCGCCGATCTGTCGTCGCTGGAAGTCGGCGAGCTACTGAAGGTGATGCCCGCGATCAAAGATCCCAAGGCCGGACCGATCGTGCATGCGCTCGTCGAGCGGCTGCAGGCAGTCGTCGATATCGGGCTCGAATACCTGAGCCTCAACCGGGAAACCGACACGCTGTCCGGCGGGGAATCGCAGCGCGTGCGGATGGCGAAGCACCTCGGCAGCAGCCTCGTGGATGTGATGTACATCTTTGACGAACCGAGCGTGGGCCTTCACCCGCGCGACGTGCATCGCCTCAACGAACTGCTCGGGAAACTGCGCGACAAAGGCAACACCGTGATCGTCATCGAACACGACCCCGCCGTCATCGCAGCCGCCGATCACATCGTCGACGTTGGGCCGGGCGCGGGCAGCGGCGGCGGGACGATCGTCTTCGAAGGTACATACAAAAAGCTTCTCAAATCCGACACGCTCACCGGCCGCCATCTCATGCGGACGCTGCCGATCAAGAAGGACGTGCGCAAACCCACCGGCCAGCTGCGCATCAAGAACGCACGCGCGAACAACCTGAAAAACATCTCCGTCGACATCCCCAAGGGCGTGCTCACCGCGGTCACCGGCGTCGCGGGCTCGGGAAAAAGCTCGCTCATCAACGAAGTGTTCCTCGTGCAGCATCCCAACGCGATCGTGATCGACCAATCTGCCGTCGGAACCTCTACGCGCAGCAACCCCGCAACGTACACCGGCGTGATGGATGATCTGCGCAAGGCGTTCGCGTCGGCCAACAAAGTGGACGCGGGACTGTTCAGCTTCAACTCGAAAGGCGCGTGCGAAGCGTGCAACGGCTCTGGAGTGGTCTACACCGATCTCGCGTTCCTTGATGCATTCAAATCACCGTGCGAAGTGTGCCAGGGCCGCCGCTTCAAGGATGACGTGCTGGCGTACAAGCTCGATGGCAAATCGATCAGCGACGTGCTCGCGATGACGGTGGCGCAGGCGGTGGAGCTGTTTCGAAAGCGCAAGGAGATCGTGCGCAAGCTGCAGGCGATGCACGACGTGGGGCTCGCGTATCTCACGCTTGGCCAGCCGCTGAGCACTCTTTCCGGCGGGGAATGCCAGCGCATCAAGCTCGCCAGCGAGCTGCACAAGGACGGCAGCGTCTACGTGATGGACGAACCGACGACGGGATTGCACATGTCCGATATCGCGCACCTGCTGGGGATAATCGATCGTCTCGTCGACGGCGGGAACACCGTGATCGTGATCGAGCACAACCTCGACGTCATCCGCGGCGCCGATTGGATCATCGATATGGGTCCCGAAGGCGGCAACAAGGGCGGTAGAGTAATCTTCGAGGGCGCGCCGCAGCAATTGCTGGATTGCGAACAATCGCTAACAAGCGCGTACCTGCGCAAGTAGGTGTTGGGGCGAAATGAACATGCGTTCGCCAGAATCTCTCGCGATCTATTTACTCGCCTATTTAGTCTGGCCAGCCATTTTGGCCCGCAGACGAGCCTCAGCGTCGGCGCTCCAATAGGCGCAATCCAATTGCAAAAATACGGATGTGTATGGGATGGTCAAAGTAGTCTTGATAATCAGCACCCGGAAGGTTTTGCTGACGTCGTCCAGCTTGCCGATGATCTGCTCATGCGGAAGCGCGTTTGCAGGTTGACCATTCAAGATGCCGGCCAGCTGAGCGCGATAGTCGGAGACACCAGGCGCATCGGATTCATCTACCAGCGGTAATTCCTGGTCAGTGTAGACGATGGGGCGAACGTGCCGAGACTCGCTTAGAACGGCCAGAACGGTTCTCAGCACGGCCAACTGATTCTCATGCGCGATGACGGTCTCAATGCCATCGCGGCTTTGATCGGGATAGGCGGAATCGGCGATAACGACCCAATTCCGGTGTCCATATAAGGGCAGCCGGTCCTTAAAAATCTCCAGCCAAGCCCCGTGCTCTCTGCCGTCATGCCCGGTTTGCGCGGAACTTTCGGAATGCGCATTCTGCCCCGACAACATGGCCCGAAACACGAGCCCCACGATAACACACCATTTCCCCATAGTGAACCGAATCTCCTGAGCCAGTATATTGCGGCTCCATCGAATCATTCGCCGATGAATCCGAGCCACGCGGATTTTCAACAGAGTCGGAGGGGTTGCGTAACGCCCCATCCCCAGCTAGAGTCCAACAGATCTATAGAGAGGTCCCATGTCTGACAAATTGACAGCCCGCCGGGATGTTTTAAAAGCCTTCGCGGCCGCGGCGCTGGCCGAGTCCGCATTCCCACAAAATGCCGCATCGAACGGAATGATCTACCGGAGTTTCGGCCAAACCAATGAAAAGGTTTCGGCTATCGGGCTAGGCGGCTTTCATATCGGTGCGGTGGCGACCGAAGGCGAGTCAGTGAAGATCGTCCGCTCGGCCATCGATCGCGGTATCACCTTCATGGACAACTGCTGGGATTACAACGGAGGCCGCAGCGAAGAGTGGATGGGAAGCGCCCTGCGGGACGGCTACCGCCAGAAGGTCTTCTTAATGACAAAGTTCGACGGCCGCACGAAGGAATTGGCAGCGAAACAGATAGACGAGTCTCTAAAACGACTTCAGACCGATCACTTGGATCTGATTCAGTTTCACGAGAATATCCGAATGAACGATCCGGACCGCTTCTTTTCCGGGGGCGGCGCGGTCGAGGCAGTGGAAGCGGCTCGCAAGGCGGGAAAAGTGCGCTACATCGGATTCACGGGCCATAAGGATCCTAATGTTCATTTGAAGATGCTGAAGATGGCGGACCAGCACAACTTCCATTTCGATTCCGCACAGATGCCCCTAAACGTTATGGACGCGCAGTTCCGAAGCTTCGCCAAGCTGGTGGTTCCGGTGCTGCAGGAAAAGGGCATCGCCGTGCTTGCGATGAAACCGCTCGCTAACGGCGCCATTCCGTCAAGCGGGCTAGTGTCGGCGATCGATTGCCTTCACTACTCACTAAGTCTTCCAACTACCGTTGTGATCAACGGCTGCGACAGCATGGAACGGCTGGATCAGGCTTTTGAGGCAGTGCGCACGTTCCGCCCGCTGACTGAGGCGCAGATTGCCTCGTTACTCGAGAAGACGCGTTCGGCATCGCTTTCGGGCGAGTACGAGAAATTCAAGACTAGCACTCAGTACGACGGCACAGCGGCAAATCCGCAATGGATGGGATAGCTACAGCCCGGCAATCATGCTACCTTGACATTCTACATACGTAGAATGTCATACTAGATCGCATATGCCAGTCAAAAAGACTGACCTGCTCCAAGGCACGCTCGATCTACTGATTCTCAAAACCGTCGCTCAGGGGCCGATTCACGGCTATGGAATCGCGCAGCGGATTCTCTTGACATCGGAAGACGTCTTACAGGTTCAGCAGGGCTCCTTGTATCCGGCCCTGCACCGGCTGCAGCGAAAAGGGCTCCTCAAATCGGAGTGGAAGGAGTCCGGCAGCGGCCCGATGGCAAAGTATTACTCGCTCACGGCGGCGGGGCGGAAAAGCTTTCAAGAAGAAATGGAGCAGTGGCAGCGCTATGCGGGTGCCGTTGCGCTGGTGCTGGCGTCGTAACCAGGAGGCTCCAATGCGTTTCCCCTGGGATCGAATGGATAGCGAGTTGGACCGCGAGCTCGCTCATCATCTGCACCATTTGGCAGCCGAGTACGAGCGTCAGGGGCATTCTCGCGAAGAGGCGCGTCAGATGGCGCAGCGCGATTTCGGCGGCAGTGAGCAGGTGAAAGAACAGTGCCGGGACGAGCGATCGTGGGCTTGGCTAGCTGGTACCTGGCAAGACGTTATCTTTGGCCTGCGCATGATGCACAGGACGCCTGTGATCACTTTGGCGGCAGTGCTGTCATTGGCGCTCGGAATTGGCGCCAACACGGCGATTGTCTCTCTGATGGATGTCGTGCTGTGGCGGGATTTGCCGGTTCCAAACCCGAAACAGCTCGTTCTGGTGCACTGGCAAGGTCACGGATTCCCACGAGACCTGTTGGATAGCGCGTCCGGAAGCAGCTACATGAACGACGAGGGCTGGGACGTCGCCGATTTCTTTTCCTATCCGAGCTTTCAAACATTGCGTAAGGGCCTAAGCGGACGTGCATCCCTCGCCGCATTCACTGATCCAGGTATGGTGAGCGTCAGCTTCTCCGGGCGATCGACAGTGGCACAGCAGCGACCGGTCAGCGGCAATTTGTTTTCAACTTTGCAGGTTCGCCCGCAAGTGGGCCGATTGCTTTCCGACGCCGACGACAGCGACTCCGCGCCGGCAACTGCGGTCGTGTCGCATCAGTTCTGGGTGAGCGCCTTAGGTTCGAACCCGGCGGTTATAGGAAAGACAATCACTGTCAACAGCAAGCCCGAAGTGATTGTGGGTGTGCTTGCACCCAGCTTTTATGGGCTGGTCCCGGGGGATACCGCAGAAATTTATACGCCGCTCCATCACGGGGCTTGGCAAGTGCTGCCAGAAGGCAGAAGTGCGCTGAACAATAACCGCTTCTGGGGGTTCCAGTTGATAGCACGACGCGCCGTGGGAGCGAGTGATGCTCAATTGCTTCCCGTAATATCAACGCTATTCCGCGCGAGTTGGTCGAGGCAGCCGAAGAACCCTTCGACCGCACCGCGCATTCGCCTCGACGAGGGTGACCGCGGGCTCGGTTTCTTGCGCGAGGAATTTCGCAGCCCGCTTCTGGTGCTGGGTGGGCTGGTTGGTCTGCTGCTGGCGATTGCGTGCACGAACATTGTGAATCTGTTGCTGGCGCGCGCGGTTGCAAGGCAAAGAGAAGTGACGGTAAGGGTAGCGCTGGGCTGCAGCCGGGCTCGCCTGATGCGCCAGTTTGTCACTGAGAGCACGCTGCTGGCGGCACTCGGAGGCGCCATAAGCATCGGCATAGGTTTCACAACGGCTAACTTGCTTGGACGATATCTTGCAGGGCGGGACGGCCGGCCAATTACGGTGACGCTCGATTTCCGAGTTCTGGCGACGGTGGGCGCGATCACCACAATAGCCCTGCTTCTTTTTGGAGTTTTCCCGGCTTTCCAGGGATCAAAATTGTCATCGGCAACCTGGGGCAGGCCAGGAGCAAGTGGACTGGGCATTGCAGGGCGCAAGTGGAGCGTCGGGCGCGCACTGGTCATGGCACAGATGGCGATGTCGGTTATCCTGGTACTTACGGCGGTCGTTTTCACCCGGAATCTTTTGTCGATTCAATCGGCTGATCCCGGCTTTGACCGGCGCAATCTGGTCCTGTTCGGAATTCGCCCGGGTACGTCGGGCTATGACAAGGCGCGCCTGCCGTCGTTCTACTTCAATCTGGAACAGCGGCTGGCCGCTACTCCGGGCGCAGCTGCGGTAGGCATGGCGTCTGTGCGGCCAATGAATATAGGTGGTCGGTGGGATAGTGTGCGGCTGGAAGGTCAGACCACGATGAGCAACGCCTCCATCAACGGCATTACGCCTGGATATCTGCCGGTTTTCGTTTCACGGATGATAGCTGGGCGAAACATAACTCGGGCCGATATTAATAGCGGCGCGAAGGTGGCCGTGCTTAGCGAAGACCTCGCACGCAAACTCGGCGAGCGAAATCTGCTGGGACGGATGCTCGAATTTCCGGATGGCCCTCCCGGCGCGAAACCGCAACAGTTCGAGATTGTGGGCGTCGCGCCCGTAATAGCCGCCACTTCCATGAAAGAACGGCCATATGCGGTGTGGCTGCCGATTGAAAAAGACCGCCCCGAACTCACCGTTGTTGTGCGGACCACGCTTCGGCCTCAGATTGTATTACCGGCAATTCGGCAGACGATGAGCGAAGTCGATCCTAACTTACCGCTTGTGGATACAGTGACGATGGAAGAACAGATTGCGAAAGGTCTGCAGCGGGAGCGGATGTTTGCAACCCTGTGCACGGGTTTCGGAGTTTTGGCACTAGCTCTTTCGGTAGTAGGACTCTATGGAGTGATCGCGTACAGCACATCGCGGCGGCGCGGCGAGATCGGTGTGCGTCTCGCGCTCGGCGCCACGCCACGAGACGTAATTACGATGGTTCTGCGCGAAGGGATGATCCTGACCGCATTGGGAATGCTAATGGCGATCCCTGTCGTATGGCTGGGCGCGCGATACGTAACAAAAATGTTATTTGATATGAAGCCGCTGGAGCCCGTATCTATCGTACTGGCGCTTGCGATTCTGCTTGCCGCAGCATTCGTTGCCGTAAGTATTCCGGCTCTGCGGGCATCTGCGCTAGAACCTGCGGAGACACTGCGCCAGGACTAAGCTTGTCGCCGTTCCGAACCGCGATGGCGTTCATTTTCATATGCCTCGTCCCGCTGGCCGAGATCCGCACGCAAGGGATCGCCCTGGCCGGACGATTCGTCCCTTGGCGACGAATCGCAGGGTACTCGTGGGAGAGCAAGTGGGGCAAATTTGAACTGCTCCGGCTTGCCGGGATCACCCTCTCAATAGACGACCGGCAAACTCACTTCCGGTAATACCCCGCTCTCGCAAGCACCTTCCACTCCTGCGGCCGTAAGGCACTGCCTGGAGCGAGCGACACCTGTACCTTGCAGAACGTTCCGGCCGGCTTTTCATCCGTCGGCCGGTATCCGATCGTATATCGCGAACGTAGATCGTCGATCAGTTCGCCCAACCGCTCATCCACTCTCTTGCCGCCCAGACCAATCGCCTCGCCGCCCGTAAGTTCCGCGTATTTGCGGGCATCGCCCGGCGGATGCGAATGCCGGAATGGCGCTTCGAAGGCGATCATTGGCGCTGCCAAGGCCACCGCCGCGGAGCTGCGAAGCAATAGCGGGGCGACAACTACTCCCGATTCGTGAAGACTGCGAATCGCCTCGCTTTCGGTGTGGATCGTGTGGCTCTCCCCATCGCTAGAATCCGTTCGCCGCATCGGTACGTTTGGCACATTGTCGGTGAGCCAGACCACGACACGCCTGCCCGATGGCGTGCCGGATTTCCGCAGCAGTTCGCCCGCTTCCCAAACGGCTTCGTTGAAAAATGCGCCTCCTGGTTGGTTCTCATGGCTGGCACGCTCAATCGCCGCAACGGTCCGCTCGCGGTCCGTCGTGAACCCATCTAGGACACGCGCATGCGCCGCATACACCATTACCGCAACTTCATCGGCCGGCTTCAAGTGTGTCAACGCGGACCGCGCGCCTTCGGCCAGCCGTTTCAGGACGACCTGCGATGTGGCCGTCATATCGAAGAGCATCACGATCGATAACGGCAGCTCATCGCGGTTGAAGAAAGTGATCGTTTGCGCCTTGCCATCTTCGAAGACCTGCAGATCTTCCCGCCGAAGCGCCGCCGTCGAAGTGGCCGTCTGCTTTTGAATTACCTGCACATCCAGCAGCACAAGCTCGGACGTCGCTCGAAAAACTGGCGCGCCATCTTGTCCGGCGACCGCCGCGGCCAGCCCTGTGCAGCAGAGAGCCGCGACAGATCGTCGCAAGAGATGGCTCATGTGATCGCGGACGTGCCTCATCCCGAATCCGTTACGAAACGAACCTACCTCCAAAGTTTTTCACGTGCCGGCACGGCAGCTATTGAACACTCATTTCGCCGCGGCCGCGAGGGGCTGCAGATACCTCTTCCTTAATTTCAAGACAACACCGGCGTTGCGATCTGCGGCTTCGCTCACCCGGTATTCGGCGGCGGCTCCAATCACCTGGGCGATCTCGGAAGGCGTCAGTTTGTAATCTTCGGCGAGCCAAGCTGCCATATCGCTGGTCGCTTCCTTGAAGGCGTCATCGAGCGAGCCATCCAGCCCCATACTAATGATCGCGTCAGCAGTTTCGACGCGAGGGTCGCCAATACGCTTATTAGGGAGGACGTCAACCGTGAGTTCAACGTCCATCGAAGTTTCCAGCGCGTTGCCGTTGATTTCGCCGTCGCCCTGCGCTGCATGCGCATCGCCGAAGTAGAGCAATGCGCCGGGGTTCGAAACGCGTAGATAAACGATTGCGCCTTCGCCAATTTCGTTGAAATCCATGTTGCCGCCGTAGAAACCGGAGTCGCCCGTCCCTGGCGCGGCCCCCGAAATGCTCGGCGCGGTAGCGATGCAACCGAGCATCGGCTTTAGCGGAACACTAAAGTGCGCCAAGTGCTCGCCAGGCTTTTCGGGCGACGCAGCACCGCCTGCGAGATCAAGATGCCATCGCACTTGTTTACCAAGGTCCTTCATTTTGACCGCCAGATCGGAGTTAAGGCTGCGATCTACGAGGGAATCATCGCTGCTGGCCCAATCGCGATTGAGCCGAAGTTTCTTGATGTGCACGACAAGCACGTCACCAGGCATGGCGCCCTTGATGTAGAACGGGCCGGTCTCTGGATTGCCGCCGGCAACGCGGCGGATATTATGTTCATCAGTTCCGCCGGCATCTACCGTCGTGGTGTGGATCGTGTCGCCGGGCGCGACCGTTAGAACCGGCTTGTTAAGCGCGGAAAACTGTCGGTAGAACACGGCTGGCGTGAATTCGTGGCGCTGAGGTGCGCGGTGTTCCAATGGCGGCGCGGGTTTCGCCGTGAGTGAGAACGTGTAGGGATGGTCCCGATTAGCTGCGTCGGTGGCGATCATCGTCGCTGTCAGAATTCCTTCGGCGAACCTGCCCTGGACCTCGAAAGTGTCCTTCTTTTCGTGGATTGCTACGAAGTGAATCGTGCTGCCGCTTACGGTCCCTTCGAGTTTGTCGCCATTGAGCTCACCACTGAGCTTTGAGCCGTTCTGTTCGAGTTGCAATCGCATGTAGCGAGGAGTGCCGAAGAAGTCTTGAGTAACGATCCAACGGCCACTAAGGGAGGGTGTCTGCGCAAGAGTAGCGAGACAAACGGAACCAAGCAGACAGGCCGAGATGATTGTACTTTTCACGCGTATTCTCCTGATCGAGCATAGCTTTGCCTGCTCGCCCGAATCGGACGGAATGCCAAATCTCTACCCATTGCTTGCCGCCAGAACGTGCTTATGGCTTCCTTCTGCGGGATACGCCTGTATCGCCGAACTCACGCGTTGTAGAAACTGTAGGCATTATGATGACCTAGAGCATTCTCGCTTTTCGAGAGAGGATCGAAATACGTCTTGTCCAGAAGAAACCGGCGAGCCAGTTGCCGGTACCGTTCCCCGCCCGCGCTCTGCCGTCATGCACTTCGGTCGATGGTGGCGGATGGTATTTCTGGTGCTGGCCGTTTCATCTGCGCCTGCAACCTTGAAAGCTAGTTTCTGCATGCCGCGCGGCTGGACGCTGAGCGACATTGCCGATGCTCCTCTGCTGCTGGTGGGCCGGGTGGTGTCGCTCGAGATGGAAAACGGGCCGCATTTCACGGGCGATCCTAAGCGATCCGCTCCCGCTCAGAAGATGACTGCGGAAGTGAAAGTGCTTCGATTTACCCAAAAGGCGGGGCTGGCTGAATTGCCGTCTGCCGGTACAGTGTACATTCGCTTTGTTGGCCGCGACGGACCGGATTTCTCGTTCTGTCCGGTTGCGCTTCCAGAACTGGAACCCGGGCAAGTGCTACTCCTGCCGCTACGCGCGAACGCAAACGCATCTTCTGAACCGTTGAGATTAATCGGCGACGACGGCTACGGGATGATCACGCGGGTCGCTGAACAGATGGCGGAGCCGGCGACGCCGACCGGCGATATGCGCGCGTTTATCGTTAGAGAATTGATCAATTCATTCCGCCGAGGCGACCCGATCTCACTGTACACAGCGTCGGGACTGGTTGCCCAGCAAGGCGACTACCTGGAGCCCGATCTCTCCATCGAACTCGAACGATCTCTTAGCGCCGATCGAGGCCGGTGGGCGCAGGTGCTTGGGAACATGCTGCTGTTGTACCCTGACGGTCCGAAAGGGATCGCAGACGTATCTTCCGGCGCAACTGCTTCCGGCCGCTTCAAGGGCTCAGGTTTGGTTAAGTTAGCACTCCGTCACCTGGGCGGCGACAACGACGCACAGGCAATGGTCGGGCGAGCCATTCTTGACGATATACCAGGCTTCGCAGACGAGCCGTACCATGAACTTTTCTCCTACAACCCAAACCCCGCACTTCATGCCGCCGAGGAATACCTGCTTCACCACAGCGATAGGGCTTACCTGATCGAGAACGTAAGAACGGGTCTACGCGAAGATCGACCTGGGTTTTTGTCTATGGCGTGGCGACTGATCTATAACGGACAGAATTTACTTATCGCCAACGCATCGGAAAAAGCGACGAAAGTGCTGCGCCGTCCTTCTGCGAATGCCGATGATCTGATGGCCGCGATCAACCTTTTACTTCAGTACGCGACCGGAGAGCAGCGGCGCGAATACGCCGCGATTGCGACCGGATTCAAAAGCACCGATGCCGACTACGCTGCATTCCTAGAATTGGAGCTTCGCCAATCGCAGCAAGCGGCGGTGAAATAGCTAGAGCGATCGACGAAAGCAGTTGGGCGAATGATCGTTGACGATGCCGACGGCCTGCATCCACGCGTAAACGATCACCGGGCCGACGAATTTGAAGCCGCGCTGCTTGAACGCTTTGGACATCTGTTCGGAGAGCGGAGTTTTCACGAGAACCACGCCGGTCTTATTTTTGATGGGCTTGCCACCCGCCATCTTCCAGACGAATTTAGAAAAGTCTTCGCCATCGGCTTGCATTTTCAGATAGGCGCGAGCGCCTCCGATAGCGGCCTCGATCTTGCCGCGGGAACGGATGATGCCGGGATCCGCTACAAGGCGCTCAATATCAGCTTCACCAAAATGCGCTACGGTCTCCGGATCGAAGTCTTGGAAGGCGCGGCGGAAGGCGTCGCGTTTTCTCAGGATGGTGAGCCAGGAGAGGCCGGCCTGGAAGCCGTCAAGGATAAGTGCTTCCCAAAGAGCACGGCTATCGTGCTGCGGGATGCCCCATTCTTCGTCGTGATAGGAGCGAAGCAACGGGTCGGTCTCCGCCCAGGCGCAGCGATGCAGTATTTTCATGCCGAGCTTCCATGATTTCATGGAAGCTTTTACAAAAAGACCCTCTCTGGGTGGATTTGATGCACTAGCGCGGCAACTGGAAATTTGGATGATTAAGCCACTGCTGTGCACTCTCGGTTGCGGCCAAGGAAGCCCAGGGCGTTCGTGGTGCAGCGGTCCGGCTTGCAGCAGAATCGAGGGCGCTAAGGATACCGCCTCCAAAGCAGGGTGTAGCAATAACGGTTGGCGCGGCGGGCAAAGTTGGCAGAGTGAAATCGGAAGAGTTCAAGTTTAGCGCGGTCGCGAAGTTGCCGATCTGAGACGAAGCGTCGCGCGGCGTTAGTGGGTTCAAGTTCCAGCGCCATTCAATCAGCTTCAGAATGGAGGTGTGATCGAATACGGTGGAGTTCACCTGCGGGGTGGAGCCCAGGTTTCGCGTGAACGGAGAGATGACAAGCGTCGGAAGGCGGAATCCAAGCAGCACCTGACCGTTCACCTGATCGGTATCGACGTTATTGGCAGCTATTACACGAGGCGGGGCGACATGCTCAAAGAATCCTCCCCATTCATCGAAAGTGATGATGAGTACGGTGCGGTCGGCCGCAGGTCCGGTGGTGACCGCATGAACGACCTGTGACAGGAAAGCTTCGCCGTTGCGGATATCGGCGTGGGGATGGTCATCAGTACCTGTGCCGTCATCGAGAATTGTGAAATTCGGATCGATGAACGAAACGGCGGGCAGCGCTCCGGAAGCTGCGCTCGATAGAAAGCTTGAGAACAGGCTGGACGAGAAGATGTACTTAAGTCCCCACAACGCCAGATAAGGAAGATTATTGAAGTAATAGCGATGACTAACGCCGGCAGCAGAAAGACGATCGAAGATTGTCGTCAGGGAAGTGAACCCCACGCTGTCGTCGAGCCGGTCTGTTTGCGCCGCCCACAGGAACATGCGATTGGCAAATGTGGGCCCCAGAATAGCGGCAAAGGATCGGTCGAAAGCCAAATAGTTTTGCGCAAGGGCGCTGAAGTACGGCTGGTCGGCTCCCGTATAGTAGCCGATGACGAACGTATCGTTCGCCGTATCTTTTAAGAAGCCGTTCATCGCGCCGCCGGCATAAGTAATGCGGGCCCCCGAATAGGAGTGATCGGGATCGGGATGACCACATCCTTCAAAATCCGGCGCAAGTGGATAAGTGTCGTGGGTATTGCCGGAGTTGTCCGTGTAACTCAAACCAGCTTGCTTGCCATCGGCGCCCGGCAGCCAGCCTAGGAAGTGGTCGAAGCTGCGGTTCTCCATAGTGACCACCACGATGTGATCGATGCCGGCCTCAGCGGGCGGGGGCAGCGTCACCGATCCGGACGCAACAACCTCTCCATTGATCAGTTCCGGAACACTCACGGTGATTGAGTCAGAACCGAGATTGGATTGTGCGTAAGCGCCAGGTACAGCAGTGGCTAAGGCGCCCGCGCTCAAAGTTTGTAGAAAACTGCGACGGTCCATCGAAAACTCCTAGGAACCACATGCAAGTCCCGTGATGAGATGCCCTTCTGACGAGCGTTATTGCATGAAAAGTTCGTTAACTTTCGATGTTTTCGGAATTACGCATGGGCTGGTGTTCTTTTTACTAGGTCAATAAGCTGGGCATTGTCACACACTTGGAATAAAAGTCCTGAAAGAACACCTATGGAGGTGTTACTTGATAAAGAAACATGGGATGCTATCCCTGGTTCTGTTGGGCGCGCTGGCGGCGGGCAACTCTCAGGGCCGACACGTGGGCACAGACGGCATCAAACACGTGCTGCTGATCAGCATTGATGGAATGCACGCCGCTGACTATTTGAATTGCTCGAATGGGATCAACGGATTTAATAGTGGTGAGCCGTACTGCCCGAATCTTGCGGCGCTGGGGCAGACTGGCGTTAATTACTTGAGCACGACTACTTCTAAGCCGTCCGATTCTTTCCCTGGGCTAATGGCGCTGGTAACCGGCGGGTCACCACGAACCGTAGGAGCCTTTTATGACGTCGCGTATGACAGAGTTCTCGCTCCCCCAGCGAAAACGACCGGTAACGGAGTAGCGGCTGGGACTTGCACGGTTGGCGTTCCAAACGGTACACGGACGGAGTATGAGGAGGGCATCGATATCGATCAAACCAAGCTTAATGGTGGCGCTCCTGGGGCCGGGTTAACAGACGGCGGGATTGCTTCAATCGATCCGGCCCGCTTGATTCGCGATCCAAATAATAATTGCGCTCCCGTATACCCGTGGAACTTCATTCGGACGAACACAATTTTCGGAGTAGTTCATGCCGCGGGCGGTTACACTGCTTGGACTGACAAGCACCCATCGTACTCGGCTGTCTCGGGGCCGGGCGATGGAACGAATGTCGACGATTACTATTCTCCGGACATAAATTCAGCGGTCGTTGCTTTACCTGGAGTGACCACGCCTCTTGGTATGCCGTGCTCGACCGTTCCCGATCCGTCGCAGGCCGGGAGCTGGACCGATAGCTTCCAAAACGTTCAGTGTTATGACACGTTAAAAGTGAATTCGATACTTCACGAAATTGACGGCAAGAACCACGACGGAACAGCTAAAGCGAAGGTACCAGCGGTGTTTGGCATGAACTTTCAGGTGGTCAGCGTCGGTCAGAAGCTGATTGAGAAGAACGTCGGGACGGGCGGATACATAGATGCCGCCAGTACGCCCACAGCGGAGCTGCTCGGCGAAATCCAATTTGTCGATGCCTCTATCGGCGAGATGGTATCGGAACTGCAGAGCCGCGGGCTATATGATTCGACCCTCATCATCATTAGCGCAAAGCATGGCCAATCGCCGATTGATCCCAACCGTTTCTTCCCCATTCCTGGACACAGCGGCGATAATGGCACAACGCCGGCCACGCTACTTGCATCGCTGCTACCGTATTCTGAATCTCCGCTGAATACAAAGGGCATCGGAGCGACCGAAGACGACATTTCGCTTCTATGGCTGCAGAACTCCAACCAGACCACGAACGCCGTAGCGACGCTCGAAGCGAACGGAACCGCGATCGGACTTGGGCAAATTTTTTACGGGCCGACTCTCGCCCAGATGTTCAACCCGCCAGGGCTTCCACCGAATGGCGATCCACGCTCGCCTGACATTATCGTGGCTCCGAATGTTGGCGTGGTTTACACCGGAAGCACTGCGAAACTGTCTGAACATGGCGGCTTCGCACACGACGACACGAATGTGATGCTGTTGGTCTCGCTCCCGCAGTTTGGGCCCAAGACCGTCTATACCGATATACAAACAGCCCAGATTGCGCCGACTATTCTTAAGGCCCTCGGTCTGGAACCGAATGAACTGGATGCGGTTCGAATAGAAGGAACACCGGTTTTGCCGGCTATTACCTTCTAATAACGCGCGAGTGAAAGTGTGAGGGCGTTTCAAGGGGCGCCCTCCTCATGTGAGCTTATGCCCAGTCGGTTGGGACCATAGGCAGACGGCGGACTCGTTTGCCGGTGGCAGCGAAGATGGCGTTTGCAAGCGCCGGCGCCGTTGGCGGCAGTCCCGGTTCGCCGATCCCGGTTGGGGCCAATGTGCTGGGCACAATGTGGACCTCAATGAGCGGCGTCTCATTCATTGCCAGAGTGCTGAACCGATCGAAATTGCTTTGAACCGCGCGCCCATCTTTGATAGTGATCTGGCTCTTCAGCGCGGCGGTCAGGCCGTAGATGATGGCGCTCTCCACTTGTGCGGTGATTCCATCGGGGCTGACCGGAGTTCCGATATCGACAGCCGATACTACGCGAAGAACCTTCAGCTGCTTATCGATTACGGATACTTCGACAACATTTGAGACATAGCTATTGAAGGAGTAATGCGCAGCGATACCACGGCCGTGGCCTTGAGGCAGGGGCGTGTTCCAACCCCCCTTTTCGGCTGCGAGTTGGAGCACTCCTTTGAAGCGCGCCGTATCGAGCGGAACTGCTTCTTTGCTGATGGGATCTTTAACGAGCCTGCCGTCAAGTTTTGACAAGCGGAATGCAAGTGGATCGACCTGGGCCGCGTGCGCCAGTTCGTCCATGTAGCCTTCCATCACGAAGCCGATGGTGGAGGCTTCAACCGAGCGCCACCATGCGCGAGGCACACCGGACTTAGTGGGCAGGTATTCGAGTTTGTAACTCCCGGCGATATACGGCATCTGGGTTGTGGAGCCGAGCTCAGAAGACTCGGGCGCGGACTTCGGGCTCCACCACTCGGAGATCGGAGTGGAGGTGCTGCGATGCCGCCAGGCGGCGATACCGCCCTGGGAATCGACTGCGCCGCTCAAACGGTGATAGGAGGCGGGCCGATAGAAGTCGTGCGTCATGTCGTCCTCGCGAGACCAGATGAGTTGGACGGGTTTACCCGGGACTTTCTTTGCGATTTGGCCCGCTTCCGCGGCAAAGTCGGCTTGATAGCGACGTCCAAAACCACCGCCGAGCAGCGTCGTGTTGACCTTGATATTAGTAGGCTTCAGACCAGTGACTTCCGCAATTGTGCCGCGGACCCAATCCGGTCCTTGCGCGGGAACCCATACTTCGGCGTTGTCGCCATCCAAGTGGACGGTGCAATTCATGGGCTCCATAGTTGCGTGCGCTTGGAAGGGAAGTTCGTAGTCCGCATCAACGCGCTTATTTTTGGGCGCGGCATCTATAGCCGAGTCAGTGTCGCCCTGATTGATGATCGTCTTGAGGCGTGAATCGACGACCCGACGGAACTCCTTACGCAGGGACTCAGTGCTTTCGGTCGCGTGCGGGCCGAAATCCCAATTGATCTGCAATTTCTTACGAGCCTGCATCGCGATCCAGGTGGAATCGGCCACGACGGCGACACCGCCCCAGGAGTGAACGCTTGGTACGGCCGCGATTTCGAATACGTCGTGAACACCGGGCATGTTCTTCGCAGCGCTCGCATCGAAACTCTTCACCTTGCCGCCGAAGACGGGACAGCGCTCTACCATGGCGTAGACCATGCCGGGAGGGCGAACATCGATGCCGAAAACAGCGCTGCCGTTGGTCTTCGAAGGGATGTCTTTGCGGGGGACAACCGTGCCGATGATTTCAAACTCTTCAGGCTTTTTGAGAGTGAGTTTCTTGAAGTCGGGAAGGGGTAATTTGGATGCGGGCTCCACGAGTTCGGAGAATTTAAGCTGGTCAGTTCCGTGGACAACAAGGCCGTTTTTCACGTTGCAGGTTTCAGGTGCCACGCTCCATCTTTGGGCAGCGGCGGTGATCAGCATAAACCGCGCTGCGGCGGCGGCCTGGCGCAAGCCCATCCATGATCCGGCGATGCTTCCACTTCCGCCAGTGCCTTGCTCGCCAAAAAGTGCTGGATCGTTGGGCGCCTGTTCGACACGGACGTCTTTCCAATCGATACCTAATTCGTCGGCGAGGACCATGGGGAGAGCGCTTGAAATGCCTTGACCCATTTCGGACCGGCCGGAGAGCAAAGTAACGTCTCCGTTTTGGTCGATCCTGATCCACGAGCGGAAGGGGCTGACCGGAGCGTGAGGCGGAGCTTGTGCCTTGGCGATACGGAAAACGTCGAAGCCGATGAGGAGCATGGCCCCTGTGCCGGCAGCCGTCTTCAACAGACCGCGACGGGACATTTGCGGATGATCGATCGGGTTAGTCACAGCGCACCTCCCTGAGCGGAGCCGGCCTGCATGGCTGTAGCCGCCCGCAGCACAGCCTTTCTGATCCGCTGGGCCGTTCCGCAGCGGCATATGTTGTGAGACATAGCCGCGTCGACATCGGCGGCAGTGGGTTTCGGATTCTGCCTTAGAAAGGCCACAGCAGTCATGATTTGGCCAGACTGGCAGTAACCGCATTGCGGGGCTTGCTCCGCGATCCAGGCTTGCTGGACCGGATGACTAGTATCCGGCGAGAGGCCTTCGATGGTGGTGATCTTCTTTCCGGCGACCAACGAGACGGGCACCGAGCAGGAACGCTGCGCAGCGCCATCCACATGAACGGTGCACGCGCCACATTGAGCGATTCCGCAACCGTACTTTGTCCCGGTCATGTTTAGAGTGTCCCGGAGCACCCACAGTAGCGGAGTGCCGGGATCGACATCGACGGTTTTCGATGTCCCGTTTACTTCAAATGTGATTGCCATAACGCAAATGCCGGCCTGCCGGCGCCTTTCCAACTTTTTATGGTCTTAACAGCAACTATAGGACAAATGGGCTGAGAACGGGAGGGATGTTTGGGTAAGAACGAGTGCGGGGAGTTAGCCGGTATTTTTCGCGGCGAGTGTCGGGACTGGTTTCTTAACTCGCGTCGTTGTGATTACGATGACGCTGATTAGAACGAACAGCGTTCCCAGGACGGTTCGGGCACCGAGTGTTTCGCCGCCCAGGAAGTATCCAACCAGCACGGCCACAATCGGATTCACATATGCATAGGTGCCCACTTTTGTGGGCGACTCATGATGAAGCAACCACACATACGCGGTAAATCCAATAACGGAGCCCGCGACGATCAGGTAAAGCAGCGAGAACCATACTCCGCGTGAGACAGTCCATGGACGAAAATTGCGAAACTCGCCAAGTGCCGCTGCTGCGAGAGTCAACAAGATTCCTCCGGCGAGCATCTGCGCTCCCGAACTCATGAGCTTGGACGACGGAAGCGGCAGCTTGCGGCTGAGAGCCGATGATATCGACCAAGTTATCGCTGCGATCATCAGCGCCACCGCGCCCGCTTGATCTATCGGCGGGCCGCCGAGGTTTAACGAGCTGCTCATTAACACTGCAACTCCGCCAATGCCGATTATTAGTGCCAATGCCAAACGAATTGTGAGCCTCTGGGTTCGGAGGATAATGATCTCCGAGAGAGCCATGAACACCGGAATCGTGGCCAGCATGACGGCGGCGATGCCTGAGGGCACACGCTGTTCCGCCCAGAACAACAATCCGTAATCGAGGACGAAGATCAGCAGGGCCAGGAAGATTGCTGATATCCATTGGCGAGCGGTCGGTGAGCGCTCGCCACGCCCGATCGTCCAGATATACAGGACCAGTCCCGCAACCAAGAACCGCATTGCCGCGAGAAGGAACGGCGGAACTTCGCGGACCCCAACTCGAATGGCGAGAAATGTGGATCCCCAAACGAAGTAGATGATCGCGAACGCCAGCAGAGTCTTCCACTTGGGCGGATGGATTTTGGATTCCACAGCAAATTACTATCAGCACTGTACCAGTAACGTCGCTGGATACAGGTGGGAGACCACCGCTCGGCAAAATGCCAACACCAGCGGGTGAGCATTGCCGGGCTTCGACCTTGCTTGCGGCACAAAGAGCGTCCCGACGAAGAACGGATGAGAGGTCAGCTCAACGATGCGGGCTTCGCCATTCTCATCTTTGCCGGTGATCTCCAGGCCGGCATATTCCAGGCGCTCCTGATAGGCCGGATTCAGTCCGAAGTTGCAGTAATAGGCTTCCATCGATCGCTCTGCCTGGCAAGCGGCCGCCGCTTTGCTACCGGGCTTGATGACGACTTCCATTGTCTTGCCGACCAAAGAACAGCTCAGCGGAGTGATAAACAGGCAAGACGCATAGGGATCGGTCTCTGCGTGGGCCGCGTCCGTTATGCCCATGACGTTTCGAGCATACTCGATCATCAGATGCTGGGAGCCTCCGCACGTGCCGATAAACGGAATCTTGTTTTCCCGCGCGTAACGAATTCCCGCCAGAGCTCCATCGAAACTCCTGTAGGGACTGCCC